>JBKJHI010000076.1:0-2579 GCA_046599085.1 Candidatus Limnocylindrales bacterium
GATCTTCTGGAAGGGGTTGATGATCGACTCACGCAGGTATGTGTCGTCCGCTATGGCCGAGCTACCGTCGGTGAAGTACCGCTTGCTATTCGCCAATCCGTTCAGGCTCGGACCCTGCGGGGTGTCCGCTTCGCCATGGCACGGACGATTGCAGCCGAGACGATCGAACTCTGCCTTGCCTTGTTCGATAAGGGATGTGACCTTGGGATTCACCGCGTCGCCGCCCCGAGCCAAGAATTTGCCGTATTCGGCTTGGCTCACGACATAGACGTAGCCCCCCATCTCCGAGTGCTGGGTTCCACAGTACATGTTGCAGAAGATTGGGTAGCGGCCCTCTTTCGTGGGGGTGAACCAAATCGTGGTGTAACGCCCGGGAATGACGTGAAACTGCTGGCGAAAAGCGGGGACATAGAACGCATGGATCACGTCTTGGGAAATCATCGTCAACTTGACCGGCTTGCCCAGGGGCACGTGAAGCGTATTGTTCTCACGCACACCGTTGGGGTGCTGCATGTGCCACATCCATTGCTTGCCGATGACGAAGATCTCCATCGCATCCTTGGGTGGGGTTCGCATCGTGACGAACTCCTTGGCGCTGATCGCGAAAATGATGAGACCAAGGATTAGCGGCGGCACCGACCAAAGATATTCAAGCTTCTGGCTATGGTGGACGATGTTGTCGCGGTTGGCACTCGATCCCCGGCGATACTTGATCGCGAAGATTCCCACCATCAGCAGAACGATGACGGTGAAGAAGATCGTCAGGGCCGTGATCAGCCCGAAGATCATATCGTTATTGGCCGCGAGATTCGAGGCCTGCGGGGGTGCCAGGGGGTAGTTCCACATAGACGTTAACTGAGCGGTTTGGACTCGCTCGAAGCCTCCTTGATTCCGTGTTCTTCCTTGAAGCGGCGATTCATCGAGAGAATGGAGAGCACCATGGCCAGTAACGTGATGGCTCCCACAATCTGGATCGCACGCTTGACGTGAAACATCGTCTTGCCCGTTGTCGGGTCATAAGTAAAGCAGCCGAAATAGCTCACAGCCTGCGCCTGCTCGCCAATAACGTTCTGACCTGCTTCCAAGAGCGCGTTCCGCGTAAAGGGCTGCGGATAGATCGTGCCGATGAGATAACGCGAGACGCGTCCTTCGGGAGTCAAGATCATCAAGGCCGACGGATGGATGACCCGATCTTTCTCCGGGGTGTAGGTGTACTTGAATCCTACGGACTGCGCGATTCGCTGGACTTGATCCTCATCGCCGGTCATGAAACGCCAACCCGCGGTCGCGGCCTCACGCTGCTCCTCGCGGCCGGCCAGGTAGCGCTTGAGAAACTCTGCTTTTTTGGTACGAGCCAGCTCGGCGGTTTCACGCGGGTGGATGCTGACCGTGACGACATCGTATTGCTTGCCGATGATATCGGTCCGCATATCCCGGAACGCCTTCAGCGCGGACTCGAGTTCGACTGTACAAGCACTTCGGCATGTATAGAAAATCGGCATCAGAAGAACGGGGCGACCCTTGAACAGGCTGCCGAACTTGACCTCCTTACCGTTCTCGTCCCGGAGAACTGCATCGAGTGGCACCTGGGCGTTCAACTTCTGATTGACCGCCAGTTGCTTGGTGAGATCCTCGCCCTGGTCTTGCTTCAAAAGATAGGCCAGGTAGCCCGTGCCGGCAACCGCCAAGACCGATCCAATCACTATCGAGAGGGCAATACGTGGCTTCATCGCGTTAATTCCCCGCCACGGCGGCTTCTTCGTTGATTGCCGTTTCGATCGGGATCGTCTGCTTCTTCGTCGTGGGGTTTATCCCGCCGTTCTTGAGGATCAGGTTTTCCCGGCGGCGAAGGTTGTGCATATCGGTTGCCGCGGTGATGTTGTTCTGCAGAAGCGGGTTCGGCTTCTTGGGAATTTTTCGCGAACTGAAATCAGCCTCATCGAACGCGGGCAAAGGCTCATGCCCAAAATATGGCGCGCCAACGTTGCCGCCCACCGACTTCAGGGCCAGACATCCGGCCGGGCCCATGATGATCGTGAACAAGAAGAATGCTACGACACCCTTGATTACTCCGCCCATGGGGAGGTCACGCGTATCGTATTTCTTTGTCGGATCCTGCGGTTCTTCTTCCCTAGTGTGCATGTTCCAACTCCAAGAGTCGTGTGTCGTGCTTCGGCAGTACGGCGGCTTGGTGCATCTGGCTGCCGAATAGACCAAACCAGAGGCCTCCGAAGCCGAGGAGGGCGAGCCAATCCTGCCAATGGTTGGCGAAATTCATCGACTCGGCCAGGCTTTGCTGCGGTCCTCGCATGGACGGCATCAAAACCCAGTAGGTGTCGAAGATTCGAATAAAGAAGATCATCAGCGCCACCGCGACCAAGTTCTTCGCATACCGTTTCACTCGCGATGCCAGCAGAGCGGTGAACGGAATGAAGAACTGGATGAGGACGATGAATCCGCTCAGAATCTGCCAGCCCGCTTCATTGCGCTTGATGAAGTAAGGCACTTCTTCCGGAAGGTTGCCCGAGTAGGTGATCAGATATTGCGAAAGCGTCAAGTATCCCCACACCATCGTGAGA
>JBKJHI010000105.1:0-7506 GCA_046599085.1 Candidatus Limnocylindrales bacterium
ACCAGGCGCGCCGCTCCCGACGCCGACGACGATCGCATCGCCACTGGAACAGAGCCCGGGACTCGTGGTGATCGACGGCATGTGGCGTCCTCCTCGGCGTCGGGCATTCGGGCCGACACGGGAACTACGTCACACACGCGTTCCCGGTTTCGAGCCGCCCACCGATGGCGTCCGCCCGCTTGCGCTATCATCCGCAGGCCCTGTTGCAACGGGCACCCTCGGTCGGGGCGTGGCGCAGCTTGGTAGCGCGCATCGTTCGGGACGATGAGGTCGGAGGTTCAAATCCTCTCGCCCCGACCAAACCTGCCTCATCGTCGAGCGACTGCTCCGGGAGGGACTTGATGCCGGCTGCCGCCACGGCATCGAGCCGCGGTCATGACACATGGACGTCAGCCCGGCGGCGGCCAGGGCAGCTCGCCGGAACACTCCGGACACTCGAGGGCGAGGAACCGAAGCCACTCGGCCGCGTCGCTCGGGTCGATCAGGCCACCGGCCTCGGCGGCCATCGACCCGGCGCGCGGCGCGCCGAACCGGTCGAGCAGCAGGAGCATGGCGTCGCCCGCCTCGGACCCGACATGGGTCGCGACCTCCCGCTTCCATGCGCCGCCAGGGTCGGCCAGGATCGTCACGGCCTCATCGATCCCGTGGCGCCAAGCCGTGGCCGGGCCGAGATCGTCAGAAACGACGATCAGTGGTACCCCGTCAACCTCCGCGAATGCCTCTCGCCGGCCAGCGTGCTGCCGGGCGTAGCCAAAACAGACGAGGCAGTCGGCGCCGTGTGCGAGGAAGAGCGCGACCTGCTGCCGGCCACGGAACTGTTTGAGCGAGAACGACCCGCCCCCGACGGCATCCAGGTGGCGAACGGGGATCGACCGTGTCGTCAGCTCGCCGTGGTAGTCGATCGCCCGGGGTGGTACGACGGCGTGTCCTGCGGCGCTGAGCAGCTCCCCCAGCGCCTCGAGCGTCGGTTCCGCCTGGACTGCCGTGTCGTCGCCGGCGATGACCGTCGGCGTCACGCGGTCGCCATGGTTGAGCGAGAGCAGTCGCTGCGCCATCGCCGGATCCGTATCAACGTCGATGTCCAGGAACGGCACGCCAAGCACGCGCAGGCGGCTCGTCACGAGCGCGGTGTCTTCGCAGGTCGTCGATCCGAGGACGGTGATCGTCGACGGTGCCCTGTCGTGGTCCATCAGGATCGCTCGACTGGTTCGCTCATCCGCCCGAACAGCAGCAGGAGGTGGTGCCGGGACGATGGCACCTCGCGGGCGTCGAGGCGGTGGTCGTGCGTCATCGGTTCGATCCTTCCGATCGTCGTTTTGGCCCGCCTGCGATCGGTTTCGGCGTCCAGGGTCCACGGCACAGGCATGCGCTCCGCGATGGCGTGAAGCCGCTTAACCAGATGATGCCGCCGCACGACGGATGCCGTCGTTGGCATTCTTGCACGGACAGATTGGCGACCGGCTCGTACTTGGCGGTGAAGCCCCCGTCCGTTTCAACCACGGTTCAGGACGATGCGAGCGGCAGCGAACGCCGCGGCGTTCTGTCGACCTGTGCGACCCTAGAGCTCGTGATGGATCCCGCCGCTACCGACGAGACGCGGATCGATCGCTGGCTGTGCGCCGTGCGCCTCGTGAAGACCCGCCCGCTCGCCACGCGGTTGTGCGAGGGTGGCCACGTCCTCGTGAATGGATCGCCGGCAAAGCCGTCGACGAAGGTTCGCCTGGGCGATCGGGTCGAGGCCTTCATCGCGGATCGCGATCGCATCGTCGAGGTCATACGGCCGATCGAGTCGCGTGTCGGCGCCCCCGTCGCCGCGACCTGCTACGTGGACCACAGCCCGCCGGTCGCGTCGGAGGCCGGGCCGCAGATCAACCTCATCCGCGGTGAGGGACGGCCCAGCAAGCGCCTTCGGCGCGAACTCGAGCGCCTGCGCCGCGCTGCCGACGCCTGAGCCCGGCCTCGATACGGCCAGCCCATCCCCAAACCGAGGGGATCGAGAAGCCGGAGGTCCTGGCGACCAGGCCCGTCCGACGGTGATGTCGAGAGGTCAGGAGGCGGGCTGCCCGTAGCCGAGGACCGGGACACCAAGCCCCGTGAAGTCGCGCGGGTTCCGCGTGACGACGGTCGCGCCCAGGCTCCAGGCGACGCCCGCGATGAGGGCATCCCCCATCCCTCGGGGAGAGGATCGACTCCGTCGCCGGCGGGCGGCGCCGGCCCAAGCTGCGGCATCGGGACTCGTCGCAACGTACTCAAGCGCCTCGATCATCTGCTCGATGATGTGGAGCTCAGTGTCGCCGCCCTTCGACAGGGCCTCCGCGACCACTGCGTCGCAGGTGTAGAGATCACCGGTCTCCCCGAACAACCGGTCGATGAGGTCCGATGCCCCGAACGCATCGGTCGCGTGGTCGACGAGCACGGTCGTGTCGAGCAGGTACCGCGTCACTCCACGTCCTTGCGCTCGTCGCGGTCCCAGCTGTCACGAACCTCGCGAAGGCTGAGATCGACCTCCCCAGACGTCCGGCCCCACGCCTCAGACGACTTGAGTGCGCCCCGGGTCGCCTGAAAGACCTTGCGCGCACGGTCTCGCCGGACCTGGCGGCTCACGACGTCGGCGATGTACGTGCTGCGGCCCCGAGGCCCCGCGACCTCGTCGACCATCGCGAGTACATCCTCGGGGATGGTGATGTTCGTCCGCACCAGGGACATCGTGTGTAACTCCATGTGGCATCAAGAGCACACACGATAGCACACGTTGGGGACGTGCTGAAGATGCTTTACAAGCCAGAATGAGATGGCTACATTAGCCATATGAACACGGCAACGATCACTGAGGCCAAGAATGGGCTGAGCGCGCTCATCGACCGGGTCAGGAGCGGTGAGAGCGTCCTCATCCTCGACCGAGGTGTGCCGGTCGCTCGGCTGGAACCGGTGGCGGCGTTTCCTGATCCGACCGGCCGCCTGAGCCGCCTCGAACGGGCTGGCGTCATCCGCGTCGGCGACGCCCCGCCGCCGCTCGACCTGCTACGGACACCGCCGCCGTCGACCGCGCCGGGCGCCAGTGCTGTCGAAGCGCTCCTCCAGGAACGGCACTCCGGGCGATGAGGTTCTGGGACAGCTCAGCGGTCGTCCCCCTGCTAGTCGCCGAAGCGTCGAGCGGAGCCGTGTTGCGCGAATACGAGGTAGACCCTGAAGTCGTCTCCTGGTGGGCGACGGAGGCGGAGTGCGTTTCGGCGCTCGCTCGCCTCGAACGGGACGGCACCTTGACAGCCCAAGCGCTGAGCGAAGGGCTGCGCCGCCTCGATGCCCTGGCCAGAGCATGGCGCGAGGTACAGCCGGTCACGGCTGTTCGCACGATCGCGATTCGGCTGCTTCGTGTCCACCCGTTGCGAACCGCCGACGCCCTTCAGCTCGGTGCGGCGATCGTGGCGGCCGAGGACCACCCCGCAACCCTCCAGCTCGTCACCTTTGACGAGCGGCTCGCCCTGGCGGCCGAACGCGAGGGGTTCGTGGTCGTCCGTCCCACGCAGGCGCCATCGAAAATCGTGGCTCTGACTCCTCCCGCCTCGACCTACCTGCCTTTCGGGATCGAACGTGCGGTCGTCACCCCCAGGACGTCGATCCGTTCGAACACGGCCTCCGCGAAACTTCGGTGATTCAGACGCTGCCTGGTGGCGCCGCCGCCACCACCCCGTACATCGTGAGGGCCATGGAGAAGCGGCCGTCATGTGCGGCCGCGTGGATCGTGGACACGAACCATTCCCGGTCAGCGACGTCGAGCTGGCCTGCGTCGACGAGGTCATCGGCAAGGCTCGACATCGAGAAGCATCCGTCAGGAGCGGGTGACTCGTCGGGATCCCACGAATCCCACCTCTGGGTCTCTGACGTTTCGGCGATCAGCGCCAGGCCCACCCCCTGGACGAGGTCGGCGAGCCGGCGTCCGATGTTGGATGGTCGGTGTCGCTCGGTGCTCATCGCGTCGCGGACTCGTCTGGCGAGGTCGTCATCGCCGATGTCGATCTCGAATGTCGACCAGTCGGTGTCGAGGAGCGAGAGGCGGCCACCCGCTTTCAGGACGCGGACCATCTCGGCCACCGCTGCCGTCGAATCCGTCACCCACTGCAGGGTCCGCTCGCACCGCACGACGTCGAAGTAGTCGTCTGGCTCGTCGAGATTGAGGGCGTCGCCCACCGTGAATCGGGCCGGACACGGTGCAGTGCGCGCCCTCGCCCGGGCGCCACGGACCATCTCTGCGGACGAGTCGACTCCGACGACCTCGCCGTCAGTCCCGAGGTCGGCCGCCAGGGCGAGCGCCGCATCACCCAGACCACAGCCTACGTCGAGCAGCCGTTGACCCGGAGCGAGGCGCATCTGGTGCCGCTCCCATGCTCGGAGCCGGCGCGTCGCATCCCATCCCGCCGTGACGTCCATGGTGGCGAGGAGCACCTCGACATTCGGATCGTCATCGACGCGCTCGTAGCCGAGGCCGTGCGTCTCATCCGCTTTCACCTGGTGAAGACTACGGCCGCTGTAGACTGCAGGAGGCCGTGTCCATGGGCGGCCGTGCTGGCTGGGGAGCGGTTGTAGGAGGTGACCCCAGCGCGATGGGCGGGCGCCGCGCCTGATCCCGCCCGGTCGGCACGATCGGGCGATGAGGTAGGCCCTATCGCTCATCGGTGCTGGCTGGGGAGCCCACGACCCGGACCTCGATGTCCGACGGCGCCACGCCGCCCGAATCCGTCAGCCCTGACAACTTGGCGCTCAGTTCCTCGTGCGAAGCGAGCTCCTCGGGCAGGAACACGATATGGGCGCCCTGAGCGGAGGCATACTCCGCCAGCGCTGCCATCCCATGACCCTTCGGCAGCCAGGCAGCGACCCGTGCTCCCGCGTCGCGACCCTCCACGACCTGGCCGGCGATCTCCGGCCGCCCGAGGTACTCGAGATCCGCGAGGCCCAGGCGACCACCGAAACGGTCCTCGGCTCCGTCGGCATCGATCGTGTTCGGCAGGGGCTCGGACATGAAGCCTGCGGCATCGGCCGCGTACAGGACCAGCAGGCAGCCGTGCTCCAGCGCGTGCGCGTGCGCCGCTTGACGGACCACGCGGTGCGCGTCGTCCTCGGTCGTGTAGGCGACGACTGCCGGACCCGCCATGTCTTCGCCGCGACCACCCGAGCGAATCCCGCGGTCTTCGATCTCAGCCATGTCCGGCCCCTGCTGCCCAGCCCTGATCGGTTCGCGAGGGCCATTCATCGCCAATGATAGACGCAGGCCCAACGCTCCGGCCTCTGGCGTCCCTGGACTTGATGCAGCTGGTGCTGCGTGAAAGGCGCTGAAAGAACGGTCGAGCCAAATACGGGGGTGGCCCATCCACGACGCGGTCGAGATCCAGCGGCGGCTGTCGAGGGATCCGTCGTTCATGATCCCGAGCGCGTTCCATCGTGTCCTTTGCGCCGTGTCGTCCGGAAAGCGGTAGGACGCCATGTCCCGGTTGATGTTGGCCTGCAGTGCCACCAGCGGCTCGCCTGCTGTCCCAGGCGAGCGTGCTGCCGTCAGGCGATTGCTCGGGCAGGGCATGATCCTCGGGCCACTTGGTCGAGCAGCCGTAGATCCGCGTCGAGCCCGGATGGCTAAGCCTTCGAACCCGGCAACACGAACGGGGCGGCGCGGACGAACGTCCGGTCCTCGAGCTGGTCGACGATCGAGGCCGCGACATCGGCGCGGGTGACCCGGGCGCCGGGGCGCAACTGCTCGGACAGGCGGTAGCCGCGCGGCTCGCCGTCGGTGACGATCGCCGGGCGAATGGCAGTCCACTCGAGCTCAGACGCGGCGAAGACCGCGAACTCGCGCGACTTAGCGCCGACCACGTGACGGGCTGCCAAGCGGACGAAGCGGGAGACGACGCGGTCGATCAACGGCTTGGTATCACCGGGGACATCGATCCCTGCGCCGGACAGCGCCACCAGCCGCGAGACGCCCGCGTCGGTCATGGCCGTCACCAGGTTGCGCATCCCCTGCTCGAGCGCGAGCTCGTCTTCGAGGGCATTCGCTCGTGGACCGAGCGCCGCGACAACGGCATCGCTCCCCTCGACCGCGCGCCGGATCGCCGCGGCGTCGGCGATGTCGCCCGTGATGACGGTCACGCCGTCTGGGGTCGGAGCCGCCCCGGACCCGCGGGTCAGGATCGTCGCGGTGTGGCCCGCAGCAAGGGCGTTGGCGAGGACGAGCGATCCGATTCGCCCCGTCGCGCCGAGGATGGTCACCTGCATGTCAGTCCTCCTGGTTGGGCGATAGCCCAGGCGTCGCGGTGGTCGTCGGCGAATGTCCTGAAGTCGATCGGCGCGCGTCCTGTGATCCGCTGGACGTCATCGGTCAGCCCCGAGGCGAGTCCGAACCGGGCGGCGGTGTAGATGCCGAGGGTGACGACGATCATCGCGGCCGGCATCCCCCGGTTGCTCATCCGGCGCCAGTAGTGCCACGGCGTCGGGTCGGCGTAGCGGATGGCCCGACCCAGGACGTCGGTCAGGATCGCGGCGCACTCGTCGTAGGTCAGGGCTGCCGGTCCGGTGGGCGTGTAGGCCCGGCCGGTATGACCATCCTCGACGAGGGCTCGTGCCGCGACCGCGGCCACGTCACGCACGTCCACGTGTGCGGTCCGCGAGCGTCGGCCGGCCGGGATGTAGATCTCGTTGCGCCGCCCGATGTCGGGCGCGTGCGTTGTGGACAGGTTCTGCATGAAGTACGCCGCCCGGATGAACGTCCAGTCCAGGCCGCTCGCCCGGAGGTGGTCCTCGATCTTGCGGTGGGGGACGATTCGGTTGCGATCGGCGCCCTGGATCGAGAGGAACACGACGTGCCGGACGCCGCGGTCCCGGGCCGCATCAAGGGCAGGCCCGATGACGTGCTTCACGTCGGCGATCTGGGTTGGCCGCAGCAGGAACATCCGCTCCGCGCCGTCGAAGGCGTCGAAGGTGCTCGGGTCCGCGAAGTCGAAGTGGACGACCTCGACCCGGTCCCCGAAGGCCTGGCGCGCGGCATCCACGTCCCGGGCCCCGACACGGACCGAGGCCCCGAGGTCGAGCAGCTCGCCGACGAGCGGCGTGCCCATGTTGCCGGGCGCCCCGGTCACGAGGATCGGCGACGTCATCGAGCCGGGTCCTTCGAGGCGGGCGGGTCGGTGGCACGCTGTTCAAGGGTTGGCGGAACGACGGCCGGTGCAGCGGCGGCCGGTGGAGCGCCGGCGATCCCGTCCCACGCCTGCCTGACCACGCGGTCGATCCAGCCGTCGTCCACGGGCTCGCCGAGGACAGCCCGGGCGAGGACGGCACCGAACAAGAGGGCGTCCACAGCCTCGAAGTCGGCGTCAGCGGCCACGATGCCGCGCTCGACGCCGTCCCGCAAGACGCCGTGCACGACAGCATGCCGAGGGTCGAAGACACGGCGCCGGAATGCCGCGAGCAGCTCCGGGTCGCGCCGTTCCTGCGCCAGCAGTGAGCCGAGCGTGGCCAGGC
>JBKJHI010000118.1:0-4346 GCA_046599085.1 Candidatus Limnocylindrales bacterium
GAACCTGCTCCCCGGCGAGGTCGCGCTGATCGCCGATCTCCACGGCCGGTGTCGGGGGGCCATCCATCTCCAGTGCGCCGGAGGCCGCGACACCCTCTCGCTGTGGAACGCCGGCGCCGAGGAGGTCGTCGGCATCGACTTCAGTCCGCGCATGCTCGAGCTCGCTCGGCGGCTGACGGCGGCCACCGGAGCGCCGGCTCGCTGGATCGAGTCCGACGTGCTGGATATCCCACACGATCTCGACGGCACGGCTGACCTGCTGTACACGGGGCGAGGGTCCCTCATGTGGCTGGCCGATCTGGACGCGTGGGCCGCCGTCCTCCACCGACTGCTCTCTCCCACTGGGCGGCTCGTCCTGTTCGAGGGGCATCCAGCGGAGTGGCTGTTCGATGTATCCGAGGACGGCCATTGGATCGCGACCGATTACGACTACTTCGGAGGCCCGGAGGCGTCCCGTGGCTGGGCGCCCGGCTACATCGACCACCTGTCCATCCCCGACGGCGAACAGCACTGGAAGTTCGCTCGGGCCTGGACGCTCGGGGAGATCGTCACCGCCATCGCGAGGGCTGGCTTCACCATCGTCGAGCTGGCCGAGCATCCGGTCGACTGGTGGGGTGGCCACGATGACGTGGCGCCCCAGGAGCGCGGTCGCATCCCCCTCTCGTTCTCGATCGTCGCCACGCGCTGAGCCGGGACCGGCATGGCCTCTCGTGTGGGTGAGTCGGCGTTGAGTGACCCCGCGTAGCCTCACGACCCTGACCGCGGTGTCCCGTCCGCTGATCGGTCGGCACGCGGCGGAGGCACCATGCGCCCAGGGAACGACCCAGGATCACCGTGGATGCGCTGAGAGCGGGCTACCTCTTCGTCGTGCTCTCGGTCCTCGGGATCGTGGTGATCGCATCCGCCGTGTTGTCAGGCGGATCCGGACGAGCCCTCGCGAATCCCATCGATTCGGTGCTCAGTCAGCGGACGCCGGCGTGGGGTCCCATGGCTGGAGGCCGGTGAACTGGCCGTCTGGCGAGCGCTCCACGCTCTCGACCGCGATGATCGCCGCCCGTTCGATCGAGCCGAAGGCGTGCGGATAGATGCCTGCCGCGTCCTCGATCGACCATCGCGACCCCGCGGCGTCGAGGTCGATCGTGAGCGCCAGGAAGGGACGTGGATCGGATCGGTAGTGTCGATTCGCGGTATCGAGGAGCGCGGTGCGCCCGTCCGTGCAGTGGACGAACCCTTCGGACTCGAGCGATGCGGCGCGATACGGCGTCGCGCCGTCACTTTCCGCGTACGCGACCGCGGGCACGAGGTGATACGTCGGTCGCACGGGTCGTCAGGCCGGTCGGACGGGCCGGCTGTCGATCGACAGCCACGCTCGGTCGAGCCGCAGGTGAAGGACGGTGGAGCGCTCCTCCGCGAGCGCCTGCCGCAGGGCCGGTTCGAACTCGGCGTCGCCCTCGACGGTGATGCCACGTGCCCCGAGGCTTCGGGCAACGCCCGCGATGTCGATCGGCCCGAGTTCCGTGGCCACGCCAAGGCCGCTGCCGCGTCGCTCCTGCCACATCCGGATCGTCCCGTATCGCTCGTTGTCGAAGACGAGGACGATGACCTTGGCCCGCTCGCGGACCGCAGTCTCGAGTTCGGCCATGGTCATCGCGAACCCACCGTCGCCGGCGACCGCGACCACCGGGCGATCGCGGTGGATGAGCGACGCGGCGATCGCGGCGGGCAGGCCGTAGCCCATCGCCCCTGAGGTGGGACCAAGGAACGTCCCGGGCTTCCGGAACCGGAAGCCTCGCCCCAGCCAACTGGCGAAGTTCCCGGCGTCCGTGGTCACGATGGCGTCATCGGGCAGGACTCGCCGGAGCGTGGTGACCACCCGACCGGGATGGACCCCTGGGCCATCCCACGGATGATCGTCCACGACCGTGGCAGCCTCCCAGGCAGCGCGATCCTGTTCGTTGGCGGTCTGTCGGGCGCGCACGCCCTCGGCATCCAGTACGGAGTGCTTTCGCAGGCGCTCGTTCGCCGCCCGCAGGAACGCCCGGGCATCGGCCACGATCGTGCGCTCCGCCGGGACGAGGGTGTCCGGCCTGCCAGGGGCGATATCGACATGGATCCATCGCTGACCTGGTGTCGGCACCGCATCCTCGTATGAGGTCGGTTCGTTGAGCCGCGATCCGATGACGAGGATCGCGTCCGCTGTCTCGAGCCGCTGTCGGACGACGCTCGGCGACCCGTATCCGGTCATCCCCAGGTAGAGCGGGTGATCGTTGCTGATGACATCGGCGCGGCGCCAGGCCGCGATGACCGGCACCGACAGGAGTTCTGCGAATGCCAGCAGGTCGGTGGACGTGCGCGCACGCATCACGCCGCCCCCGGCCAGGATGACCGGGCGTCGGGCGGAAGCCAGGAGTTCGATGGCCGCGCGGATGTCATCGTCGGAGGCCCGGCCTGGTCCCCGACGCGGTGCATCGATCGTCGCGTCCGCTGGCCACGGTTCGTCGAGCAGATCTTCCGGCAGCGAGAGCAGCACGGGACCGGGTCGATCGTCGAGGGCGTGGTGGATCGCGTCGCCCACGGCCGACCGGACGGCCCCGACGCTGTCTGGTTCAGCGGCGAACAACGCCAGGCCACCGATCGTGCCTGCGAGATCGACCTCCTGGAAGGCTTCGTGGCCGCGATGGGCCCGCTCGACCTGACCGATGAGGGCGAACATCGGCGCGGAATCCTGGCGAGCCGTGTGGATGCCGATCGCGAGATTGGCTGCACCGACGGCTCGTGTGGCGAGCGCGGCGGCCGGCCGTCCGGTGAGCTGGCCATGGGCTTCTGCCATGAAGGCGGCTCCACCCTCGTGCCGCGCGGTGATGACCCGGATCCCGGCGTCTCCGAGTGCGTCCAGAAGCCCCAGGAAGGATTCGCCCGGGACCGTGAACGCGAATCGGACACCGGCCGCCCGCAGGGCGTCGGCGATGGCGCGGCCGACGGTCCGTCGTTCCGGCTCAGCCGGGCCCGGCTCAGGGTCGGCGGGCGCCGGCCCTGGATCGGCGGTTTCGGCCGGCACGGGCTCGGCCGGCACGGGCTCGACCAGCTCAGGTTCGGATGGGGCCAGCTCGGGCTCTGCAGGTTTGGCCGGTTCCGGCTCGTTCGGTGCCGGCTCGGCCAGGTCCGGGGCGGCGCGTGCGGCGGCCTCCGCCGGCGCAGGAGGTTCTGGGGCGGCGACCACCGGAGCGGCCACGGGCTCGGCGGCGACCACTTGGGCGGCCTCGGGCTCGGTCGAAGCCGGTTCGGCCGGTTCGGCCGGTGCTGGCGGCGGCTCGCTCGGTGCCGTCTCGGTCGGATCGATGGGGTCGGTCACGTCAGATCACCTGCGGATACGCGACGGCCGATGCGATCAGCACGAGGATGATGATCGCGGTCACGACGATCATGGCGACCCTGGCGAACGTCGAACCCGGCAGCACGCGCCATGCCTACCGGTAGTTCTCGAACTGGGGCGGCACGACCTCGTCAAGCTCCCGTAGCCGCACGATCACCTTCTGGAGGTCGTCCCTGCTCTTGCTCGACACCCGCACGGCGTCGCCCTGGATCTGGGATTTCACCTTCGTGAACTCGTCGCGGATGAGCTTGGTGATGCGCTTGGCGACTTCGTCGGTCAGGCCCTTGCGCAGCTTGATGACCTGGCGGACCTTGTTCCCGCCGACCGGCTCGACCTTGCCCCAATCGAAGATCTTGAGCGACAGGTTGCGCTTGATCGCCTTCGATTCGATGAGGTCCTTGACGGCCGCTGCGCGGTAGTCGTCGTCGGTCAGCAGGTTGATCTCGGTCTTCGTCTGCTCGAGTTCGACGGTCACGCCCTTGAAGTCGAAGCGTGTGCCGACCTCACGGCGGACCTGATCGAGGGCGTTGCGCAGCTCCATCTCGTCGAAGTCGCTGACGACGTCGAATGACGCATCTCCAGCCATCGATCCTCCTCGCTATCTCGCGTCGGACGCCGCCATGCGTGAACTCGTCCATTCGCGGAATCGGACGATCCGGTCGTCCGATGCCAATTCCATCGTCATGAACCCGGCGAGCCTGACCCGTTCCAGGCTCGGCTGGCGGATGAACCGGGCCTGCCAGCTGGCGAGGACCGTGCTGCCCGAGACCCAATGGCGCTCGACTTCGAACGTCACCTGGGTCTGCGTCCGGGATGCCTCGAGCAAGTATGCCCGGAGTGCATTGTGGCCGATGAGCGGCGATCCGAACGGATCCTCGTGGTATTCGGCGTCCTCGGTGAAGAGATCGACCCACGCGTCACCATCGAACGCCTCCCAGGCACGCCCGTAGCGCTCGAGCAATTCGCCACCACC
>JBKJHI010000229.1:0-27462 GCA_046599085.1 Candidatus Limnocylindrales bacterium
TGCGGAGTGGAGGCCAGACGCTGCGGAGTGGAGGCCCGGTGGTGCGGAGCCGCGGCCGGCCGACCGGCGCAAACCCCGTCCCGATCCGCTACGACTCCCGCAGGCTCGCCGCGATGCGGGCCGCGGCACTGACCACGTCCTCGGCCAGGCGTGATTCCGTGCCCGCCGCTGGGAATCGGTACGACGGTCCGTGGACGTGGACCGCGGCGATGACCTCGCCTGACGCATCCGCGATCGGTGCCGCCACGGAAGCGATCCCGGGATCGAACTCGCCGATCGCCCACGTGCAGCCCGTCCGCCGGATCTCGCGGATCCGCTCGCGCAACGCCTCCGGGTCAACGAGTGTCTGTGGCGTGAACGATTCCAGCGGCTGCTCCAGGTAGCGCTCGATGGCGGCCGGGGAGCGGAACGCCAGCAGCACCTGCCCGGATGGGACCGCGTGCAGCGGCGCCCGGGCGCCGGTCCAGTCGCGGACGGCGACCGGGTTCGGCGTATCCACCTGGTCGATGTAGTGGGCTGACGCGCCATCCGGCACGGCAAGGCCGGCCGCCTCTCCGGAGCGCGCGGCCAGGTCCTCGAGCACGGGCCGGGCATGTGCCGCGAGCGAGCGCGCGAGCGTGAAGCCGCCACCGAGCGTGGCCAGCCGCGGGCCGAGGCGGTACAGCGTGTCGTCGGGGACCTGTTCGACGGCGCCCTCGCGCGAGAGCGCGGCCAGCAGCCTCGCCGCGGTGGACTTCGGCAGGCCGGCCCGATCGCCGACGTCGGTGACCCCCAGGGGACCGTCGGAGAGCGCGGCCAGGACCGCGAAGGCGCGCTCGATGGACTGGACTCTGGACATCGACCTCGCCGTCCGCTAGATTCGGTGCCTTGGCGGTTCCATCATACGGCACGGTTCCACATCGTGGAACCCCCGATCGTACCGACGCCACCGTGGAGCACCAGACGTGACCGACGATCTCCAGGACATCGATCTCGAAGCCCTCTCTGACGACGAACTCGTCGAGCAGATGCACAACGACCTGTACGACGGCATGAAGGACGAGATCGTCCAGGGCACCAACATCCTCCTTGGTCGCGGTTTCGCGCCGACCAAGGTCCTCGACGACGCGCTCGTGGCCGGCATGAAGATCGTCGGCATCGACTTCCGCGACGGCATCCTGTTCGTGCCCGAGGTCCTGCTGGCCGCCAACGCGATGAAGGCCGGTATGGGGATCCTGCGCCCGCTGCTCGCGGAGACCGGCGCCGAGCCGGTCGGCAAGGTCGTCATCGGGACCGTCAAGGGCGATATCCACGACATCGGCAAGAACCTCGTCGGCATGATGCTGGAGGGCGCCGGCTTCGAGGTCATCGACCTCGGTATCAACACGGATGCGGAGAAGTTCCTGGCCGCGCTCGAGCTGCACAAGCCCGACATCCTGGGTATGAGCGCGCTCCTCACCACGACGATGCCGTACATGAAGGTGGTCGTCCAGACGCTGAAGGACCGCGGGCTGCGGGACGACTACATCGTCCTCGTCGGCGGCGCGCCACTCAACGAGGAATTCGGCATGGCCGTCGGGGCGGACGCGTACTGCCGCGACGCCGGCGTGGCCGCGGAGACGGCCCGACGGCTGATCGACGAGCGCCGTGCCCGCGTCGCCTGAGGCGGCACCCGGCGAGGCAGCCCCACGCGTCGTCGTCATCGGCTGTGGCGCGCTCGCGCGCGAACTGCTGGCGCTGACCCGCGGCCTGCCCGCCGTCAAAGTGGAGGCCGTGGACGCCCGCCTGCACATGCAGCCCAGCCGGATCGCGGCGGCCGTGATGGCCAAGGTCGGCAAGGTCCGTGCTCGGTACGGCGACGACATCCGCATCTTCGTGGCGTACGCGGACTGCGGCACGAACGGCGCCCTCGACGCCGTCCTGGAGCGCGAGGGCATCGAGCGCATCCCGGGCGCCCACTGCTACGAGTTCTATGCCGGCTCGGCGGCCTACGCCGCGCTGCAGGACGAGGAACTCGGCACGTTCTACCTGACCGACTTCCTGGCTCGCCAGTTCGAGACGCTCGTGATGCACGGCCTGGGCCTCGACCGGCACCCGGAACTGCTGCCCGACTACTTCGGGAGCTATCGCCGTCTCGTCTACCTCGCTCAGACCGACGATCCCGCCCTGACCGAGCGTGCCCGGGCGGCCGCCGATCGCCTGGGCCTCACGTTCGAACGTCGCGACACCGGCTACGGCGAGCTCGCCCCGGTCCTCGCCGGCGCCATCGCAGAAGGAGCCTGACATGGCCACGTTGACCGTCATCTGGTGGCGCGACATCCCGGCGCAGGTCACGGCGCGCGACGGCCGCCGCTCGAGCAAGATCGTCCTGCACCCGCGATTCCAGGTCGCCATCGACAAAGCGGCGAGCCGCGCCGGACTGCGCTCGTACGACACCTACATCGAGGAGTGGCGCAAGGTCGCGACGGAGTGCGGCGAGGACCTCGATGCGGTGGTCGGTGCCGAGGTCGAGCGCATCGAGACCGAATACGACAAGCACCGAATCGCCCAGCTGATCCAGTCCGGCGGCCTCGACGGCGGCCCGGCACTCCCGCCGGCGCACGACGAGACGCCCGGCAAGTCCGTCCCCGAGGAGACGACACCCGCATGAGTCGCACGGTCATCAGTTCGGCCACGCGCGATGTCGTCATCGGCGACGATCAGCCCTTCGTGATCATCGGCGAGCGCATCAACCCGACCGGCCGGAAGGTCCTCATGGAGGAGATGAAGGCCGGGGACTTCAGCCGGGTCGAGCGCGACACCATCGCGCAGGTCGAGGCGGGCGCCCAGATGCTCGACGTCAATGCGGGCATCCCCCTGGCGGACGAGCCGGCGATCCTCGCGGCCACGATCCGGCTCGTGCAGTCGCTGACCGACGTCCCGCTGTCGATCGATTCATCGATCGTCGACGCGCTCGAGGCGGGCCTTGCCGTCTACCAGGGCAAGGCGCTGCTCAACAGCGTGACCGGCGAGGAAGAGCGGCTGGAACGCGTCCTGCCGCTGGTCAGGAAGTACGGCTGCGCGGTCGTGGCCATCAGCAACGACGAGACCGGCATCTCGATGGACCCGGACGTCCGGTTCGCCGTCGCGAAGCGGATCGTGGAACGGGCCGCGGACCACGGCATCCCCCGCGACGACATCATCGTCGACCCGCTGCTCATGCCGATCGGGGCGCTGCCGGGTGCCGGCCGCCAGGTCTTCCGCATCCTCGGCCGCCTGCGCGACGAGCTCGGCGTCAACTCGACGTGCGGTGCCTCCAACGTCAGCTTCGGCCTGCCCAACCGCGAGGGCATCAACGGCGCCTTCCTGTCGATGGCCATCGCCAGTGGCTTGACATCGGCGATCACGAATCCGATCGCCGAGGGCGTCCGCCACGCGGTGATGGCCAGCGACGTGCTGATGGGCAACGACCAGGATGCGTCGCGCTGGATCCGGCGGTTCCGGGTCGGCCCGCCGGAGGGCGAGACGGGCGGTCGCCGCGTCAACCGTCGTCGCGGTGGCGGCCAGCCGCTCAGCGCCGACGTCCCGGGGGTGGACGTCCCGGGCCTTGACGTGCCTGCCGCGGACGTTCCCGCCGACGTCCCGGTCGGAAGCTAGGCCCACAGGTGTCGCAGGGCGGCCCGGCCGGGCCAGACCCGCAGGTCATCTTCACGCCGTCCGGGCGACGCGGTCGCGTGCCTGCCGGGACGACCGTACTCGATGCCGCTCGCTCCCTCGGCGTGGACATCGATTCGGTCTGCGGCGGGCGCGGCATCTGCGGTCGGTGCGCGGTCACGCCGGCGTTCGGTGCGTTCGCGAAGCACGGGATCACCTCCGCGCCGTCGCACCTGTCCGAGGCGGGCGAGGTCGAGGCGACCTTCCGCTCGGAGGTCGGGCTGGCCGACGATCGCCGGCTGTCGTGCACGGCCGTCGTGCTCGGCGATGCGGTCATCGATGTCCCGCCGGAGAGTCAGGTCCATCGCCAGGTCGTGCGCAAGGACCTCGCGGCGCGTGCCTTCGAGATGGACCCGGTGGTCCGCCTGCACACGGTCGATGTCGTGCCGCCGGACCTTGCCACGCCGACGGGCGATCTGGGCCGGCTGTTCGATGCCCTCGGCACGGAGTGGGGGCTGTCCGACCTCCAGGCGGATCTCGCGGTCATCCGCGCACTGCAGCCGGCGCTGATCGCCGGCGACTACCGCGTGACCGTGGCCGTGCACGGCGGCCGGGACGTGATCGCGGTCTGGCCGGGCTTCCACGATCGAGCCTTCGGCGTCGCCATCGATGTCGGTTCGACGACGATCGCGGGCCACCTCGCGGACCTCGTGTCGGGTACGATCCTGGCCAGTGCCGGCGTGATGAACCCGCAGATCCGGTTCGGCGAGGACCTGATGAGCCGGGTCAGCTACGTGATGATGCATCCGGGCGGCGAGACGGAACTGACCGAGGCGGTCCGCAAGGCGCTCGACGGCCTGCTCGCGTCGCTCGGCAACAAGGCCGGCATCAAGCGGACGGAGATCCTGGAGCTGACCATCGTCGGCAATCCGATCATGCACCACCTCCTGCTGGGCATCGACCCGACGCCGCTCGGCTCGGCACCGTTCGCACTGGCCGTGGACACGGCGCTGACGCTGCCGGCCAGCGACCTCGGCCTGCGCACCCACCCGGGGGCACGCGCCTACATGCTGCCGTGCATCGCCGGGCACGTCGGGGCGGACACCGCCGGCGTGATCCTGGCCGAGCTGCCCCACCAGGCCGAGGACCTGACCCTCGTCGTGGACGTCGGGACGAACGCCGAGATCGTGCTGGGCAACCGCGACCGCCTCCTCGCCGCGTCGTCACCGACCGGTCCCGCCTTCGAGGGCGCGCAGATCAGCGCCGGGCAACGGGCCGCACCTGGCGCCATCGAGCGCGTGCGCGTTGACCGCGACACCCTCGAACCGCGCTTCCGGGTCATCGGCGCGGATGCGTGGTCGGATGCGCCCGAGTTCGAGCCGGCTCTCGTGGCCGGCGGGATCGGCGTCACCGGCATCTGCGGCTCCGGGATCATCGAGGTCATCGCTGAGCTGTACCTGGCCGGCATCATCACGGCGGACGGCGTCATCGATGGCGCGCTCGCGGCCCGAACGCCGCGCGTGATCGCCGACGGCCGCACGTTCAGCTACGTCCTCCACGATGGTGGTGGCGACGGGATCGTCGGGTCGCGGATCCTCATCACCCAGAACGACGTCCGCGCGATCCAGCTCGCCAAGGCCGCCCTGTACGCCGGCGTCCGCCTGCTGATGGACCAGCTCGGGCGCGACACCGTCGACGAGATCCGCCTGGCGGGCGCCTTCGGCAGCCAGATCGATCCGCTCCACGCGATGGTCCTGGGGCTGGTGCCGGACTGCGACCTCGGGCGCGTGCGGGCGGCCGGCAATGCCGCTGGCACCGGGGCGCTCATCGCGCTCCTCAGCGGGACGGCCCGACGCGAGATCGAGACGGTGGTTCGGCAGGTCGAGAAGATCGAGACCGCGGTCGAACCGCGCTTCCAGGAGCACTTCATCGAAGCCATGGCGATCCCCCATCGGACCGCCCCGAATCCCCAGTTGGAGCGAGTGGTCACGCTGCCCGCCCGACCCGCCACCGCCGACCGCGGCGCGGACCCGCGGGCCGAGCGACGACGCCGCCGCGCGGCCATGATGGCCACCACAGGAGACGACGCATGACCGAGATCATGGGCAATCGGCGGACCGGCGGGCGCGAGGGTCGACGCGCGGTGCGCCTCAGCCACCAGGTCGAGCGCCTGCCGTTCCTGACGCGCACGCTCGCGCCGTTCGAGGTGCTCGGCGAGGAAGGCCTGTCGATCATCGAGGAGAACGCCGACTCGATCCTTCAGGAGGTCGGCATCGAGTTTCGCGGCGACGCCGAGGCCCTGCGGCTGCTCGCCTCGGCCGGTGCCGATGTCGACGGGGAGCGCGTCCGCTTCCCGCGCGGCATGTGTCGTTCCGTCGTCCAGGCCACCGCGCCGCGTCAGTTCACCCAGTACGCTCGCAACGAGGGCAACCACGTCGAGATCGGCGGGCCGCACACGGTCTTCGCGCCGAACTACGGCTCGCCGTTCGTGCGCGACCTGGACGGTGGCCGGCGCTACGGCACGATCGAGGACTTCCGCAACTTCGTGAAGCTGGCCTACGCGTCGCCACACCTCCATCACAGCGGTGGCACGGTCTGCGAACCGGTGGACGTGCCGGTCAACAAGCGCCACCTGGACATGGTCTACAGCCACATCCGCTACAGCGACAAGCCGTTCATGGGTTCCGTGACCGCCCCGGAGCGCGCCCAGGACACCGTGGAGATGTGCCGGATCCTGTTCGGCGCGGACTACCTCGAGACGCACCCGGTGACGCTGTCACTGATCAATGCCAACTCGCCGCTCGTCTGGGATTCCGTGATGCTGGGAGCGGCGCGCAACTACGCCCTGGCCAACCAGGCCACGCTCCTCACGCCGTTCATCCTGGCCGGAGCGATGGCACCGGTGACCGCGGCCGGCGTGGCTGCCCAGACCCTGGCCGAGGCCCTGGCCGGGATGACCTTCGTCCAGCTGACGCGTCCGGGGGCGCCGGTCGTGCTCGGTTCGTTCGCGTCGTCGATGTCGATGCAATCGGGGGCGCCGACGTTCGGGACGCCGGAGCCCGCGCTCGTCCTGTACACGATGGCCTCGCTGGCACGCCGGCTGGGCGTCCCGTTCCGTTCCGGTGGCTCGCTGACGGCATCGAAGACAGCGGATGCGCAGGCCGCGTACGAGAGTGCCGCCACGCTCCAGCCGACCGTCCTTGGTGGCGTGAACTTCGTGCTGCACGCGGCCGGATGGCTCGAAGGCGGCCTCGCCGTCGGCTACGAGAAGTTCGTCATGGACGCCGATCAGTGCGGGATGATGGCCGTCTTCGTTCAGGGCGTCGACATGTCGGAGAACGGTCAGGCGCTGGACGCCATCCGGTCCAACGGGCCGGGCCAGCACTTCCTGGGCACAGCCCACACGCTGGCCAACTTCGAGACCGCGTTCTATCGCAGCGACATCGCCGACAACAACAGCTTCGAGCAGTGGCAGGAGGATGGCTCGCTGGACGCAGAGACGCGGGCGAACGTCGTGTGGAAGAAGATGCTGCGCGAGTACCAGGCGCCGCCGCTCGACCCAGCGATCGATGAGGCGCTGCTCGACTTCATCGCTCGCCGCAAGGCATCGATGCCGGACTCGGAGGTCTGATGACCGGCCTGCTGGCCCGGCGACGCGGCCTCGACCAGGCGTCTGCCTCGGCCCTGCGAGCGGCGCTCGCCGACCCGATCTTCGAGCTGCTGCCACTCAAGAACCTGCCCGACCAGATCCCGCATCTGCCGGCCGGCGCGCGCGTGTCCGTGACGGCGTCGCCGAACAAGGGCATCGATGCGACGGTCGACTGGGCCGTCCAGCTTCAGGCCGACGGATTTCGCGCGATCCCGCATCTATCGGCACGGATGATCCCGACGCGAGCGAAGCTCGAGGAGCTGCTCGGGCGGGCGCGGGACGGCGGCCTGACGCACGCATTCGTCGTCGGCGGCGATGCCGATGAGCCCGGGGAGTATCTCGACGGGTTGTCGCTGTTGACCGCGATGCGCGAGAACGGCCATCCGTTCGAGGTGATCGGCTGCCCGGCGTATCCCAACGGTCACGCCGACATCCCGGACGACGCGTTGGAGCAGGCGCTCCGGGACAAGGCGCCGTTCGTGGAGCACGTCACGTCGCAGATGGACTTCGATACGAAGGTCATCGGCGCCTGGGTGCGGCGGCTGCGCGGGGACGGGTTCGCGCCGGATATCGTCATCGGCGTGCCGGGTGTCGCGGATCCGCAGAAGCTGCTCAACGTCGCGGCCCGGATCGGGGTCAAGGACGCCAAGCGGTTCTTCGTCAAGAACCTGCGTTTCGTCGCGGGCATGGCCAAGTCCGGCGGGTTCTACAAGCCGACCGGATTCGTGCAGGACCTGGCGCCGCTGCTCGCGGATCCCGCTGCCCGAGTCACCGGGTTCCACCTATACACGTTCAACGCTGTGGAAGCCACCGAGGCGTGGCGACGGGGGATGCTGGAAGGGTGAGCGGCGGCGAGAGCGGCGGGAGCGACCGGGGCGCGATCCTGGCCTCGCTTGAGTCGTTGCCGGTCCGACTTGCCGCGGCGGTCACGGGTGCCGTTGATCGCCCGCCCGCCGCTGGTGAGTGGAGCCCTGGCGAGGTCGTGCGCCACCTGATCGCCTGCGAGATCGATGTGCATCAGGCGCGTCTGTCCGACCTCGCGACGACCGACTCCCCGACGTGGGGCTGGGCCGAACCCGAGCCGTGGCCGGGTGAACCGGACCTCTCCCTGGATGATCTTCTGGTCCGGTTCGCGTCGCTGCGCGCCACGACACTGGTGACCGTCGAGGGGCTCGACGTGGCGGGTTGGGCTCGAAGCGGCACCCACGCGACGCTCGGCGTGTTCGATGTGCGTGCACTGCTCGCGAACGCCGTGGAGCACGACGAGCACCATCTGGGCGGGCTCCTGCCGGACTGACCGAGGCGACCGCGAACGGGCGCGGCGGTGGCCGGCCCGTGCGTGCGCTGGCGTCCCGGCCCGCCGCGACTACTCCGCGAGCGCGGCCGCCGCGTAGAGCGCCACGCCTGTCGCCATCGGGGCCTCCTCGAAGACCACCAGGTTGGAGTGGTTCTGCGGTGCCGTCACCTGATCCTCGTGGGTGGGTCGCGCGCCCAGGAACGCCATCATCCCCGGGACGCGCTCGAGGACGTACGAGAAGTCCTCCGCGCCCATGATCGGCGCGGCCAGGTCCTCGATCAGCGCTTCGCCCGCGATCTCAGCCGCCAGTGATCGGATCCATGCCGTGATGGCTGGGTCGTTCACCGTCACCGGGTAGCCGGGCACGATCTCCAGGTCGATCTCGGCGCCGTGAGCCGCGGCCACCCCCTCGGCGACCTGATGGACCCAGGCGCCGACCGATGCCCGCACCGTTTCAGACACGGTCCGGATCGTGCCCTCGATCTCCACGGAGGCCGGGATGATGTTGTTGGTCGTCCCGCCGGTCAGGCGGGTGATGGTCAGCACGGCCGGATCGAAGGCGTCCACCCGGCGGGTGATCATCGACTGAAGGGCCAGGATCAGTTCGGCCGTGACCGGCACCGGATCCAGGGCCAGATGCGGAGCAGAGGCGTGGCCGCCGCGGCCGCGAACCGTGGCGATGATGCGGTCCGCTGACGCGAGCATCGCGCCGGGTCGGAGGGCGACGACGCCCGCTGCGTATCGGGTCGAGATGTGCAGTGCGAAGGCCCGCGTCACGCCACCGGCACCGTGGGGCCCGTCCTCGAGCAGCCCTTCCTCGAGCATGAACCGGGCACCGTGGAAGCCTTCTTCGCCCGGCTGGAACATCAGCAGGACACGACCGCCGAGCGATGCACGCCGTTCCGCTAGCACACGCGCGGCACCGAGCAGCATCGCCACGTGCGTGTCGTGCCCGCAGGCATGCATCACGCCATCGAACTCCGAGGTGAAGTCGAGGCCGGTGTCCTCTCCGACGGGCAGCGCGTCCATGTCGGCGCGCAGCAGGGTGGTCGGTCCGGGCAGACCGCCATCGATGACCGCGACGACGGACGTGGTCGTGCCACCAAACCGAGGTTCCAGCCCGATCGCCCGGAGCGCGTCGGCCACCACGGCCTGCGTCTCCGGGAGCTGCAACCCGATCTCCGGCCGCCGGTGGAGGCGCCGCCGGATGTCCACGACGCTTGGCATGACCGCCTCGGCAGCGGCGCGCAGATCGGCGGCGTCAAGGGCGGGCACGGCCATCAATCCTCACCGCGGCGGGCGCGCCGGATCTGATCGGCGTGATCGTGGCTGTGCTCGGCGTAGATGCGCAGCCAGTCGTCGACCGTGTACGCACCCGAATCGCTGTGCGTGCCGGCCCGGGACCATTCGTCCGGCGTGAGCGAGTGGAGCAGCTCGGAGCTCGCCGCCCGGACTGCGCGGACCGTGGCCACAGACGTCTCGATCGGGCGGTCGTAGTGGAGCCGCCGAGCCCATTCCGGCTCGTCGTATCCGTGCAGGACCGGCGCGTCCTCGGCGACGAGGCGTCGCAGGCGGATGTACGCCATCGTCTCGGAATCGGCCACGTGGTGGGCGATCTCCCGGGCCGTCCACTCCCCCGACGGCGGGCGTCGGTCAAGGTCGGCGTCGGTCGCGCCTGCCAGCGCCTCGGTGACGTCATCGGCGCCGCTCTCGAAGCGGTCAAGCCGTGCGGCGCGGTCGATGTCGGTCATGCGTGCCTCCTCAGACGTTCGTCATTACGGGCCGGGCGCCGTCACCAAGCCTAGCGGCCTCCGGCGATGCCTTCGATGCGCTCGATCGCGGCCTCCGGTCCAGGCATTGCGGCGATCTCAGCGGCGATCGCGGCGAGCCGACTTGCGGCATCGATATCGACCCGGATGTCGTCGATGGCTGCACGGACGCTGTCGGCCGACAGGTCGTCGGGCGCGATGGAGCGTGCGATCCCGACAGCCACTGCACGTTCAGCGTTGTCCAGCTGATCGGCTGCCAGCGGCACGATGACCATGGGGCGGGCGGTGGCCAGGGCGGCCGTGAACGTGCCCGACCCGCCGTGAAAGACGACCGCGTCTGCGTTGGCGAGGAGGGCCGACATCGGCACGTAGCGGTGAACAGCCACGTTCGACGGGACGTCGCCGAACGCCGCGGGATCGGCACCCAGAGCGACCGCGACCCGGGCGGTCCCATCTGCGCTGGTGGCCGCGCCACGGACCATCGCGTGCAGCACGTCGTGCTGGCCGGCGTTGACGGTGCCGAGCGTGACCGCGATCCGCGGGCCGTCACCGGCGGGCCACGGGTCGGCGGCTGACTCGGCGGCTGACTCGGCGCTCCCGGGGTCCGCGGTGTTCGCGGCGTCCGCGGCCGCTCCATCGCGGTCGTCGGCGATCGGTCGGAGCTCGGCGGTCACCTCGGGGAGGGGCGCGTCCGGATCCAGCATCGAGGCTGGGCGCGTCGAGAAGAAGATCCGTCCGAGCATCCGGTCCGCGGCATCGGGAGCGAGACCATAGGTCGCGCTGAGCGGGGCGGAGGCGGTGGCCATCAACTCCCGAACGCGCGGCCTCCAGGCGGTGACCTGGATCGTCGCGTGCGGGATCCCCAGGCGCTCGGCCACGATCCAGCTGCCGAGCTCCATGTCCTCGTGGACGATCACGTCGGGTCGCCACGGCCCCCCGACTGCCGTGGTCGCGCCGGCCACGGCGGCGAGGACATCGTCGGCGATGCCTCGCGCGATCGTGCCGGCGAAGGCTTCGCGGACCATGACGACGGCCCGCCGTCGACCTGTCAGCCCCTCCAGAGCCTTGATCGCACGGGCGACGTCGCCCAGGCTCGCCGGCCCGGCCGGCACGTGGTCGAAGCCGGCCCGCGCCACGATCGACCCGAGGCTGGACCCGGCCGCGATCCGCACGTCGTGACCGCGCGCGGCGGCCGCCCGGGCCACGGGCAGCAGGGGAAGCAGATGCCCGACCCCAGGTGAGGTGGCAAGGAGGATGCGCATCGGCGCAGTGTGGCCGGTCGGGGCACAGCGCGTGCTGGTGTGTCGTTGACGCTTGTGCGGTACGGCCATAGACTCATATCCGACGAAATCACTCGGATATGCGAGGCATCGCTCTGACGCACACGACGGCCCTCCCGCGGCCGAGCTTCCACGGCACCGGCGCCCTGTCCTTCTCCACGAAGGGCGAGTACGGCGTGCGCCTGATGGTCCAGCTCGCACGGCACTTCGGGACGGGTCCGGCCAGCCTGGCGGGCATCGCTGCCGAGGAGGACCTCCCGCGCGCCTACCTGGAGCAGCTCGTGGTGAGCCTGCGCGAAGCCGGGCTGGTGACGAGCACGCGCGGCGCGCACGGCGGCTATGAGCTCGCGCGCCCTCCGGAGACCATCGCGATGAGCGAAGTCCTCCGAGCCCTTGAGGGTCCGATCGCGCCGATGATCTGCGCCAGCGACGACCCGGAGCATGCGACCACGTGCGATCGCTCCAGCCGCTGCACCGTCAACGTGCTGTGGGTCCGCGTCCGCGACGCGATCACCGGCGCGCTCGATTCGATGACCCTCGCGGACCTCGCGCCACAGCGCCTCGTCGCGCTCGACTTAAGACCCGACACACCCCGACACCTCGACCTCGAAGGAGCCCTCCGCTCGTGACCGATACCGCCACCGACCAGCATCTCGTCATCCGCGGCCTGCGCGTCGCGCCCGCCGCCGCCCCGGAACGGGAGATCCTGCAGGGCATCGACCTGACCGTCGGCAAGGGCGAGGTCCACGCGATCATGGGGCCCAACGGGTCGGGCAAGACCACACTGGCGTATGCGCTGATGGGCCATCCCGCGTATGTGATCAAGGGTGGTGAGGTCCTCTGGAAGGGCCGCGACATCCTCGCCCTGAGCCCGGACAAGCGCTCCCGCCTGGGGATGTTCCTGGCCTTCCAGTACCCGACCGCGATCCCCGGCCTGTCCGTCGCCAGCTTCGTCCGCAGCGCGCTGAACGCCAAGCTCCAGGGCATCGACAAGAATCCCGATATCGACCCGACCGACGCGGTCAAGGGCGGCATCAACATGCGTGACTTCCGCAATCTGATGCGCGAGAAGATGGCGCTGCTGCGGATGGACCCGGGCTTCGCCAGCCGCTACGTCAACGAGGGCTTCTCAGGCGGCGAGAAGAAGCGCCTGGAGATGCTCCAGATGGCCGTCCTCCAGCCCGAGATGGCGATCCTCGACGAGACCGACTCGGGCCTCGACATCGACGCCCTGCGCATCGTCGCCGAAGGCGTCAACGCGATGCTCAACCCGGAGCTCGGCGTCCTCCTGATCACGCACTACCAGCGCCTGCTCAACTACATCGAGCCGGACTTCGTCCACGTCCTCGCCCAGGGCCGCATCGTCAAGAGCGGCGGCAAGGACCTCGCCCTGCGCCTCGAGGAAGAGGGCTACGGCCCGATCCTGCGCGAGGCCGGGCTCTCGCCGGACCTGCCCGATGAGGCGCTGCTCGTGCCCAAGGGCCCGGACCTCGAGCTGGAGCCGGTGGAGGCCGCCCGCTGACTGCGGGCACCTGACATGGCGATCGAGGCGACCGACCGACCGACCCTGGATGCCGCCGCGCTCCGGCGCGACTTTCCCATCCTCGAGCGCGTGATCAACGGCCATCCGCTGGTCTACCTCGACTCGGCGTCGAGCAGCCAGAAGCCGCAGGTCGTCATCGATTCGATGACCGAGCACTACGAGCGCCACAACGCCAACGTGCATCGCGGCATCTACACGATCGGCGAGGAGGCGACGGCGGCCTACGACGAGGCCCGCGTCAAGGTCGCTCGGTTCATCAACGCGCCGGACAGCCACGAGGTCGTGTTCACGCGCAACGCGACCGAGGCGATCAACCTCGTCTCGTACTCGTGGGGCCGCCGCAACGTCGGACGTGGCGACCAGATCATCCTGACGGAGATGGAGCACCACGCGAACCTCGTGCCGTGGCAGCTCCTTGTCCAGGAGGTCGATGGCGACCTGGAGTTCATCCCGATCACCGATGACGGCATCCTCAGGCTCGATGTCTTCGAGGTGCTGCTCCGTCTGAAGCCGAAGCTCGTGGCGTTCACCCACGTGTCGAACACGCTCGGGACGATCAACCCGGTCCGCGAGATGGTCGACATGGCCCACGCGGCGGGCGCTCTCGTGCTCGTTGATGGGGCGCAGGCCGTGCCCCACGTCCCGGTTGACGTGCAAGCCCTGGGCTGCGACTTCTACGCGTTCAGCGGCCACAAGATGCTGGGGCCCATGGGGTCCGGCGCGCTGTGGGGTCGGCGCGAACTGCTCGAGGCGATGCCGCCGTTCATGTCCGGTGGCGACATGATCCGCGAGGTCCACCTGCGGCGGAGCGAATTCAACGAGATCCCCTACAAGTTCGAGGCGGGCACCCCGGCCGTGGCCGACGCCGTCGGGCTCGGTGTCGCCGCCGAGTACCTCGAGGCCATCGGCATGGACGCCGTGCGCGCACACGAGCGCGAGCTCGTCGCGTACGCCCTCGAGGTGCTGCCGCGGCAGGTCCCCGGCATCGAGCTCTATGGGCCGCTGGACCCCGATCTGCGCGGGGGCGTCATCCCGTTCAACCTGCCGGACATCCATCCGCATGACGTGGCCCAGGTCCTGGATCGTTTTGGGATCGCGGTCCGTGCCGGCCATCACTGCACGATGCCACTCCACGAGCGCCTCGACCTGGCGGCCACCGCGCGCGCTTCGTTCAGCGTCTACACGACGACCGCTGACATCGATGCGCTTGCGGCCGGCCTCGTCGAGGTCCAGCGGATCTTCAACGGCTGACCGCCTCGTCAACCTGTCGACGCCGGGATTGACCCCGAAAGTACGAGCGTCATACCATGCCGGTATGAAAACCACGCTCAGCGAGAAGGGCCAGATCACGATCCCGAAGCGCCTGCGTGATCAGCTCGGGCTTCGACCGGGGACGGTCCTTGACTTCGAGGAGGCCGACGGCCGCCTGATCGGACGAAAGCTCGTTCCCGTGGACGAGCTTGACGACCTGTACGGGCTGCTGGGCCCTGTCCCTGGCGGCACGGATGCGTTTATCCGCGAGATTCGTGGCCCCGGCCCGGACGAGGAGGACGGGGCCGCCCAGCCGTGATCACCGCCGTCGACTCGAACGTCCTGATCGACGTCCTCGGGGCGGACCCCGAGTTCGGCGATCGATCGCGGGCTTCGCTTCGACGGGCTCGCGCCGCTGGGGAACTGGTCGTCTGCGAGGTCGTGTGGTCCGAGGTGATCGGCGCATTCCCGGATCGCGGCGCGACCGAAGCCGCCCTGGATCGGTTACGAGTCGCGTTCTCAGCCGTCGATCGCGCAGCGTCGACCCGCGCGGGGCTCGCATGGCGCTCGTATCGGCGTGACGGAGGCCCCCGCGCACGGCTTGTCGCCGACTTCCTTGTTGGTGCGCACGCCCTCGAACAGGCCGATCAACTCCTGACCCGCGATCGTGGGTTCCACCGAACCGCATTCGCGGGGCTCACGATCGTCGACCCGACCCGCTCGTGACGACGACGGGGGGAACCGCAGCTTGTTGATCAAGCTGGTCGTCGTCCCTTGAACCTCGCCGACTATGCGATCGTGCAGTGGAGGCCTGCCCGCGAGGCCGACGAACTCGTGGCGCGCACGTCGCGGCTGATCGATCGCCTGGCATCGATCGATGCCACGCTCGCCCGCTGGTTCGTTTCTGACGGGACTCCGCGTCGTCGATCGGAGGTACCGGCAACTGGTCGCTCCGACTTCGTCGCCACGCAGGCAGCCGCTGGGCCGGGGTTTCCCGACCTTGCGGGACTGTTCCTTTTCGTTGTGTCGAATGGCGAATCGGGCGCCCGGTCGGCGGGACTGGACGTCACCGATCGGATGCACCTGCCGTTCGGCGATCCGCCGGGAAAGGCGATGGTGCATCTGCCTCGGACCCTGGGAACCCACCAGGTCGTCGATGTGCTACGCACATTGGCCCAGGTCTTCGAGCCCGACATCGGAGCCGTGACGTCTAGCTCGTCCTTCCCGCTCCTTGATGACGGCCTGGTCGCGGGCCCAGTGGCATACCTGCTGAGCGATCGGTACGAGGTCGCGGCGAATCCGCCGGCTGTCATGCTTGAGTCGATCGGCACCGTCGGCCATATCCTCCGCAGCGGCGATTGGCAGGCCGGCAACCCATTCGATGACGACATGACGGAGCGGCTGACGGCAGTCGTTCGACCCCGATGAACCGGGTCGCGCACCCAGGTCGCCTGCGCCATCAGCGTCACCCTGGGCGGAGCGACCGCCACATCTCGAGGGCCCAGGCGTAGTCCTCGCCGTCGTCGAACTCGATGCGGATGGCGGCGCCTGACCCGGCCACCGCCGCGAAACCCTCCAGGACGCCGATCTCCACGCCCGATCCGGTGTCCGTGGTGAGCCGGGCGCGACCGCGGATGTCGCCGACCTCGTGGTGGAGCGCGTCCGGCCCAAGATCCGAGGCGACCTGCGCGAGGAACTGATGCGCGGACATCGCCGACGTGCCGGTACCGGTCGCCGTGGCGACAAGCGTGATGGAGCGGCCCGGGCCGCCACCCCACCACTCGTCGGCGGTGCGGCGCTCGGCGAAGTCACCTGGGATCGTCAGCTTCCAACCCGCGTGCTCGATCGTCACGGGCGAGCGGCGGTAGCCGATCCGCGCGGCACCGGACGCGTTCGAGCCGGCCTGCGCCGCGTGCCCGAGGACCTGGCGGGCCATGCCATCCTCGACGCCGCGATAGGCGATCAGCTCCGCCCACTCGATCCACGGATAGGAGAGCTCGGGCTCGTCCTGGTAGGCCCGCGACAGCAGGCCATGGATCTCGTCGATGCGCGCGGCCTCGCCAGGAACGGCCGGCCGACGCCAGCGCACGTCGAGCCACATGCGGGTGAGCGCTCGGCTTCGCAGGTAGGCGCCGTCGGTCGCATCGGACCACCACGGCGTGATCCCGATGGCGGTCCGCGGGTCGGCGATGGCCGCTTCGAGCCACGCCTCGTCCCGGGGCCCGAGCACGGTCGCCAGGGCATCCGCGCAGGTGACGATCGTGCCAGCCGGCATGCCCAGGTGGATGCCGCGACCCCCTCCGCGCACGGCCTCCCGCGCGCGAACGAGCGAGGGCCCAAGCCACGCCAGGTATGCGCGCTCGACCGCCGGGCGATCCGCGAAGGCGATGTTGCTCGCACGGTCGGCCCAATCGATGCCGAGTTGCGCACCCATCCGATCGAGCGCGCGACCGATGAACCGCTGGTAGCCGGGACCAACGCCAGTCGTCTCCGCATCGGCGTTGACGGCACCAACGACATCGACCGTGAGGCGCAGTGGCGGTGCGGCGGGATGGAGCAGCACGTGGATCGTGGTCGCGTCGAGCGCTGCGTCGAGGATCTCGTCGGGGTACTCGCGGCGCAGCCAGGCATCGATGTCGTTGAGCAGGTGCTTGGGTGTCGGCAGTCGCGGGATCAGTCCACGCTTGTGGGCCTGCCCCCGGACGGCGACGGCGAAACGGTCCGCGGCGATGGTCATCACGATCCATGACGATAGCGCTGGATCCGCCCGTGGCGACCAAGCCGGTCGTACCAGTGGCGGGCGCTATCCGTCCGGCGGGCTCCTCGGCTCTCGCCCGCGCTGCGGCCCCGCCCTTTGCCCGCCCGTTGCATCGGGTGCATCAGTGGTCGCCGCGCTCCGACAGATCGTGCAGCTGACGCGATCCAGCGGGATGAGGGGGAGCTCTGTGCCATCGCCCGGACGGTCAGGCGCGGAATCTTGCGTCAGATGCAACGCTGGTCGCCGCCCGGCGATGATGCGTGGCATCAGACGCACGCAACGCCACCGAGTCGTGGTGCGCGGAGGCGCGCGTGCGGAAGGGGCGGCGCCAGATGCCGCATCCTCGCCGTCCGCCGTGGCCGTGAAGGAGCACCCGCGGCCCGAGAGTCGAAGTTGCGGCATCGGATGCTGCACGTTCGACGATCCATGGGCGCCGTGGGTCCGTTGCGTGCGTTGGATGCACGCGTCCAGGCCCAGTGCGGCATCAGACGCTGCATTCGGTGCATGTGGGGACGGGCAGGGCCCCCGGGCCTGTCGCGTGCCACCCACCTAATCCCGACCTTGGTGGTCGGGATTAGCGATTCGCGCTAGGATGCGGGGAGCCATGGACGATCTCTACCGCGACTACATCCTCGAGCACTATCGACGGCCCCATAACTTCGGGGTCATCGAGAATGCCGACGCGAGCTTCGAGGGCGCCAACCCGCTGTGCGGCGACCGGATCACGCTGATGGTCGGGGTCACGGATGGCGTCGTGGACCGCGTCGGGTTCACCGGTCGCGGCTGCGCCATCAGCCAGGCCAGTGCGAGCCTCCTCACGGATGAGATCAAGGGCAAGCCCCTGAACGAAGTGGCCGCGATCCGAGCGGACGACCTGCTTGACCTCCTCGGCATCGACATCAGCCCGGCCCGCCTCAAGTGCGCCATGCTCAGCCACGACTCGCTCCAGCACGTGCTGGAGGATCTGGGCGAGGCCACCAGCTCCGACGCCACCAATGCCCAGCCCGCGGAAACCCCGTCGTGATGGGCCGCTGCAGGTGTAACGAGCCGGCCTGACCGCCGGCGCATCCAGCGACCCCGGTCCACCGAACCCTCCATGGGACGGTCCCCGGACCGTCCACCCGCCCTGGCCTCGGGACTCCCGAGTCGCCAGCCCGTCGAACACCGGAGCCATACCTACCCCCATGCCGAAGTCATACGCGGACCTCCTTCGAGAGGCCCGATCCCAGATCCGCGAGGTCACGGCCGACGAGGTGTCGGCCCTGCCCGCTGGCGCCACCACGGTCATCGATGTCCGCGAGGCGTCGGAGTGGGAGCAGGGGTACATCCCCGGCGCCAGCCACGTCTCCAAGAGCTACATCGAGCAGCAGATCGAGGGCATCGCGCCAGACCGCGACGCGCCGGTGGTCCTGTACTGCGCGGGCGGTGTCCGCTCGCTGTTCGCCGCCCAGACGCTTGCCGACATGGGCTACACGAACGTCGCCAGCATGAAGGGCGGCTTCCAGGCCTGGAAGAGCGCCGGCCTGACCTTCGATACGCCGGTCGTGCTGAACAGCGAGCAGAAGCAGCGCTACAGCCGCCACCTGCTCATCCCGGAGGTCGGCTCGGCCGGTCAGGCGAAGCTGCTCGACAGCAAGGCGCTGCTCATCGGCGCGGGCGGCCTTGGCAGCCCGGCGGCCCTGTACCTGGCTGCGGCCGGCGTCGGGACCATCGGCCTCGTCGACTTCGACATCGTGGACCTCAGCAACCTCCAACGCCAGATCGTGCACACCACGGCCCGGGTGGGGGAGCGCAAGGTCGAGAGCGCGAAGATCGCCATCAACGCGCTCAACCCGGACGTCAACGTCATCCTGCACGAGGAGATGCTGGTCGCCGCCAACGTCGAGCGGCTCATCGCCGGCTACGACGTGATCCTGGACGGCACGGACACCTTCGAGACGCGCTACATCCTGAATGACGCCGCGGTCGCTGCCGGCATCCCGGTCGTGCACGCCAGCGTCTTCCGCTTCGAAGGCCAGCTCACGACGTTCGTCCCGTTCGAGGGGCCGTGCTACCGCTGCCTGTACCCGACCCCGCCGCCGCCGGAGCTCGCGCCCGGCTGCTCGGTCGCCGGCGTGCTGGGCGTCGTCCCGGGCATCCTGGGCATGCTGCAGACCAACGAGGCCCTCAAGGTCCTGCTGGAGATGGGCAACACGCTCGCCGGCCGGTTGCTCCTGTTCGACGCCCTCGAGACCGAGTTCACCGAGCTCAAGCTGCGCCGCGATCCCGACTGCCCGGTCTGCTCGGACGCAGCGGTCGAGGCACACAAGGCGGGCAAGCCCTTCCAGGTCGATGGCGTCAACGTCGAGGCACCGTTCCTGATGACCGGCTCGTTCGGCGGCTTCGGGTCGGCGTCATGAGTACGGTCTTCATCCCGGCCGTGCTGCGGCCCAACGTCGGTGGCGTGAAGTCGCTGCCGGTGGACGGCGGGTCGATCCGCGAGGTCGTCGATGCGCTCGTTGCCCAGCACCCGGCGCTCGGTAGCCAGCTGCTGACCACGGACGGCGACCTCAATCGATTCGTCAATGTCTACGTCAACGGGCAGGACGTCCGCTACCTCGCCGGGCTCGACACGCCAGTCGCCCCGGCCGATGAGGTCCGTCTGCTGCCGGCGATGGCCGGCGGCTGACCGGCTGCACCGCTGAACGGCTGATGCCGGCGATGCGCGCGCTCGATTCCGACGACCACGGCCACGATCACGGGCCTGACCGCATCGACGACCACCCGCACTACCACGGGCACGACGACTTCCCGCGGCACGGCGGGCGATTCGACGACATCCTCGACGCGATCGGGCACACCCCGCTGGTCGAGATCCCGCGGATGAGCCCGAACCCGAAGGTCCGCATCTTCGCCAAGCTCGAGATGATGAACCCGACGGGCTCGGTCAAGGATCGCGTCGCGAAGTACCTCGTCGCCGATCTCGAGCGGCGCGGCGCGCTGCACGAGGATTCGATCATCCTGGAGCCGACGTCCGGCAACACGGGCATCGCCCTGGCGATGATCGGCCGGCGCAAGGGCTACCGCGTCGCGCTGGTCATGCCCGACAACGTGACCAACGAGCGGCGCCAGATGGCGGCCCTGTTCGGCGCCGAGGTGATCGATTCGCCGGGCGCGCTCGGCTCGAACGGTGCGATCGCGCTGGCCAAACACCTCGTCGCCAAGGACGAGCGGTTCGTGATGCCGTACCAGTACGGCAACGAGGCGAACCCGCAGGCCCACTACGAGACGACCGGACCGGAGATCCTCGCGGACTGCCCGGAGATCGACGTGTTCGTGGCGGGTCTTGGGACCAGCGGCACGCTGATGGGCGTGTCGCGCTACCTGCGCGAGCACAAGCCGGGCGTTCGCGTGATCGCCGCCGAGCCACTCCCCGGCGAACTGGTCCAGGGCCTGCGCTCGCTCGATGAAGGATTCATCCCGGAGATCCTGGATCCGTCCTTGATCGATGCGAAGTTCCTGGTCTCGAACCGCGACGCCATCGCGGCGCTGCGCGACCTCGTGTTCCGCGAGGGCATCTTCGCCGGACCGTCGTGTGGTGCAGTGCTGGTCGCCGCGGCGCGTGAGGCCGCGACCATGGAACACGGCACGATCGTCGCGCTGCTCCCCGACGGCGGCTGGAAGTACCTTTCGGCCGGCACGTTCACGACCGACCTCGATGACATGGAGGAGGCGCTGGAGGGCGGCGTCAACTGGTGGTAGGCGGCGCCCGTGGTATCCGCTGAGCACCCCGGTCCGGCCACGGTCGTCATCCCCGCCGCGATCCGAGCTGCCATCGTGGCCCAGGCTCGCGCGGAGGACCCGAACGAGGCCTGCGGCCTGATCGTCGGGGATGTGTCGGCGGCCCACGGCGGGACCGCGCTGCGCTACGAACCGACCCGCAACGCCGCGGCCTCGCCGTACCGCTACGAGATCGATGCTGCCGATCTGTACCGCGTCTCGGTGGCGGCCGACGACGTGGACGAGATGATCTGGGGCATCGTCCACTCCCACACGCACACGCCGGCCGTCCCGTCGCCGACGGACATCGGCCTCGCGTTCTACCCGGACGCCCTGTACCTGCTCATCTCGCTCGATGACGCCGAGGCCGACCCCGCGACGGCCGAACCGAGCCTGCGGGCATGGCGCATCGTCGACGGCGCGATCCACGAGGTGGGGATCACCGGGTGACGACGGTCGGCTCGGCACGGAACGGGGTGGTCGCCGCGATCGGGCTCGGGGCACTCGCCGTGGTCGGTGCCACCGTCCTGGGCTCGCTCCCCCGGGCTCCCTCGACGCCCTGATGACGCCGCCCACGATCGTCCGGGCGGCCCTGGTCGGTGGGTTCGCGGGCCTTGGGGTCGTGCTCCTGCTGCGTAGCGCGCGGCGGATGTCGGCGGCGGGCCACGACGATGTGCCGGCCCTGATTCGCGGTGTGCGACTGGGGTTCCTCGCCGTGGCCGCGTTCGCGGCGGCGGCCGGCTGGGCCCTCGGCCATCCGCTGCCGGTCGTGCTGGCGGCGATCATCGCCGGCATCGACGTCATCGAGACGTCGTTCCTGCTGCTCCTCAGCCGGGAGCGCTGACCGGCCGTTCCCGACGCTCAACGGCGTCGAGCAACGCATCCTCGGTCGGTGTCGAGCCCAGCCCAAGTCTGACGCCGACGGCCGACGTGTACGGTGCCTCGAGGTACGTTGACGCGAGCGTCGGCCATGCGGCCTCGGCGAACACCTCGGCGGGCGATCCGTCGAGCAGCATCCGCCCGGCGCCCATGACCACGACGCGACTGAAGGACTCCGCGACGAAGCGCATGTCGTGGCTGATGGCGATGACCGTCCGACCCGCGCCCGCGACGGCCGTGACGACCTCCTGCACGCGCTGGATGCCCCGGGCGTCCTGGCCCGTCGTCGGCTCGTCCAGCACGATGACCGGCGTGTCCATCGCGAGGACGGAGGCCAGCGCCAGCAGCTTGCGCCGCGAGTAGCCGAGGTCGTACGGGTTCTGGTCTGCGACGTCGGCCAGGCCGACGGCCTCGAGCGCGGCCGCGACGGCCAGCGTGGTCTGCGCCGACGTGCGGCCGAGGATCCTGGGCCCGAAGGCCACCTCGTCACGGACCTTGCCCGCAAAGATCTGGCGATCCGGGTTCTGGAACACGATGCCAACGCGAGCCGCGAGCGCCGCCACCCGCTGCCCGGCGACATCCTGTCCGTCGTGCGTGACGACGCCATCGGTCGGACGCAGCAGCCCGTTGAGCAGCCGCACGAACGTGGACTTGCCACTCCCGTTCTGGCCGACGATCGCCACCCTCTCGCCTGGCTCGATGGTCAGGTCGATGCCCTCGATCGCCCGCGTCCCGTCGGGGTAGACGAAACCGACGCTCTCGGCGCGCAGGGTCGTCATGCCCGGACCACGGCCGGATCCAGGCCGCGCGCTGCGGCTGCCTCGACCAGGCGGACGCGCGCGGGACGGTCGACGCCGAGCTCCGCCAAACGGGGATCCTCGAGCGCCTCGGCCGCCGGCCGGTCGACGACGATCCGGCCAGCATCGAGCGCGACGACGCGGCTGCACAGGCCATCGAGGAGGTCCGTCTTGTGTTCGGCGATGAGCATCGCAGTCCCGGTCGCGGCCAGGGCCCGGATCGCCTCCCCGACCAGTCGCGTCCCCTCCGGATCAAGCTGCGCGGTCGGCTCATCGAGCACGAGGTGCGGCGGCCGCATCGCCAGCAGGGAGGCGATGACCACGAGCTGCCCCTGGCCGCCGGACAGGCGTCTGGGCTCGCGCTCGGCCAGGTGCTCGATATTCAGGGTCGCCATCGAAGCCTTGGTCCGCTCGACGGTCTCGCGCGCAGTGAGCCCGAGGTTCATCGGCCCCAGCGCGATCTCCTCGAAGACGGAGCCCGTGACGCCGGACAGTTGCGTGGCAGGGTTCTGGAAGCCGATGCCGACCCGCGTCGAGAACTCGTGGAGGGGCTTGCCGGCCATCGATTCGCCATCGATCAGAAGGGTGCCCGTCAGCGTCCCGCGGATGGAGCCGGGTGCGAGTCCGGATGCGACGAGGCACAGCGTCGATTTGCCGGCGTCGTTCGCGCCGACAAGGCCGACGATCTCGCCATCGCCGATCTCCAGATCGATGTCGTGCAGGACCGGCTTCGCGAAGCCCGCGTAGCGATACCCGACCTGGCGCAGGGCCAGCATCAGACGCCCGCGATCCGGAACGCGATGAGGGCGACGAGCGCCGCCAGCAGGAGCCAGCGGATCAGCCGCTCCGGTGTCGAGTCCGGCATCGCCCAGAGCAGGTGCCGGCGACCCGGCCGGCTGAAGGCCCTCGACTCGAGGGCCAGGCTGCGCTCCTCCACGTCGGTCAACGAGGTGATGATCACCGGGCCGACGATCGGCAGCAGGCCGCGCAGCCGGGCACGGACGCTGCCTTCCGTGTCCAGTCCGCGAGCGCGCTGACTCTCGCTGATGGTCGCGGCACGCTCGACGAGGGTCGGGACCGCTTCGATCGTGGCGACCGCAACGAACGCGAAGCGAGGCGAGATGCCGCGGCGCTCCAGGTCCAGGACCAGCGCCCGCGGGTCGGTCGTCAGGACGAACAGGCCGATCGATGTCGAGATGGCCAGGAGGCGGACGAGGGTCTGCGCCGCGAACTCAACCCCCTCGAGCGTCGCGTCGAACGGCCCGATCGCGAACAAGACGGTCGTGCCCGCGCGGGTGAAGACACTCACCAGGATCACGGAGATGACGATCGGCAGGGACAGGAGCACGGAGGCTCGCACCAGCCGAACGAGGACGCCGGCGAGCTGGGCCAGGGTCAGCGTGACGGCGATGAGCAGCAGCGGTCCGAGATATCCGCCAAGCGCGAACGCGCCGACGGATCCGACCGTCGCCATGACGAGCTTGGTCAGCGGATTGAGGCGGTGATATGGACTCGGCGTCGGTGGGACGAGCCGGGCGATGCGCGCGGCATCGTCCGGCTCCAGGTCGTCGGCCCGGACCGCCCGGGCCGACGCGGCGATGTCTACGCCTCCCCCACGCCGACCGCCTTCTCACCCTGCGGGAAGCGGGCGATGAAGCGACGCGACAGCGTCTGCAGCAGGACGAACACCACGAAGAAGGTCACGGTCTTGTCGATCGGGTCGGACAGCAGGCCCTGCTGGAGGACGGCCGTGGACAGGTCCGAGCCGGCCTTCTGGAAGGCCGCCACCAGGAAGTCCGTGCCGGAGCCGGTGACGCCGCCGAAGACGCCCGCGGCGATCGGCGCCGAGATCAGGGCCGACACGATCCCGCAGATCAGGCCGCCGATCGCGACGTAGGCGACGCCGAGGTCGCGGCGCACGACCAGCATGACCACCAGGCCCACCAGCGAGAGCACGATGAGGAGCCCGATGAGATAGCCGATGACAGTGAAGAAGGCGTCGCCGCCGTCCGGGTTGAAGAACGTGAACGTGCCGTCCGTGTAGAACGGGATGAACCCGTAGTAGCCGATGCCGCCGATGACCAGGATGAGCACGACGGCCCCGATGGCCAGCCGGCCGAGGTCCGTGTTCGGTCGGCTGCGCATGAAGCCGAGCTGCGCGATGACGCCGGCGAAGAAGCCGATCCAGGCGGCGACGACCGCGAACGGTGCCGCGAAATCGCTGTGGAACGGTGCCGGCAGCACGTACGTCCAGAGCAGGTTCGTGACGACGCCGGTCACGAGCCCCGGGATGGGACCTGCCAGGACGCCGACGAGGACCGTCCCGATCGAATCAAGGTAGATCGGCACCTTGAGGACGGACGCGACCGTCTGCCCAAGGACGATGTTGATCGCGATCGCGATCGGGATGAGGACCAATGTCCTCGTATCGAATCTGCCCCAGCTGAATCCCATGTCGCTCGTGCCTCCACTCGCCGTACGAGCGGACCAGCTCAGGATCCGCTTCCCTCCGCTCTCTAGCGTGCCACGTTCGAGGGGTCCGCCGCCAGCCCTCCGATGCGTTCGATGAGGCGATCGAGGAATGTCGGGACGTCGGCTGAGCGTGCGACATCGAGATTCGGGGTCCGCCCGGTCAGGCGCCGCGTGTCGGCGACCGTCATCCCGGCCGTGATCTCGCCGCGTGTCTCGACGTCGACAAAGGCCGCCTCCGTCGTGATCAGCGACCGATCGAGGGCGGCCGCGACGGCCAGGGGATCGTGGATATGCGCCCCGTAGAACCCGTCGTACTTGGCGTGGAATTCGAAGTAGAAGCGCAGCGCGTCGGCCATGTAACGGACGATCGGGTTGGAGGCCACGGAGTGCTCGGGGAGCATCGGGTCCTCGCCGCGGCCCAGCGCGAGCGAATCGTCCGGGGTGCTGCCGGCCCGGCGCGCGAGCCGGATGATCTCGTCGGTCGTGATGACCGCCTGCTCCGTGGTGTCGAGGCCGAGCGCGACGGCGCGCGGGATGGTCGGATCGGCATCGATCGCCGCCGCCCACGCCGCGAACACGATCTTGGCCGCCTCCGGGTCGCAGTGGATGTTCCACTCCGTGGTCGGCGTCGTGTTGCCCGACACGCCAAAGGCGCCGCCCATCAGCGTGTAGCCACGGAGCAGACGCGGCAGCTGGGGCTCGCGCAGGACCGCGATGGCCAGGTTCGTGAGTGGGCCGAGGGTGACCAGGGTCACCTCGCCGGGCCGGCGCCGCGCCTCGTCGATGATGAGATCGACCGCGTGGCGATCGGACAACGGCCGCGACGGTTCGGGCAGCTCGGCATAGCCCAGGCCCTGCGGCCCGTGCGTCTCCGGGGTCGTCTCCAGCTGGCGCTGGAGCGGCGTCTCGCGGCCCATCGCGACTTCGACATCGCCGCGACCGGCGAGCTCGAGGACGGCCCGCGTGTTGGTCCCGACGTGGTGGGCATCGATGTTGCCGGACACGCACGTCACGGCCACGAGGTCCGCCTCGGGCGAGGCCGCGGCATACAGGAGGGCGAGGCTGTCGTCGATGCCGGTGTCGACATCGAGGATGAGCGGGATGCGGTCGGGCATGGCCCGGATGCTACCCGGTCCGGCCGCGGGTCGGCAGGTGGTCGGCGCGGGCCGCGGTGCGTGGCTACACTCGGGCGGTGAGCCTGCCCATCGGTCCGTACGAGCGTCTGGCCGCCCGCGTGGTGGAGTCGGACCCGCGGCATCTGGAGGTCGCGGCGGCGGTCACGACGCTCATCACGCGCTGGCGGCCGGACCTGCGGGTCGAACATATCGGGAGCACGGCCGTGCCCGGCCTGCCCGGCAAGGGCATCGTCGACCTGTCGATCGTGACGACGCCGGACGACGTCCCGGTCGTGGCAGCCTGGCTGCGCGGGATCGGTTTCGGGGCGCAGCCTGGTCCGGACCCGTTCCCGCCGACGCGACCCATGCTGGTCGGGACCATGGTCCGCGGCGACACCACGTTCCGCATCCACTGCCACGTCCTGCCCGACCCCCGCGAGCTCGCGCGCGACGTCGCGTTCCGGGACGCGCTCCTGGCGGATCCGGCACTCGTCGAGCAGTACGCCCAGCTCAAGACCGCGATCGTCGAGGGTGGCCTGACGGACGGGCACCAGTACACGTACCAGAAGCAGGCCTGGATCGCCGAGGTCCACCGCCGGCTCGGCGTGGAGCGGCCGCCGATCGCACCGCCGGCCACCATCGGCCTCCTGGGCGGCGGCCAGCTCGGTCGGATGCTGGCCCAGGCCGCCCGCGAGATGGGCTACCGGATCGTGGTCATGGACCCGGATCCCGATTGCCCGGCCGCCGCCTTCGCCGACCGGATGGTGATCGGCGCATATGACGATGTCGGGGCGGCACTGCGCCTCGCCGACCTCGCTGACGTGGTCACCTACGAACTGGAGCACGTCGGGGTCGCCGTCGTGGACGCCATCGACGACCTCCGGCCGGTGCGGCCTGGTCGCGTGCCCCTCCTCGTGACGCAGGACCGCATCGCGGAGCGGCGATTCGCGGAAGGCGTCGGTGCCGAGGTGGCGCCATGGAAGGTCGTCCAGACTCGCGATGAGGTCGTCCAAGCCGCCACGGCCCTGGGTCTCCCGCTGCGCCTGAAGGCGCCGCTCGGAGGCTATGACGGGCGCAGCCAGATGCGCCTGACGGCCACTGATCCGGCGTCCGTCGCGAGCGCCCTGCAAGGACTCGGTCGCGCGGAGCTCGAGCCGTTCGCGCCGCTCCTCGCCGAGGCGGAGCTGGACTTCGCGGCGGAGCTGTCGATCGTCGTGGCCCGCGGTGTGGACGGGCGGGTCGTGGCCTTTCCGCCGGCGCGCAACGTCCACGAGGCCGGCA
>JBKJHI010000230.1:0-12439 GCA_046599085.1 Candidatus Limnocylindrales bacterium
GATCTCCCCGCCGCGCTCAGACGGCCGGGCCACCCGCGCGGTGACGGTCGGTGACGAGGCAGATGATGCCGGCGGCGAGCAGGACGGTCGCACCGACCGCCACGGCGAGCGCCCCTGGACCTGTGCTTGAGAACCCGAACACGTAGGGCCACGCGAGGCCGAGCAGGAACATCGCGAGCATGGTCCCCGCGATGCCGACGCGGATCCATGCGGGTACGGGATTGGGCACGACCGCGAGCAGTACGATCGCCACGCTCGCCAGGGCGACGAGGAGGTGGAACGGGCCCGCGATGCCCCACCGAGACAGATAGTCCGTGCCGGTGGCCCCGATCATGCTGGATCCCCAGGGCAGGAGGAACCCGACGGCCGCGAGTGCACCGCCGGCGATGGCCAGCCAGCCGATGAACTCGGCGACGCGGGCGCCGTCAACACGTTCGACGCTGGCCGCCAGCGCGGCGGGTTCGCCGGCTCCGTCCCCCGCGTCGTGGCGACCTGGCGCAGCAGCAAGCGCGCGGGGCGCGGCCGCGGTGGCGCCGTCCCGGTCAAGGGCGTCGTTCTCGCCCGTGTGCCCGGCCCAGGCTCGAGCCGGCGCCGCGATGCCCGCCTGCATCGGGACCTGTGCGATGGGGGCCCTCGGCGGCACCCACGCGCCGGGTTGAGCCGGGACCTCGTCCCAGTTCGTTGCGGCGTCCCACGCCGGCGGCGCATCGGGCGCCAGGGCCGAGAGGCCATCTCGGTCGGCCGTACCGTCGACAGGGCCTGCGGGCGTCGCGGCCGCCAGATCGTCGATGGCGTCATGCAGGATCGACGGGGGGACACGCTCGCCGCCGATCGCCTCGGCCGAACGAGCGATGTCGGACGCGGGCATCACGTCGGCGACCATCGCGCGGCGGCTGCCGCCGGCCACCGAGGCGAGCAGGTCGCCACACGCCGGACAGGACAGGCGCCCGGTCGGGACGTCCGATCCGCAGGAGCCGCAGACGATCGATCGAGCCGTGGTCATGGATCTCCCTCGCTGCCCGATCGGGATCCGCGGCCCGAAGGGTCGCCCAGACTGACAGACGCCAGCCCGCTCGACCAGCCCCCCTCTCGGATGGCGCTCACTCCCCCGAACGTCCCAGCCACGACCCGACCTCAGCCAGCGCGGTCGACCACCAGGGGAGCCACGGCGGCAGCAGGCGACGTAGCCGCTCGGCGTTGGCACGAAGCAGGAAGTACGGCCCGACGATCAGCGCGTTCAGGCCAACCGCGCCGAGAACGATGGCGGCGCTCGACAGATCCCCGTCCGCCGTCAGTGCCACGAGCGCCAGGAGCCCGATGCCGATCGCCATGGCGATGATCCCGATCCGCGTGTCGCGTCGACGGACCGACTGATCGTCGGGTGGGACATCGCCGTGCGTCACGATCGGCCGCGGATCTCGATGCCCGCGCGCACTGTGGCGTCCGACATCGCCGATCGGTCGCGATCGGGTGAACGTACACACGCGGCGGCCACCATGGGCGTACGCAGCGTTGACAGGCGAACGGGCATCATCCGGTCAAGCGTACCCACGCGCGAACCGCGCGCTGTGATGCCCATCACGCGCCGGCTCACGTGGTTGGGGCAGGGTCAAACGGGAGCAGTGCGCTCGAACACGACGATCGGGATCACTCGGTCGGTCTTCTTGGGGTACTCGCCGATCCCGGGATGGAGCTCGACGTGCTGGTCCCACAGCCGCTGGCGCTCCACTCCGCTCGTGAGGAGCGTGGCGCGGACCGGGATCGTCTCGCCACCGGTCTCCAGCGTCGCGCTCGGGTCACCCACCAGGTTGAAATACCAGGACGGATGGGTCGGCGCCCCACCTTTCGAGGCGGTCACGACATACCGATCCCCGTCACGGGAAAAGGCGAGCGGGCTGACTCTCGCTTCACCGGACGTCGCACCGGTCGTCGTGAGCAGGAGGACCTGTTGTCCTGCGAAATAGCCGGTCTGCGGCCGACCCTGATGTCGGATCTCCTCGCTGAGCGTGCGCGCCGCCTCTTGCCAGTCAGTGCTCATCGGATCACTCTTTCCCTATGTAGTTGTTGATGCAACCATCGTATCATGGGCCAGGGTGCCCGTCCCGGCCACGTCCAGGGTCCAGACCGCCCCGCGCCACGCGGCGACCAGGCCGAGCAGGACGAGCTGGCCGGCCCACACGCCCACCAGCACGAGCACGGCGACGAGGGTCAGCACGGGCGGCAGCCCGTCCACCAGGGTCGCCCGGATGGCGGTCCACGCCGCTGCGGCGGCCGCGGCCGATGGCACCACGATGGCCACGAGAACCAGCAACGGCACGACCAGCTGGAAGATGGCGCGCACGGGACGGCGGATGACCGTGAGCATGGCGATCCGGATCGCCCGGAACGGCGATTCGTCCAGCAGCACGATCCGCCGCGCTGCCAGGCCCCCCACCACTTCGCCGACAAGCCACGCGATGGCGATCACGGCGAGCGCATCCGGCACGGCCCGCACCACCCGGAAGATGAGTGGCGTGACGGTGTCCACAGGCACGGTGAACTCGCGGTAGACCGCGGCCACGACCCGCGTCGAGCCCCACGCCAGGGAGATGAGCAGTGGCAGGTAGGCGGCCATCCGGGCGACGAGGATGCGCCCCGTGGCACCGGCACGCATGGGGCCGCGCTCGATGCCATCGTCCGTCGTTCGTTCGATGGCGTCTGCCTCCGCGGCCGCCGCGAGGAGCCCGCCGCCGAGCAGCCAGATGAGACCCAGCGCGAGGACGCCGACCAGCGCCAGCAGCACGGTCGGCGTGAGGCCACTCAGCAGTGCAGGGGCCAGGACGGGCGCCAGGACGTTGGCGAGACCGATGGCCGTCGGCAGCACGATGATCGGCGCGACGACGACCAGCAGCCCGCCGCGGATCAGAAACCCGAGGAGTCCCAGCGGCCACGTCGATGGTCGCTCCAGGACCGCCAGCAGTGAGGCGACGAGGGTCGCCCCGACGGTCACGGCGCCGGCGACCCCGATGGAGCGGCGGACGGTGCCGACAGCCCGAGTTCGGGGGCCAGTTCGTTCAGCCGCTGGAGGGCGGCCTCGACCTTGCCGATCTCATCGCCATACGTCCCGAAGTCACCATCCCTGAGCGCGGCCTGGGAGAGGTCGAAGTGCAGGTTGGCGTACTCGATCAGGCCCGCGACATCGGTCGGCAGCGGATCGTTTGGATCGATCGTCGGGGTCGGCCGTGGGGTGGTGCCTGGACCCGGTGTCGGCGTCGGGGGCGGCGTCGTACCCGGGCTCGGTGTCGGCGACGCCCCGCCCTCGGCGATGAGCAGCAGGTCGAGCGCCTGGCCGAGCGTCTCCGCCCAGACCACCTCGCGTGGCGAGGCGACGACGATGCGCCGGAACTCCGGGAATGCGGAACCCGTGGACTGGAGATAGACCGGCTGGAGGTAGATGAGCGAATCGCCGACGGGCACGACGATGAGGTTGCCGCGGATGACCGTGCTACCGGCCTGGCTCCACAGCGTCACCTGCTGGCTGATCAATGAGTCCTGATCGATCCGCGCCTCGATCTGCGACGGCCCGAAGATCGTGGTGTCGGCCGGGAAGCGATAGACGCGCGTCGCCCCGTAGTTCGGCTCGTCCATCCGGGCCGCGACCCAGGCGATCATGTTGAGCCGGCCGACCGGCACCATCGGCTGGAGCAGCAGGAACTCAGCGTGCTCCTCGCCGGGCATGCGCATGACGACGTAGTAGGCCTCGGACGGCAGCGTCTGTTCGCTCGTCTGCCCGCCCGGCACGGTCCACAGGTCGTTGCCCTGGAAGAACCGCTCCGTGTCGGTCACGTGATAGCGGCCGAAGATGTTCGTCTGGACGTTGAACAGCTCCTCCGGCACGCGCAGGTGCGCACGCAGATCGTCGGGAATGCTGCTCAGCGGCTCGAACAGCGTCGGGAAGATCCCGGCATAGGCCCGGATGATCGGGTCGCTGGGGTCGGAGATGTAGAAGTGCATGCTGCCGTCGTAGGCATCCATCGTGATCTTGACGCTGTTGCGGATGTAGTTGAATCGGCTTCGATCGAGCGCCGTCTCGGACAGCGCTGCCGGATCAAACGGGTTCGCGTGCGGGAACCGGTCGCTCGTGGTGTACGCGTCCTGGATGAAGAGCATCCGGCCGGCCTCATCGATGACGAGGTACGGGTCCTTGTCGAACTGCAGGAACGGCGCGATGCGCGGCAGCCGATCGGCCAGGTTGCGGTGCATCAGGAGCTGGCTGTCGGAGGTGACCTGGTCGCTGATCAGCAGATCGAGGTCGCCGAATCGGGCCGCGAAGAGCAGCCGCATCATCGTCGTGTCGAGCGCGATCCCGGTGCCACCGGCCCAGCGCGTCGAGGTGCCATCGCCCGAGGTCGCTTCGCCCTCGCCGGTCGGATAATCGAACTCCGCCTGGCGCGCGCCGGTCACGACCCACGACGACGGGTGCTCCCCGAAGTAGATGCGCGGCTCGGTGATGTCCGGGGCCCCGGAGGAGGACACCGGCGGCAGGTTCCCGATGAACAGCCGCGGCTGCCCCTCGTTGGCGACCTCATTGACCGGCACCATCGCCGCGCCGATCCCGTGGGTGTAGATGATCCGCTGGTTGACGAAGCCGACCGCGCCGGGATTCCGCTCGAGCGCGAGTTCGCGGGCGGACAGCATCACCTGGCGCTGCACGTCATCGATGACGTAGCGATCCGTGTCGACGTCCCCGAACGTGTAGTAGCGACGGATCGTCTGGAGCTGGTCGAGCGTGTCGCCAAGAGGGCGGTAGTCCCACAGTCGCGCGTTCCGGAACGTGTCGACCTCCGCGTCGATCATGTCTGCGGTCAGCACGGCTTCGCCGCGGAACGAGCGGTCCTCCCAGTCCTGTAGGCCGAACGCCAGCCGCGTCATCGCGATGTTGTTGGCGATGTAGCGCTCCTCCTGGGCGTACTGGTTCGGCTCGACCGTGAAGCGCTGGATCGCCTCCGGATAGATCCGCCCGACGACGAGCGACGCGATGAACCAGACCGAGACGACGAGGCCCAGCGGCCAGAGCATCTTCGTGAACGCGCCGCCGACGAGCAGGGCGGCGGCCAGCCCGGACAGCACGGTCAGGACGTCGTACGCGATGAACTGGGCGTTCTGGTCCGTGAAGCTGACGCCGCTGGCGATGCCACGCGTGCTGTACACGAGCTCGTACTTGTCGAGCTGGTAGCCGAACGCGACCGAGGCCAGGAACAGGCCGGCGAGCACGGCAAGGTGGACGCGCACCGGCGTTTCGAAGACCAGGCTGCCGCGAGTCGCCGCGACGACGTAGCGCACGAAGACGAGCACCACGGCCGCGACCACGACGCCGTTGAACACGGCCTGGACGAGGCGCAGGAAGGGCAGCTCGAAGAGGAAGAAGCTGATGTCCTTGCCGAAGACCGGATCGGCCACGACGGCAGCCGTCTCCGGGCTGAACGGGACCCGGTTCTGGAAGAGCAGGACTGTCTCCCAACTCGCTCCGACCGAGCCGGCGATCGTCAGCGCACCGAGCGCCGCGACGACGAGCAGGACGATCGATGCGATCGGCGTCAGGTCCGGGATGTCGTCGACGTCGAAGGCGACCGGCCTTGCGGGTGCCTGGTCGCTTGCGCCGCCGCCGCCGAAGCTGGCGAAACCGCCGCTCCCGGGCCGACGGTCGGGATCGGCCGAGGTGGCCGCCTCGTTCAGTCGCTCGAGCAGGGACCGGAAGGAGCCGCCCGGGCCGCCGGTCGGTGCCGGCGCCAGGCGACCGGCCAGGGCGAGGTTGCCGAACAGGAAGGCCGCGGTGATGAGCAGGGCCCCGAGGAACAGGCCGAACTGGGCCGTGAGGCGCGTCCAGAAGACGGCGTCAAAGCCGATGCTCTGGTACCAGAGCGCATCGGTCCACAGGTCGATGGTGAAGCCCGATCCGATGAGGAGCAGAAGCAGGACCGTGCCGACCACCCACAGGCCGATGTTGCGGCCGCGAGCGCCGCGTCCGCGGCCACCGTCGACCGCTGTCGGGCGTGGCGGGCGTCGGGGGCGGCGCGGGCGTCGGCCCGCTGCGTCGTCGCCGGTCGTTGGCTCGTCGTCGGTCGGTGCCTCGTCGCCGTCGGCGCGCGGATCGACATCGTCATCGCCACGCTCGGCATCCGGCTCGCCGTCGGGCGCCGGACCGACCGGGCGGGGGCGCCGAGGGGCCACGCGATCGGGGTCTTCGCCTCTGGCTGCAGCTTCCTTGCGGCGAAGCTCGTCAAGGAAATCGTCGAACAGGTCACGCATGGGGGTCGGGGAAGTCTACCCGGTCCCACCCGTCATGGCCGGTGCAGGCCCTCGACCGCCTTGCGGAAGCCTGCCAGCACCGTCTCGGCCAGTTCGTTCGGGCGCATCGTCGCGACCCGGGCCGGCTCGAACCGGAATGCGGCACGCACGGCCAGCGGGGAACGCCACGGTCGCGCAGGGTCGTCGGGCGGCACGAGGCCCGCGACGCGCAGCTGCAGGCGACCGCCATCCTCCAGGATCATGCCACTCAGGGCGCCGGAGATGGCCGGCCCGAGCCGCGACAGGGGCGGATCCGCGGGAGGCCCAGCCGTCGGAGCCACGTCTCGGAAGGCGACGACGCCCTCGTCATCGGCGACCCACATGAGGCACAGCCACCAGCCGTCGGGGGCGTCGGATGGGCGGGCCATCCCGGCTCGGAGCAGGCGATCGCCGATGCGGACGTCGTGTTCACGCAGGAAGGACGGACCGGGAGGCGGCAGGCGTTCGGGCATGCCCCAAGGATAGGCGCGCCGGTCAGGCGGGAGCTGGGGCGTCCTCGGTCGCGTCCGGCTCGCCGACGCTGGCCGCGCTGGGCGCGTCGACCAGCACGTCACCAGTCGGCGTGTCCTCGGAGGCGGCGCCCGCGTCCTCGTCGGCCAGGTCGTCCACCGCGGCCGCTGCCATGGACCGGCCATCGATCATGTCGTCGGCACGCATCGCATCCGCCTCGGCCTGGAGGCTGGCGACCTGCGCAGCCAGCTCAAGTCGCAGGATCTCGAGGCGGACGGCATGGTCCGGAGGCGCGACGGCCCCCGAGTCGACCGTGTCCGGGGCATCGTCGGGGTAGTCACCGCTGATCCACGACAGCAGGCGACTGCGGGATTTCCTGGCCGGCTCCTTGGAGCGGGCGAGGGCGGCAGCATCGATCGCGGTCAGGCCGGGGAGTGCGGGATCCGCCGCGGCGTCGCCCGAGAGCGTCGCGTTGCACGACGGGCATCGCTCGGGCTCACCCGTGTACGTCGCGGAACACCATGGGCAGATGGAGGCGGCCGACCCGCCCCCGGAAAGCACTTCGTCGACCATGTCCGAATGCTACCGCGCTCGATGGTCGTCGGAATACCCCATCGGTCAGGGGTGCCGAGTGGTACCCCGGCGGCCGGTCACTCCCATTCGATGGTCGCCGGCGGCTTCGAACTGATGTCGTACACGACGCGATTCACGCCGGGGACCTCGTTGACGATGCGGCTGCTGATCTTGCCCAGGACGTCGTAGGGGAGCTTGGCCCAGTCGGCCGTCATGCCGTCCTCGCTGGTCACGGCCCGGATGGCGACGACGTTCGCGTACGTCCGGCCGTCGCCCATGACGCCGACGCTGTTGATCGGGGTCAGGATCGCGAACGACTGCCACAGGGAGCGATACAGGCCGGCGCCCTTGATCTCGTCGATGACGATCCAGTCGGCCTCCCGGAGCGTGTCCAGCCGCTCCCCGGTGACCTCGCCGATGATCCGGATCGCGAGGCCGGGCCCAGGGAATGGCTGGCGCAGGACCATGGCATCCGGCAGGCCCATCTCCATGCCCACCTTGCGCACCTCGTCCTTGAACAGGTAGCGCAGCGGCTCGATGAGCTGGAACCGCAGGTCCGCCGGCAGCCCGCCGACGTTGTGATGGGTCTTGATCTTCTGTGCGGTCTTCGTCTCCGACGTGGCGCTCTCGATGACGTCGGGGTAGAGCGTTCCCTGGGTCAGGAAGTCGATGCGACCGATCTTCTCGGCCTCCTCCTCGAAGACCCTGATGAACTCATCGCCGATGATCTTGCGCTTCTGCTCGGGATCCACGACGCCAGCGAGCCGGGCCAGGAAGCGCTGGCGGGCATCGACCATCACGAGGTTCATCCCGAGATCGCGCTCGAAGGTCACGCGCAGGAGTTCGGACTCCTTCTTGCGCATCAGGCCGTGATCGACGTAGATGCAGGTCAGCCGGTCGCCAACCGCTCGATGGACGAGGGCCGCCGCCACGGCGGAGTCCACGCCGCCCGACAGCGCGCAGATGACCTTGCCATCCGAACCGGATTCGGCGGCGTGGCTGTCCACGCGCTCGCGGATGCCGGCGACGGTCGTATCGATGAAGTTGGCGGCCGTCCAGTCGGGAACGACGCCGGCGATGTTCACGACGAAATTGCGCAGGACGTCTCGGCCGCGCGGCGTGTGGACCACTTCCGGGTGGAACTGGATGCCGTACAGGTTCCGGTCTGGCGCCTGCAGGCCGGCGTACGGGGTCGAATCCGTCTGAGCGGTCGACACGAACCCCTCGGGGAGCCTGGTGATCGAGTCGCCGTGGCTCATCCACACCGGCTGGTCGCGATCGATGCCGGCGAACAGGCCCTCGCTGTTCGTCAACTGGACGTTGGCCGGACCGTATTCGCGCTTGGCCGCGGCCATGACGTCGCCACCGAGTTCACGAGCCATGAGCTGCGCGCCATAGCAGATGCCGAGGACGGGGATGCGCCCGCCCCACACGGCCGGATCCGGCTTGGGTGCGCCGTCGTCGTAGACCGAGTTCGGGCCGCCGGACAGGATGATCGCGCGGGTGCCGCGCCGCTCGAGCTCGGCGAATGAGGTGTCGTGCGGCAGGAGCTCGCTGTAGACATCGAGCTCGCGCACGCGGCGCGCGATGAGCTGGGCGAACTGGCTCCCGAAGTCCAGGATGACCACGGGGCCCGTTGTCGTCGTCGCGTCGGCCTCGGTGCGCTCCTGGACCGGGGCCTTGAGGGCCGTTTCGAGGTACGCCTCGACCTCCGCGTCGTCCGGTGCGAGGACACGGTGACCCGCGTTCGCGGCTTCGCCGTGGACGGTCTTGCCGCGATCGCGGGGCTCAGGCACCGGCCGTCCCGGTACGCCTCCCGATGCCTCGCCCGTTGGCCCGCCCGATGACCCCTCGCCGTCCGCCAATGCCGCCCTCCTGATCGTCCGCCACCCGTTCCGCCCAGTGTACCGGCACGGACCCTCGGGGTCGGCGGTCGCGGCCGCCGTGGCGGCGCGACGGTTCAGGCGCGGTTGCGCATCGACTCGGCGGCCATCTCCAGATACCGATCCAGTTCCGCAACGGCCTCGGGCGGGATGGGCCTGTCCGACGTCACCTCGGCGAGGGCGCCGCGCATCAGGGTCAGCCATCGATCACGGCCGGCGGCATCGATCGCGAATGGGGCGTGGCGCATCCGGAGACGTGGATGGCCTCGCTCAGCCTCGTACGTCCGTGGACCGCCCCAGTACTGGGCGAGGAACAAGGTCAGCCGCCGCTGGGCTGGCGCCAGATCCGACTCGGGATACAGCGGGCGAAGGATGTCGTCGGTCGCGACGCCGCGGTAGAAGGCGGCCACGAGCGCATCGAAGAACGGCATACCGCCCACGCGGTCGAAGAAGGTCTGCTGTTGGATCACGCCCCTGAGCATAGAGCGCGGGCGGCACGACGCGCCGTGCGACCGCCGGTGGGCGGTCGGGCATCGGGCGTCGGGCGGAGCGCCAGATGTCAGTCCGGGGTGGTGACCCCATGGCCCGCGGTGGTCAGGGCATACACCCCGCGATCGACACGCTCGAACCAGCCGTACACGTTGTCGCGCACGATCCGGCCCGCGTTCGGCACGTCTGCGGCGGCGCGCATGTCGCGCAGCGCCATCGGACCTGGCGCCAGGAGCCCGGCGCAGCGGAGGGCCTCCTGCCGGTACGCCGTCATGATCGGTCGCCGCACGCTGCCGCCGACCGTGGGGTCGCCGATCCGTCGGCGGTGCTCACCGAGCAGGGCGCCCGCGCGGCGCCGGTTCTGGCGGGGCTGGTACGGCAGCGGATCCACGATGATCTCGGCACGCCCGTCGCCGACCACGATGAGCCCAAGGCCCAGGCGGCGACAGAGCCTGCGGGTCTCCGCCTGCCGGGAGGGCCACGCGCCGACCGCCAGGTAGACCGCGTCGGTCATGGCCAGCCGGTCGATGCCCTGGAAGACGAGGCCGAGCCCGAAGGTCCGCTTCAGTTCCACGACGACCATCGGCTCATCCCCACGGACGGCGACCACATCGCATCCCCGGATCTCGCCCTTCACCTCGTAGCCCTGGCCTTCCAGGAGCGACTTGACCGGGGCGTAGAGGTCGGTCTCGGGGCCGGCAGTGACGCGCTGGGCGGCCATCAAACCGCGTCGAGCGTCCGCCTGAGTGCCTCGACATCGAGCGCCGCGGCGTGCTGGACCTGCGGGCGGGCCATCGATTCGAAGATGCGATACCGGAACGGCAGACCGATCCGGATCGACCAGCGCAGGGCCGTGCCCTCGCCGGCTGGCGCCAGGACGGCCTCGATGTCGATCGATACGCCATCCGCGTCGCGACCACTGAGGGCCAGCCTTGACGGATCGTCGGCGGCCGCGACCTCCGCCTCGAATGTGCCAGCACGACCGGCCGCCCGCTGCTCGACCCGAAGCCGTTCCCCGGCCGTGGCCGGACCGCTGACAGTGCGCTCGATGCGGACGATCCCGCTGGCGATGAGCCACGTCGGCCACGCATCGAGGTCGGCGATCCGGGCGTAGACCTCGGCAGGCGGGCGGGCGATCACGGCATCGACGACGACCTCGATGGCCATCAGGCCTCCTCTTCGGGTGCTTCGGACGTGCCGGATCCGATAGCGCTTGCCGCGCCGACGGGCCGGAGGCGGAACGACGGTCCGCGGCCAAGACGCTCCGACGGCGTGCCGTATCGAAGGATGAGCTCGCGCACCGTGCGATGGTGATCCGGGCCAGCCAGCGGCTCGGCGACGGCGTCGAACTGCCGCGGTCCGATGTGGACGGTCACGACCGGATCGGCGAGGAGATTGCGGGCCCAGCCCTGCCCGTCTCCGTCGGCGGAGACCAGCACGGACCCGTCCGGCTCATCGATGAACCCGACCACCACGGACCGCGCCTCCCGACTGACCCGCCCACGAGCGATGAGGTGGGCGACCCGTCCGAGCGCGACGAGGTCGCGCTCCATGTCGGTCAGCGGGCTCGCTGCCAGGACTTGCCTTCCGTCTGGGTCGATGGCGCGTAGACCATCTCGACGCCCTGCATCTCGCGGATCGTCCGCGCGCCGAGCGCGGCCATCGACTGGCGCAGGGCCCCGACGAGGTTTTCGCTGCCGTCCGTGACGTGCGCCGGTCCGAGCAGGATCCGTTCGAGGCTGCCGGTGGTCCCGACCTTGATGCGCGTTCCGCGGGGGAGCGTCGGCGATGGCGCGGCCATGCCCCAGTTCGTGCCTCGGCCCGGCGCCTCGTCCGCCCTGGCCAGCGGCGAACCGATCATCAGGACGTCCGCGCCCGCGGCGATGGCCTTCGCCAATTCGCCACCGCGGCGCATGCCCCCGTCCGCGACGACCGGTACGTAGCGGCCGGTCTCCGCAAGGAAGGCATCGCGGGCGGCGGCCACGTCGCTGATCGCGGTCACCTGGGGCACACCGATGCCCAGCACCTCGCGGGTCGTGCATGCGGCGCCCGGGCCGACGCCCACGAAGACTGCTGCTGCGCCCTGCTCCATGAGCGCGAATGCGGCCTCCGCGTTGGTCGTGTTGCCCACCGCGACCGGGATCGGCATGTAGCGCGTGAATTCTTCAAGCGACAACGGGTCGTACTCCGTGGCGAGGTGGCGAGCTGAGGACACCTGGCTCTGGACCAGGAACAGGTCCGCGCCATGCTCTGCGCAGAACGGCCCAAAGCGGCGGGCGGCACCGGGCGTGGCGGCCACGGCGGCACGCGAACCGGCCGCGTGGATGGCTTCCAGGCGGGCAGCGATCAGGGCCTCGCGGATGGGCTGCTGGTAGACCTCGGCCAGGAGGCCCTGGACCTCTCCATCGGGCGCGGACGCGATGCGTTCCAGGACGGCGTCGGGATCGTCGTAACGGGTCTGGACGCCCTCCAGATTGAGAACCGCGAGACCACCGAGTCGGGCCAGCTCGCCGGCCATCCGAGCATCGACGACGGCGTCCATCGCGGAGGCCAGGATCGGGATGCGCAGTTCGATGCCGCAGAACGTCTGCGACAGGTCCACGTCGGCGGGCTCCACCGTGTCCGTGCCGGGTGCGAGCGAAACGTCCTCGAAGCCGTAGGTCGGTCGGATGGTATCGACCTTGGAACGGAAGACGCGACGGGCCGCCGCCGCTGAC
>JBKJHI010000172.1:0-12766 GCA_046599085.1 Candidatus Limnocylindrales bacterium
GCGCGATCGTCGGCTACGTCGTCGAACGCTGGCTGGCCCTGCGCATCGACTCGATCTTCTTCAACGCCACGTCCGTCGGTCAGGTCGTCGACGAACTGACCGCTGCCGTCAACATCGCGATCATCGTCGATATCGTCACCACCCTGATGGTCTCCGTCGGGGCCGTGATCCTTGTCGTTGTCATGCTGCGGATCGAGAGGCGCGCCCGGGCCCGCGACCGGGAGATCCGGCGAGGTATCCACGCGATGGTCGACCGCGAGGGGGCCGAGCGCGACGCCGCGCGCGCCCGACAGCAGGCGCCCGAAGCCGCGGCGGCTGGGTTCCTGGTGCCAGACGGGGCGGGTCTGCCGGATGGGGCGGGCGGCACCGCGGGAGGATCGCCGACCCCACTGGAGTTGCCGCGGCGCGCGCCGCACGGGATCGGGATGGCTGTAGCCGCCACGACGCTCGGGGCGTCACCGACCGGCCAGCCGCCCACCACGGCGCTTGGGGCATCGCCGACCGACCAGCCGCCCACCACGAGCATGGGCCCGAGCCTTCGGCTGACGGTGAGCGGCGGCACCATCGTTGCCAGCCTCGACGGTGACGTCAACGAACCCGCGACACTCGATGAACTTCGGGAGGCGGCCCGCAGCCTGGCTGAGGCCGGCGGTACGGCGACGGTTCACGTCGCGGATGCGACCGATGACGCGGCGGCCGAGTTGGCCGGTGAGGTCGTGTCGATCCTGCGCGATGCCGGGGTGCCCTCGACGCTGGGCTGATCTGGGCGAGCCCAGGCGCTCAGCGTGTCGTGCGGCGCCCGCCGAGGTGGCACGGTAGAACGGTAGACGTACATGGTAGACTGCCACCATGAGTCTGAACATCAAGAACGCGGAGACGTATCGGCTGGCGAAGGCGCTTGCAGATGCCACCGGCGAGTCGATGACGGAGGCGGTGACCGTCGCCGTCCGGGAACGACTCGATCGGATCGAGCGTGAGTTCAAGGTGGACGACATCCTGGCGATGGCCACGGAGATCAGGCATCGCCTGCCGCCCGGGTACCTGGATCAGGACTTCGACGACCTCCTGTACGACATGGATGGGCTCCCGAAGTGATCATCGATACGTCCGCTCTCGTCTCCATCCTTCGCGGAGAGCCCGAGGCGGCGGGGTTCGCCGAGGCCATCCGCGTGTCGGACGTGCGGATGATGTCGGCGGCAAGCTACGTGGAGGTCGGCATCGTGATCGATGGTGGCGGCGATCCGGTGGCAAGCCGGCGCGTGGATGAGCTCATCGCGGCGATGTCCATCACGATCGAGCCGGTGACGCCGACGCAAGCCCGGATCGCGCGTGACGCCCATCGAGACTTCGGGCGGGGCAGCGGGCACAAGGCACGGTTGAACTTCGGCGACTGCCTGGCGTACGCCCTCTCGATCGAATCCCGTGAGCCCTTGCTCTTCAAGGGCGAAGATTTCGCGCAGACCGACATCCCGTATATCGGTGCACCAGCCGTCCGCCGTCGCCTGAGCGAGGTCGCGGCAAGCTACAAGCCGAGGAGCTGAGCCGTTGGCCGAGTGTCGGCCATCAGTCAGTCCACCGCAAACCGACGGCAGGCGGAGCGACGTTCGCCTCGCGTGCGATCCCCCATCCGGTAGGCGCCGCGGCCGGGCGGGGCAGCCCCCCGCCACCACGGCGGCCCGCTCGCTGGGCGAACATACGGACGACGGAAGCAGGGAGATTTCGTCTTCAGTCGCCGCTGTGCTCGCCCGGCAGACGATCCGTCGGGGGAACCGCCCCCTGGGGCAGAGCGCTGGGCCTTCCGCCGCTGGGATGTACGCGTGGCGAGCGCGACGTATGGATGAAACCTGAGGGTCGGCGAGTGCGGCTGACCTCAGCCGCTGACGTTGCGGCGCGCCCACGGTGGCTCGGCTACCTCGCCACGAGCAGCCAGTGGATGAGCGTGCCGTAGTAGGTCGACTCGGACACGGCCGGCTCGCCGATGATCACGCGGTCGCCGCTCGAGCGCTCCGTGCCCACGAGGAACAGGGCATATGTGCCGACGTCCCGGTAGCGGTCGAGCTCAAGGACGATGCGATCGGTGCGGGGATCCGCGACCGGCTCGACGAGCAGCGGCGCGGACAGGTCTTGATCCAGAGCCCCCGTCCCTCCGTGCCCAAGATCCGGGCCGACCGCCCGCCAGGCCTCGATCTGGAGATCTTCGTACCGGCCCCAATGGGCCTCGCCCAGCTGGAACAGGACGACCACGGGGTCGCCCGCAGAGCCCCATCCGTCGCTGATGACGGGAATCCGGTCCCGTTCGCGGCGCTCCGTCGCGACGGCGGTCACATCCGGGTCCGCTGTGGCGGGCACATACTCGTCGCTCGGCGGGGTGAGGCTGGCCATGAACCGTGGGGCGAGCGCCTGCCCGACCGCGGCCACGAGCATCAGGCTGAGGACCCCGACGAGCATGATCAGGGCGAGTCGGGCGAACCGTTCTCGCCTCGGGACCGCCCGACGCAGCCGCGGCCAGGCGCTCGGGTGGGCGGTGGCGTACGCGCTCGCCAGCGCGGCGAGGGGCAAGACGCCGTAGAGGGCAACACTGATGCCGTCGTGTGGCAGTCGGGCCGTCCACGCGATGGTGGCCGTCACGGCGGCCGCCCCCAGCCCGATCGGTGCCCACACTGCCGCGACGTCGCGCACCGAGCGGGCCGCGACCGTCCGGACGAATGTCGCGGTGCCCCGCGACACGGCGAGGAACGCAACCAGCGCGGAGACCGACGTGGAGACGGCTCTACCCTGACCCCATGTCGGGGCGGGCCGATCGAGCAGCCCGAATGCGACACCGATGAGAGCGGCGAGCGCGGCTGCTGCGACGACGGCGATCACCATCCCGACGATCAACCCGCCGACCGTGTCGCGAGCCGCCGGCACCAGGCCGTTGCCGACCGCCGCGAGCAGGCGTCGCGTCGTGGCGTGCGTTCGCCGCAGGCGATCAGCCAGGGGGTCGGCCGGGCCCAGGCGCTCGACAGCGCGTTGCTCGGCGATCTCGAGCGGGACACCATTGGCGACCTCGTCCGCGGTGGCGTCGGTGAGGTGCGCCGCGAGCTCCTCGAGCACCTCGTCCCGGAGCGCATCGGGCATGCGGAGGCGCAGCGCGACGGCATCGAGGTAGCGGTCGACAACCGTCGGCTCGATCATCGAATGGCTCAGCCGGGCGCCGCGACGCGATCGACGACGCGGACGAAGGCGCCCCAGCGATCGCGGGATTCGGCGAGCAGCCCGCGGCCCGCATCGGTCAACCGGTAGTAGCGGCGACGCGGCCCGCGGTCACTGGCCCGCCAGGTGGCGCTCAGCGCGCCTTCCAACTCCAGGCGGTGAAGGGCGGGATAGAGCGAGCCCTCGGACGGCTCGAAGGCGCCGTCGCTGCGTTCGCGCAATCGCTGCGCGATCTCGTAGCCGTACAGTTCGCCATCATCGATGACCGCCAGGATGAGCATCGCGGTCGTGCCCTTGAGTAGCTGCGGGTCGATGTCAGGCGTGGCCGGTACCTCGGATGGCGATGTAGCGGTCACGATGCGCGTCGACCCCTCAGCTGTCAAGGGTGCCGGCGAGGACGGAGGGACCACGTGGTACCGTCGGCGACGGACGTTGGATCAACGGAGGACGAACGGTGGATGTGCCTCAGGCGGTGCTCGGCATCGCGATCTTCTCAGCGGCGGTCGCAGCGCTGTTCGGGCTCGTGACGCGCGGGACGCGCCGGGTCCTGGGCCCGAAGCGACGGCTGGAGTCCGCGCTTGGCATGCAGGTCCTCGACGGCCGACATCGCCGTGGCGAGATCACGGACGCGGAGTACGAGGTCGCGAAGCAGGCCATCGGCGGCTGAGCGGCCGGCGCCCTCGTCCGCGCGCCGGATGCACCGAAGCCCGACGGGGTACGCTCGGCACCCTGACCGCCAACGTGACGGACCCCCGGAGGATCCATGCCCGCCCCGCTCCCCCACTTCGATGTCGACGCCCTGCGTGCCGAGTTCCCGGCCCTCCGTCGCCGCGGACCGGACGGCCGACCGGCCGTCTTCCTTGACGGTCCGGGCGGCACGCAGGTCCCGCAGCGCGTCATCGATGCCGTCAGCGACTACTACACGAACATGAACGCCAACGCGGGCGGTGCCTTCGTCACGAGCGAGCGCAGCGATGCGATGACCGACGAGGCCCACGCCGCCGTCGCCGACTTCCTTGGCGCGGCCAGCCCCGACGAGATCAAGTTCGGCTACAACATGTCGACCCTCACGCTGCACCTCGGCCGCAGCATCGGCGCGACCCTCAAGCCTGGCGACGAGATCGTCGTCACGACCCTGGATCACGAGGCGAACGTCAGTACCTGGGAGGCGATGGCCGCCGATTGCGGCGCCACGGTCCGCAAGGTCGACATCCGCGAGGACGACCTCACGCTCGATCTCGAGGACCTCGAATCCAAGCTCAACGGGCGGACGAAGCTCGTCGCAGTCGGCCTCGCCAGCAACGCGGTCGGGACGATCAACCCGGTCCGCGACATCATCGAACGGGCGCACGAGGTCGGCGCGCTGACCTTTATCGATGCCGTCGCCTATGCGCCGCACGCACCCATCGACGTTCGTGCCCTCGATACGGACTTCCTGGCGTGCAGCGCATACAAGTGGTTCGGCCCACACCTCGGGGCGCTCTATGGCAAGCCCGAGGCGTTCGACCGCCTGCCAGCATTCAAGGTCCGCCCCGCGCACGACCGGTTCGAGACGGGGACCGCCAACTTCGAGGGGATCGCCGGGACCCTCGCCGCCACGGACTACCTTCGCGACGTCGGCCGCAGCTATGGCGACGTGTCGGGTGCTCCGGGCGCCGCCGATGCCAGCGAGAGGCGGCGCGAGCTCGTCGCTGCGATGACCGCGATCGCGGCGTACGAACAGGTCCTCGTCGCGCGCCTCATCACGGGTCTCCAGGCCATCCCCGGCGTCACGATCCACGGCATCACCGACCCGGCCCGAGCCGCCGAGCGCGTCCCGACGGTCTCCGTGTCACTCCCCGGGGTCTCGCCGCGCGACGCAGCGGAGGCGCTCGGGCGGCAGGGCATCTTCGTGTGGGATGGCGACTTCTACGCGACGAGCCTCATCGAACGCCTGGGCAAGGCCGAGACCGGCGGCGTCCTGCGCCTGGGCCTCGTTCACTACAACACCGCCCACGAGGTGGACCGCACGCTCGACGCCCTCGAGGCAATGGTCGTCGCCGGCGGCTGACGCGAGCTCGACCCAGGCGAAGCACGTCCGCGGGTTCGACCAGACCGAGCCGAAGCCGACCAGACCGACCCACGACCGACCCGGGACCTTGGTCCGCTTGTCACGAGGGGACGTCGGGGCCATCATCGCCGCGGGCCGACGGACCGGAGATCGGTCCCACGCACCTGGGAACCTGCCACATGTCCACCCTCCGTCGAGCCGACGTCCTGACGACCGGCCTCGTGACCACCGCCCTCCTGCTGTCTGCCTGCGGCGGTGGCACGACTGCCAGCCAGCCGCCGGCCACGGATTCCGCGCCGACCGGCACCGCGACTGCCGCGCCCGATCCAACCGCCCTCGCCCTCCCGTCCTTCGACCTCAGCGGCCTCGTCGCGAATCTCGACGGCGTCGACTCGTACAGGCTGGTCATGTCGTCCGATGGGGAACCGTCGTACGAGACGCGGGTCGTGACCAAGCCCGAGTTGCGCCGCGAGGTCCTGGCCCAGGACGGCACGCGCATGGTCATCATCGGCGACGAGGTCTGGGCGGCTGACGGCCCTGACGAGAAGCTGCAGCCGGTGACCGGTCCGATGGCCCAGGGCATGATGTCCATCTTCGACCCGATGCTGTTGATGGGCGCATTCATGACGCCGGGCGCCTTCGCCGGCGCGACCGATGTCGGTTCGGAGACCAAGAACGGCGTGACCGCCCAGCACTACCGCATCGACTCCGGGTCGGCCGTCGGGACACTGGCGTCGATGCCGCCGGGTAGCTCGATCGACATGTGGGTGGCCGAGGACGGCTACATGGTGTCGCTCTCGATCGTGGGCGACAGCAGCGGCGGGTTCGCCGTCGACGTGTTCGATGTGAACGACCCCTCGATCGTCGTCGAGCGCCCGTAACCATGTCGTGACGGCGATAACGCGGGTCAGCCGCGCTCACACCGCGGCACGCTGGACCGTGCCGCGGTGACGGCCTCGCCACGACTCGACGCGATCGTCGTGGGCTCCGGGCCGAACGGCCTGGCGGCCGCCATCACGCTGCTCCGTGCCGGGCGAACGGTCCGCGTCTATGAGGCGGCCGACACGATCGGCGGTGGGACGCGGACGGAGGAATTGACCCTGCCCGGGTTCCGGCACGACGTGTGCTCCACGATCCTGCCGTTGACCGCCGCGTCACCGTTCATGCGGACCATCGATTGGACGGCGCACGGCGTCGAACTCGTCCACCCGGATGCGCCGGTCGCCCACGCCCTCGCGCCCGACCGCACCATCGTCCTGGAGCGGTCGGTCGAGGTGACGGCAGCCGGGCTGGGCGCGCGAGATGGCGCCGCATGGCGCTCGCTGTTCGGGCCATTGGCGCGCGACGCCCAGAAGCTCGGACACGAGTTGCTGCGCCCGGTCGTCCACATCCCGCGCCATCCCCTGGCGCTCGCCCGCTTTGGTGTGCCGGCACTGGCGTCCACGCGGTTTCTGGCCCGGTCCCGGTTCCGCGACGAGCCGGCGCGGGCGCTGTTCGCCGGGCTCGCCGGCCACGCAATGCTGCCTCTTGATCGCCCCCTGAGCGCGAGCTTCGGCCTCGTGCTTGGTACGTTCGCCCATGCCGTCGGCTGGCCGATGGTCCGTGGCGGCTCATCGGCAGTGGCGGTGGCGATGGCCGACGAGGTCCGCTCGCTCGGGGGCGAGATCGAGACCGGCCGCTACGTCGCGTCACTCGCCGACCTGCCGCCGAGCCGCGCGGTGCTCCTCGACACGACGCCTCGGGCGGCCGTCGCCATCGCCGGGGATCGGCTGCCCAGCCGAACCCGTCGGGCGCTGCTGTCCTTCCGCTACGGCTCGGGCGTGTTCAAGATCGACTGGGCACTCGACGGCCCCGTGCCGTGGCGCGATCCAGCTGCGGGACGCGCGGCCACGGTCCACCTGGCCGGCACCTTCGACGAGATCGCCGCGGCCGAGGCCGATGTCGCCGCGGGCCGCCATCCGGAGCGCCCGTACGTGCTCTTCGTCCAGTACCACCCGTGGGACCTGACGCGGGCCCCTGCTGGGGCGACGACGGCATGGGCGTACTGCCACGTCCCCGCGGGCTCCGACGTGGACATGACCGAGCGCATCGAGGCGCAGGTCGAACGCATGGCGCCCGGGTTCCGCGACCGGATCCTGGGGCGATCGGTGATGGACCCGGCGGCGATGGAAGCGCACGATGCGAACTACATCGGCGGCGACATCAACGCAGGGGTCCAAGACATCCGACAACTGATCTTCCGCCCGACCGTCTCCCTCGACCCGTACCACGTCGGGGCCGGGATCTACCTGTGCTCGTCATCGACGCCGCCGGGGGGCGGTGTCCACGGGATGGGCGGCTACCTGGCAGCCCGCTCCGCCCTCGGACGCGACCTGCGCTGACCTCCAGACGCAACGAACGAGTCCCCGAGCGCGGCCCGTCGTCAGTGGGTTCGGAGCGCTTCGGCGTCGAGCATCCCGCGCAGCCACCACCCGAACGCCAGCGCACCCGCTGCCGGCAGGGCCGTCACGAGGATCAGGGCGACGGCAAGCAGGGTGAGCACGGCCGAGACATCGGCGAACGAGTCCTCGACGAACCCGCCGCGCAGGTCGGCGGCGAGGCTGTCGAGGCGGACCCCGAGCGCACGCAGGGAGGCCGCGTTGGTCAGCAGGGCACCCTTGTTGCTCTCGAGGTCGGTCGCGATGAGATCGAGGCGCGTGTCCAGCCCGTCGAGGTCCGATGCCATGGTGCCGAACAGGCTTGCGACCTCGCCGAGCGGGCGCGTGCCGAAGATCGAGATCGCCGACAACTGGTCCGACGTCCGCCGCAGGTCCGCTTCGAGATCTGCCACGGTCTGTGCCGCCTGCCGAACGGTCGGTGGCGTTCGCTCCAGCGTGACGGCGAACGAGACGGACGTCGTGGCCGCATCGGTCAGTGCCGCGGCGGACGCATCGAGCGTGGCCGCGATGGACTCGACCTGGGTGCCCGTCCGCTCCGCCAATCCGCCGACGCGGCCGCCGACCCACACCAGCGCAACGAGGCCGAGCACGGCCACCGTCAGCCCGACCGCTCCATACAGGAGCAGACCGGTACTCGCGCGTCGCAGGCCGACGGACAGGGTCATGGGCGCGAAGTCTGGCACGGCCGGGCCTGCACGCGCCGTCTCTGGACCAGCCCAGGGCGCTGCAAGCGCGTGACGACGGTCAGCGCCAGGCGGACCTCGCCGCGTCCGGGTACAGCCGCACGCGTCGATACGGCTCGCGACCGCGCGAGCGCGACACGAGGTTGGCCCGTTCGGCCATCTGGTGCTGGAGCCGCCGGATGTAGGCGTTCTGGGGCGACAGCTCGACCGGCTCCGACGACGTGAGCACCATCTCGATCGCGTCCTCGGTCTCACGCATCGCGGCTTCGCGGGGATCGATCTCCAGCGAGAAGATGGAGGTCAGGCTCGACTGCATCTGCGGGATCGTGTTGCTCTTGAGGACGTAGATCGGCATCGCCCGCTCCTCGGCCTCGCGCAGCAGCGGCGTCTTCGCCTTGTATTCGTTGCGCAGGGTCATGACCACGTCGGCCTCGTCTACGTCCCGGGCGATGACCACCGGTAGACCCAGGTCGCGAACGGCCTGCTCCAGGCGTTTCCGGCTGATGCCCTGGGGCATGATCCGCAGCGTCGGCAGCGGGGACCCGCCGGGCACCAGGACGGTCTGGCCCCGCTCACCCTCCTCGGCCCCGAGCGGCAACGAATCGAGGTCGTCGTCCTCCTCGAGATCGGCCGCGTTGACCGGCGCGGTCCCCTCCTCAGCCTTGAACGTCTGGAGGGCCCTGGCGGCCTGGTCGCGCCAGGCCTTCTGTCGCTCGAGCTCGCGCGCTTCCCTGGCACGGGTCTCCGCTGCGGTCAGCACCGCGCCGCGTTCCAGCGGACCACGATCGGCGATCTCCCCGGCGATGAACGGCGCGTCTCCGGGGCGCGCGGCGAACCGTTCGCCCGGCATCGTGCCCGGTGCGCCACCCTCCGAAACGGGGCCGCGCGGGGCGCTCTCACGCCCGGAACCACCGCGGGTCTGTCGCCAGCCGCCGGACGCTCCGGGCCGGTACCCGGGTCGGAATGCACCGCGATCCGCCTCACGGAAACCGCCGCGGCCGGATCCGTCGCCGCGCCAGCCCGGCTCCATGCGCCACGGCGATCCGCTGCCGACGAGACCGGCGAATCGTTCCTGGCCCAGTTGCTCTCGCGGGGACGGGCGCGGCCGGCCCTGCGATCGATGCACGCCTTCCTCATCGCGCCAGCGCAGCTCCGGCGCCACGGCGTCGCCCCGCAGGAGGGCGTCGATCGTGTCGGCGACATCGCTATGGACGGCGACCTTCTCGCGGTCCTGGATCTCCACGATGACATCGAAGGTTGGTGGCGCCTTGCGCTCGAGGACGCTCTTCTGCGTCCGCCGGCGCCGGGCCTCCTCGTCGCCGAGGGTCACACTCTGGATCCCGCCGATCAGGTCGGACAGGGTGGGGTTGAGCATCAGGTTGTCGAGGTTGTTGCCGTGCGCCGTCCCGATCAGCTGGACGCCACGCTCGGCGATCGTGCGGGCGGCCTGGGCCTCCAGCTCCGTGCCGATCTCATCGATCACGATGACCTGCGGCATGTGGTTCTCGACCGCCTCGATCATCACCTCGTGCTGCAGCGACGGCGTCCGCACCTGCATGCGCCGCGCCTTGCCGATGGCCGGATGCGGGATGTCGCCGTCGCCGGCGATCTCGTTCGAGGTATCGACGACCACGACACGCTTGCCCATGTCGTCGGCAAGGACGCGGGCAGCCTCGCGCAGCATCGTCGTCTTGCCGATGCCGGGCCGGCCCATGATGAGGATCGACTTCCCGCTCTCGACGAAGTCGTTGATGATCTCGATCGTGCCGTAGACGGCGCGGCCGACGCGGCAGGTCAGCCCGACGACCTTGCCGCTCCGATTGCGGATGGCACTGATGCGATGAAGCGTTCGCTCGATCCCGGCGCGGTTGTCGTCCCCGAACGTGCCGATGTGCTCGACGACGAACGCGATGTCGGCCTCATCGATCTCGCGGTCAAGCAGGCTGACCTCCGAATCCGGGAATCGACCCTCCGGGCGGCGACCGAGGTCCATGACGACCTCGATCAGGGCCTCGCGGTCCGGGAGGGCGTTGACCGCGGCCACGATCTCGGGCGGCAACGACGAGAGCAGGGCGTCGAGATCGTCGATGGTTTCGCGCTGACGGTCCTCGGATCCCACACTGACCTCCGGGTGGTCCGGGGTCAACGAACGCCGGCGGGGACGAGTGCCGGTTCCGCGACCCGGACGAGGGTTTCCTTCATGAGCAGGGTCACGCTGCTGATCGACCGAAAGCCTGCCTCCTCGAGGCGCCGATCGATCGGCGACTCATAGGTTCGCACGGGCGCGATGACGCCGCGATCGTGGCGATGGTCCGACCCTCGGGCCGTTCGGGCCGCGATGACACCCAGACCGTACTCGATGAGCGCCGTCGTGTCCGTTGCAGGACGCGCCATGACCTTGAGATAGTGTGGCTGGTCTTCCTTCGCGACCCCCACCTGGAGAAGCGCATCGAGTTGGGTGCCGTCCTTCCCGCCGTCCGCTGCGGGCTGGACGAATGCCTCCACATCGGCGAAGCGCAGGATCGGGGCAAGACTGGAGCGCGGCACGCGCCAGTGCGTCCCGTGGCGCTCCCAGTCCGGGATCCGCACCGATTCCAGGCGCGTGACCGGTGACGGGGTCGTCGTCGTGTACAGGCGGTGGAGCGCGATCGCATCGTGCGCCTGCACGGGCCGGATCCCGGCAGCGACCGCGGCCTCATCCGTCCAGGGCGAGGGCAGCGGCAGGTCGGCGTCGCGGATGAGGATCCTCTCCTCGCCGTAGCGCATGAACCCGGCCTGCATGAGCAGCTCGACATTGCCGTCCGAGTCGGCGCAGGCGACGTGGAATCGCGCGGCTGCCCGCTTGGCGCCCTCGCGCAGCAGCTGCTGGACGAGTCGATAGCGGATGTCGCCGGCGTCGCCCATCCCGACGGCATCGAGCTCGACGATGGTCCACTCATCACGCGACGAGTCGCGCTCCACGCGGATCAGGCCGGCGATGCGGCCGCCGGTCTCGTAGACGTACATCAGGTCGTGTGGACGGAAGGCCCCGAGTGGCAGGCGGAACAGGCTGAACACCCCGATCGGGGGGCCGCTGACCGGCAACCCCAACGATCGCGTCGCAGCATCATCCGACTGGCACAGGCGCGACAGCTCACCGAGCGCGGCAAGGTCTGTCAGGCGCGCGACGCGGACCTTGCCCTGGCTGCGCGGGGCCCGCGTCTGGGTCACCCGGCGCGCGCCCGGCGGACGGGGTGCGGGCGCCGACCGGCACCCTCGGCCGGATCGGCATGTTCGCTGGCCATGGTCGCGACGAGCCGGTGGAAGCGCGTTTCGCCCAGGAGCTCGGGGTGGAACGAGGTGGCCAGGACGTTCCGCTCGCGAACGGCCACGATCCGCCCGTCGTCGAGGCGCGCCAGGATGTCCTCGCCCGGACCGGTTCGCTCGATGATCGGGGCTCGGATGAACAGGGCGTGGACCGGGGTGGCGCCGAGCGGGTCGACGACGATGTCCGTCTCGAACGACTCCTGCTGCCGGCCGAAGGCATTGCGCTCGACCGTGACATCGAGCAGCGGAAGGACCGGTTCCTCGCCGCCGGCGATCTCGCGGGCCAGCAGGATCATGCCGGCGCACGTCCCGAATATGGGTGCGCCGCTTGCGGCCAGGGCCATGATCGGCTCGCGCATGCCCCATCGATCGATGAGCTTGCGCATCGTGGTGCTCTCGCCGCCAGGCAGGATCAGGCCGCTGACGTCGGCGAGATCGCGCGGTTCGCGCACGCGCACGCCCTGAACCCCGATCGCATCGAGCGTGTCGAGATGCTCGCGAAACGCCCCCTGGAGGGCAAGGACGCCGATCCTCATGGGCCGATCCTCATGAGCTGCCTGTCGCGTGGCGCCGGCCGGTTACCAGCCGCGGACCGCCAGGCGTTCGCTCTCCGGGATCTCCTCGAGGGCGATGCCGCGCATCGGCGCGCCCAGGCCCTTGCTGACCTCGGCGATCTTGGCCGCGTCATCGAAGAACGTCGTCGCCTGGACGATGGCATTGGCCATGCGGGCCGGATCCTCGCTCTTGAAGATGCCGGAGCCGACGAAGACGCCCTCGGCACCGAGCTGCATGACCAGGGCCGCGTCGGCCGGGGTGCTGATGCCGCCAGCGACGAAGTTGACGACCGGCAGCTTGCCCGCAGCCGCGACGCCCTTGACCAGCCCGTACGGCGCCTGGAGTTCCTTGGCGGCGACGAACAGTTCGTCCTCGCGCAGACCCTGCAGCCGGCGGATCTCGGCCAGTACGTCGCGCAGCTGATGCACGGCCTCGACGATGTTGCCGGTCCCGGCCTCACCCTTGGTCCGCATCATCGCGGCACCCTCGTTGATCCGGCGCAGCGCCTCGCCGAGATTTCGGCAGCCGCACACGAACGG
>JBKJHI010000234.1:0-3890 GCA_046599085.1 Candidatus Limnocylindrales bacterium
TGCCGGGCCTCGCCCTGTTCTATGGCGGCCTCGTGCGCCGCAAGAACGTGCTGACGATCGCCAGGCCGAAGAAGCTGTGCATGATCGTCGACAGCACGTTCTTGCGGCGCACGAGGCCGCCATAGAACAGGGCGAGGCCCGGCAGCATGATCATGACCAGGGCCGTCGACATCAACAGCCATGCGGTATCTCCCGAATCCATCCTTCGATCCTTCCTCCCGTGCGATACGGACATCACAGCGTCGCCGGATGTGAGTGGAAGGCTATGGACCGGGAAGGTCGCGGTCGGCCCCGTGGCAGGACCGACATGGTGTCGAATCGGTGGCGAGCAGACCCGGATCGCCTCCCACGGTTGCGAACCGGGTACGGTTCGCTGCGGCGGACGCTGTCACGTGGCTGCGAGGTCGGTCGCTCGTCCGGAGAGGGCTATGCGCACCCCGGGCTCCCATACTTGAGCGATGCTCAAGACGGCGCTCCGCTTCCTGCTGCTCCGGTTCCTGCCGCGTCGCCTCATCCCGCTGCTGACCGTGATCGAGGTGGTCCGGATGGTCCAGCGGCTGCGCCGCAAGCCGACCCCGCCGCGGCGGGTCGTGACGAGCCAGCCGCCGGTCAGGCCACTGACGTCGCGGACACCGCCGGCAGGATCAACAACGGATCCATCCGCGCCGTCCATCGGACCCGATCGTCCCAGCTGATCGCCAGGGCCCCATAGCCGTCGTGGGCGGCGACCCAGTCGAGGCCGCCGAGGCCCATGACGTAGGCGGTCGTGGCGTAGGCATCGGCCAACGTCAGGCTGGGACCGACGACCGTCATGCTCCTGACCTGCTGCGGCACGCGGCCGTCCCGGGGATCGCGGATGTGCGCTCCCCGCTCGTAGGCGGCGGATGTGGCGACCGCAAGGTCAAGGACCCCGAGCACCGAGGCGACGCGATCCGGGCGATCTGGGTGGCGCACGCCGACGCGCCACACGAATCCATCGCCAGGGGTTCCGTGCATGATGATGTCCCCACCGGCGTTGATCGCGAACCGGGCGATGCCTGCCGCGAACAACCGCTCCGCCGCGACCTCCACCGACCAGCCCTTCACGATCCCCGATGGATCAAGACGTCCATCGGGCTGCCAGCGCCGCACGTCGAACGCGCCCTTGCTCTCGGCGGCGAGGTCGTCGGCCAGCGCCAGGATCCGTCGGACATCCGGGTGGGCATCGGCCTCGGCCAGCCGACCGGAGGCCAGCCGACTGACCTCACTATCAGGCAGGTACGGACTGAACCGACGGTCGACCTCGTGCAGCCAGGCGATGGCGTCAGCCAGCGCGTCCGCCGGCCACGGACCATCGTCACGCAGGTCGAATGACACGATCGTGCCCATCACGGGCTCGACATGAACCGTCATGCATGTGCCGCGTCGAGCGCGGCCTGGAGCGACGATCGGTAGGCGCGGCTCGTGTAGGTCGCGCCCGACACCGTATCGATCGACGCATCCTGGGCAGCGAGCGCCTCATCGCGGAGCATCGGCTCGACGGCCTGCGAGATCTGCCGGGAGTGGCCGTCGCCCGACGGAAGCGTCAGCGCCGTGACATCGACCACGCTGCCGCCGGAGATCGTCACCTGGACCTGGACGTCGCCATACCGCGTGGACACGACCGGGCCGGTCACGGTGCCATCGACGTAGGTCGCCGCTGCGCCGCCCGCGGGGGCCGATGCCGCCGGCGTCGGAGCGGCGCTGGACGATGTCGTTGGTTCGGGCATCGTCGGCACGCCGACGATCGCGCTGCCGTCGCTCCCGTCGGTCGAGGAACCCACGAGTGAGGTCGCGCCGGGCGTCCGGAAGCTCAACAGCAAGGCGAGGGAAAAGACGGTCGCCAGGAAGGCGCTCATGGCGCGTTTGGGGATCATGGGAATCTCCGGATCAGGTGAAGAATCGCTCGGCGTGGATGCGCTGCCGGGGGACGCCGAGTTGGCGGAGCGAAGCTTCGGCGGCGGCCATCATCCCGTCGGGCCCACACAGGTAGACCTCATGCGAGGCGATGTCGGGCACGAGGCGAGCGAGCCGGGCCGGGCCGAGGTCGGCCACGTCACCGCCGTGCCCACGCGCGCCGACCAGGTAGTGGATCGTCGCCCCTCGGTCGGTGGCGAGGAGGTCGAGTTCGCGCCGGAAGATGAGATCAGCGGTATCGCGGACGCGGTACAGCAAGGTGACCGGGGAGACTGCCGAGACCTCCTCGAGGATCGCTCGCAGCGGCGTCACACCGATGCCGCCGGCGATGAGCAGCGTGCGTGGCGCCGTCAGGTGCTCCGTCGTCAACGCGCCGTACGGTCCTTCGACGATCGCCCGCGTGCCCACGGACAGCTCCCGAAGCCTGGCGGAATCGTCACCCAGCGCCTTGACCGTGAGGCGCAGCCAGCGCCCGTTCGGCTGGGCGGAGATGCTGTACGGGTGTGACCGCCACCAGCCGTCGGTCAGGAAGCGCACGACGACGTACTGGCCAGCACGGATGTCGAACCGCGTGAGGTCGTGGCCGGTGAGGTAGACGGACACCACGCCCGGTCCCTCGTCCACGACGTTGGCTACCCGGAATCGGTGGCGCAGGTTCACGACGACGGGTGCCCCGAACCGGAAGACCATCAGCGTCCCGACGGTCACGACGTACAGGGCGACCCAGTAGAGCCGGGCGACGGGATCGTCGATGAAGTCGGTGCCGACGACCAGCTGATGGGCAAACCCGAGAGCGATGGCAAGGTAGGCATACAGGTGGACGCCGTACCAGGTCTCGTACGAGATCCGACGCCGAGCGAGCCGGATCGAGGTGACGGCTACCGCGATGAACAGACCCAGGCTGACGGTCGCCATCAGGACGAAGTCCCAGGTCGTGATCAGCGTCCATGCCTCACCCAGGACCGACCGACCATCCGCCATGGCGAAGCCGACCGTCGTGAAGACGCCGTGCGAGACGAGCAGCCACAGGGTCGCGAACCCGAGCCAGCGGTGCGCCCAGGCCAGGCGGTCCCGTCCGAACGTCCGGTCCAGCCAGGGAGCGCGCGACATGAGCAGGAGCTGGAGCAGGGCGAAGAACGTGCCCATGAGTGCCGTGAGCTGGCCGACCGCGGTCGCGATGCCCGCGACCGTGCCGAGCTGATCCAGGCCGCCGTGGCGGACCCACATGCCGACGATCAGGACGACATTGGCACCCAGGACGCCGACGATGTCCGAGCCATGGATCCGGCGCGACCGATGATCAGCGCCGATGCGCCCCGTCGGCGACGCGGAGCGCGCGATGGTGGGCATGGCGCCACCTTGCCGGGTCAGCCTGAGACGGGTCTGAGAATCTCCGGCCGCAGATCTCCAGCTTCCGGGCGCGACCGGTCGCCGATCGCGACCCGCTCACGAGCGCCGAGTCACGACGCGCCGCTGGATCCCCCGCCGTCGCGCCGCACCGCGCTGATGAGGATGAGCACGCCGAGGGCGATGAGGATCGCCGGCCAGAACCAGGAGAAGTCGAGCTGCGGCAGATACTCGCGGGCGAGGAAGAAGCCGCCCATGAGGATCAGGAAGGCGCCGAGGATCAGCCCCACGGACGAGTTCCCGTCGCCGCGCGGGCGCGGGCGCGGCCAAACGGCAGGGCCCGGAGGGGTGGTCCAGCCACTCCCCGTGATGCCGGGCGCCCCGGCCACACCGGCGCCAGCTGCGCCACCGGGGTCCCCCGCCGGCGGCCTCGGCTCGAGATCGCCCTCCGGCACGACGATGGCCATCACGATGTACACCACGAACGCCACGCCACCGGTGAAGATGACGAGCAGGGCCCAGAGGATCCGGATGAGTGCCGGGTCCGCGCCCCACATCTCGGCCAGGCCGCCGGCCACGCCGGCAAGGCGACGATCCGTACGGGATCG
>JBKJHI010000195.1:0-26582 GCA_046599085.1 Candidatus Limnocylindrales bacterium
GGCCGTCCAGGCGTTGCCCGAAAGCGATCGCGTCCGCGGCCGTCTTGCTGTAGAAGTTGTTGTCGATGCCGAGCCAGGCGTCCGGGAACGCCTCGCGGGCGGCCTGCAACCGCGCGATCGACGCGTCCGGGTTGGGCGCGATCGGCAGTTTGAAGCGGCGCCAACCGCGTTCCCACAGGCCCGCGATCTGTTCGACCGTGGCCTCTGGGGAGATGGACGGCGGATAGCCGACGATGCCCGTCACGGGCATGCGCGGGCGCTCGCCGCCGAGGTACGTGGCGATATCTTGTCCCGCGGCCTTCGCAGCGAGATCCCACGCAGCGATGTCGACGATCGACAAGGCGCGCATCCCGAGGCCCGCGGCGTGGATCGCGTTGTTCTGCCAGAGCGCGGCGTGAAACGATCCGGCCGGATCGGCCACATCGCGGCCCACATACGCCGGGGCGATCGTCCGGTCGACGAGAGCCGCGAGCGGGCCATCGCGGGTCAGGCCGTAGCCAAAGCCGCTCAGGCCACTTTCGGCGTCCACCCGGACCAGGGCGAACTCACGGTGGCGCATGACCCAGGTCCCGAACACGATCGGAACCTCCAGGAGGTGGAGGACGGTGGCGACCCGGACGCGCGTGATGCGATCGATGTCAGTCATCACTCACGCCGTCAGATAGCCGTCGTCGCACATCAGCGTGTGCCCGGTGACGAGCTCCGCCGCGTCGCTGGCGAGGAAGATGGCGGCCCCGATGAGTTCACGCGGCAAGCCGAGTCTCGGCCGGAGCATCCGGGCCTTGATGAAGTCTGCCGTGAGCGATGTGCGCTGGGCCGCCTGTGTGGTCAGCGGCGAATCCATCAGCGTCGGCCCGATGGCATTCACCCGGACGCCGCGGTCGCGCCACTCAAGCGCCATCCCGCGGGTGATGCCGAGGACGCCGCCCTTGGATGCGAGGTAGGCGCTCGCGAGCGGATACCCGATGAACGAGCCGATGGACCCCAGGTTGACGATGCTGCCTTTGCCCTGTGCCAGCATCTTCCGGCCGAAGGCCTGGCAGCACAGGTAGGTGCCCTTGAGGTTCAGGTCGACGATGAAGTCGAACTTGTCCTCCGGGAAGTCCTCGGCCGGCGATCGGAACGCGGACCCCGCCGAGTTGACGAGGATGTCCACCCGGCCGTGGCGCTCCACCACGGCGTCGGCGGCGGCATCCACGGCGGCCTTGTCCGTCACATCGAGGTGGATCGTCGAGGCCGAGCCGCCCTGTGCCTCGATCGTGGCCAGCGTGGCGGCCGCGCCTTCATCGTTGACGTCCGCCACCACGACCAAGACCCCGGCCTGGGCATACCCGATCGCGATCGCCGCGCCCAGGCCACTGCCGCCGCCGGTCACGACCGCGACCCGGCCTCGCAGCTCGAACAGGTTGGCGACGAAGTCGTCGGGGATGGTCAGTCCTGCATCGACCGGTTCGGTCATGGTTCGATCCTTCCGTGGGACGTCGGCAGCCCGGCCACATCGGAGTCGATGCGCCAGAGTTGCCCGCCATAGCTCGCGTCCGCCGAGTCCGCGAGGACTCCGGCGTCCGTCATGTACAGGGTCGCGCCGTCGAACACGACGTTGGTCGGGATCACGCCCGCGGAGATGTGCCCGTCGAATCGGCCGTCCGGCCACAGGATGTCGATCCCGCCGCCGTTCACGGTCGTGACGAACAGCCGCCCGTCGGCCGCGACGGCCAGCCCGTCGCAGATCGGGTTGTCGCCAGGCAGCCGGCCGATGTCCTCGATGCGGCCGTCGGCCACGTACAGGCGCCGGACCATGCCGGTGTACGACTCGGCCCACACGACGTTCCCGTCGGCCTCGACCGCGATGCCGTTCGGGAAGGTCGGCGGTGCCAGTTCGGCCAGGAGGCGGCCGGTCCCGTCGCGCTCCATGACGAACAGGCGGGACGGTTCCGGATCCGCCGGTCGATAGGTGCCGGGGTCCGTGATGTACAGGCGGCCGTCCGGTCCGAAGACCAGATCGTTCGGACCGTTGAACGACACGCCGTCGAGTTCCGTGGCGATGATCTCTGCCGGACCACCTTCGGCCGCGATGCGCTGGATGGACGCAGGCAGCATCTCCTCGGCTCGCCATGGCCCCACTGTCCCGCCGTTCTGGCACACGTACAGCGCCCCGTCAGCACCGAGCACGCACGAATTCGGGCCACCAGCCGTGTGGGCATAGCGCGAAACACCGCGGCCACGCTCCCAGACGCCGATGTGGCTCCGGTAGGTCTCGACGAAGCAGACCCGGCCGTCGGGCAGGACCGTCGGACCCTCGGCCCAGCCCAGCCCTTCGGCCACCAGCTCGTGCGCCATCGCTCAGCCTCCTCTCATCGGATCGCGCCTGCGGTGATGCCGCGCGCGATGTAGCGCTGGATGAACAGGGAGAAGATGAAGATCGGGATGATCGTGACGATGCCCACGGTCGCCGCCACGTTCCAGTCGATCGGGCGCTGGGCGGAGATCAATCCGGCCGCGCCGAGGGGGATCGTCTTGAGCGTCTGGGTGTTCACGAGGTAGAGGCCCACGAGGAACTCGTTCCAGATGAAGATCGCCGAGAAGATCGCGGCCACGATCAGGCCCGGGCGTACCAGGGGCAGCATGATCCGCCATAGCACGCCGACCCGCGAGCAGCCGTCGACGAGCGCCGCATCGTCGAGTTCGCGCGGGATCTCGTCGAAGAACCCGATGAGGATCCAGATCGCGAGCGGCAGGCTGAAGGCGACATACGGCAGGACGAGGCCGACGTAGGTGTCGTCGAGCTCGATCGTCCGCATCATCAACAGGACCGGGATGGCGATGGCGACCGGCGGCATGAATCGGAACGACAGGATCGTCGTCGCCCATCGATCGCGGCCGCGGAATCGCAGTCGCGAGAAGGCATAGGCCGCCGGCGTCGCGATGGCCAGCGACAGGACGACCGTGCTCGCCGTGACGATGATCGAGTTGACCGTGTAGCCCAGGAACCCCCGGTCGATGATCACGTCGCCATAGTTCTTGACGATCTGGTCCAGATCGAACTCGAGCGATGGCGGGACCTGCAGGACCTGGATCCGGGTCTTGAACGAGATGATGGCGAGGATCACGAACGGCGCGAGGCCGATGACGAGGATCACCAGCAGGAGGATGTAGGCGAGGGCGCGTTCGACGCGACGGCTGATCACGATGCGTCCTCCCGGCGGGTCCGGACGATGCGGAAGAGCAGCGTCATACCGATCGTCGCGACGATGACCATCACGTAGGCCATCGCGGAGGCGTATCCGTAGCGGGTGAAGCTGAAGCCCTGCTCCCACGTGTAGAAGCTCAACGTGGTCGTGAACCGGCCCGGCCCGCCGTAGGTGAGCCCGAAGACCACGTCGAAGGAGCGGAAGGCATCGATCGCCCGGAAGATCGCGGCGAAGACGATCGCCGGGGCGAGCAGCGGCAGGGTGATCCGGGTGAGCGTGGCGAGGCGGCCCGCCCCGTCGACTTGCGAAGCCTCGAACACGTCACGGGGCAGCGCCTGGAGCCGGGCGAAGACCACGACCATCACGAACGGCGTCCACTGCCAGGCATCGACCACGGTCAGAGTCCAGAGCGCGAGGTTCGGATCGCCCAGCCAGAGCGGTTTGGGCAGCCCCAGCTGGCCCAGGGCCCAGTTGATCATCCCCCAGTCGGGATTGAGCAGCGCCCGCCACATGAGGCCGACCACGACCGGTGTCAGCAGCATCGGCAGCACGAGGACGCCGCGGACCAGCCAGGAGCCGCGCAGGTGAAGGTCGAAGAAGAGCGCCAGCGCCGTGCCCAGGACGACCTGGATGGCGACGCCAAGGCCGGTCATGATCGCCGAGTTGGTCGCGGCGGTCCAGAACACCGGATCCGCGACCAGGTCCGCGTAGTTGCGCAGACCGATGAAGTCGAACGAACTCGCGACCTGGTCCCAGTGGAAGAACGAGATGGTCAGGCTGTAGAGCAGCGGGAACAGGGAGAAGATCAGGAGGTAGGCGAGGGCCGGCGCGATGAGAAGCCCGATGTCCCGCCGCGAGTGCAGGGGGCTTCGCGCGATCCGGCCCTCCACACGCGCCGCTTCCATGGGCCTCCTGTCGGTCGTCGTGATGCGCGGGGGTCAGGCCACGAGCCCGGGTGCGACCCCGGGCTCGCAGTCGTGGATCAGGCGAGGTGCCCGCCCGTGCGAAGGATCCCGAGCGACGCATCCTGCGCCTTCTGGCAGGCCGTCGCAGCATCCTGCGTGCCGGTCAGCGCGAGGTTGAACTCGCGTGCCGCCTCGCCGACGATGGCGAACGTCTCCGGGATGTTCGCGATCTCCAGGATCTGGGCGGTCGCTGTCGCCTCGCCGGCGATCGGCAGGTGCGGCAGCTTGGACACGAGCTCCGGATCGATGAACGTCGACGCTCGGTTCGGGTCCGTCTGGTAGGTGCCGACCTGGTACTTCTCGAAGGCGGACGACGTGATGTACGTCATCAGGTGCCAGGCGACATCCTTGTTCTTGTCGGGCAGGTTCTTGGGGATGCCCAGGCCCCAGCCGCCACGGATGGCGCGCGGGGTCTGGCCGGCATCGGCCGGCATGACGGCCGTCTCGGTCGTCCCGGCCACCGGGGAATCGGGGCCGTAGATGCCGCCGCCGATCGTGGACCAGAAGGCCATCATCGCGACCTTGCCGGAGATGAACGCGTCGAGGCTCTCCGTGAAGCCGTAGCTCGTCACGGCCGCCGGGGCGAACTGCACGCAGTCGATCATGTGCTGCAGCGCCCGCACCGATTCCGGCGACGTGAAGTTGGTCATCAGCGTCTTGTCGGCCTTGGAGCCGGTGGTGAACGTGCCGCCCATCGTGATGAACCGGGTGTACCAGTCCACGAGGAACAGTGACACGTCGTTCGCGCCGATCATGCAGTTGCCGGCGACGTCGCCGGAGGTCAGCTTCTCGGCGGCGGCGAGGTATTCCTCCCAGTTGGTCGGCACGGCGACACTGGCGGCATCCAGCAGATCCTTGCGGTAGAACAGGATGCACGAACCCGAGTGGATGCCCGGGATGAGATACAGCTTGTCGCCACCGAACTCGCCGGCCGCGACGTCGAAGTACCCGGCGTACTTGAGGACGCCGTCCGGGAAGTCGGCGAGGTCGTAGTCGGCCGGGGTTCGCGCCGGGTCAGCGACCCACGGCGTCAGCTCCTGGAAGAGATCGGCACCGACCGTACCGGCGACCGAGAAGCCGAGCACATGCAGGATGTCGAACGCCGATTCCGGTGCCCGGAGGTTCTGGTTGTTGGACTCCAGGAGCGCCCCGAGCGCCATCGTCGTCAGCTCGACGTCGATGCCCATCGTGGACTTGATGTCGGCGATCTTGTCCTTGAGCCCGGCCTCGTCACGCTCGCCGTCGACGATGGCGATGCGGACCTTCTCCCCGGCGTAGCGCATCGGATCGAAGGCGGCCGCGGAGGGCTCGCCGCTGGGGGCGGTCGTCGGTGCATCCGTCGGCGCAGTGGTCGGCCCGCTGGTCGCGGTCGAGCCGCCGCACGCGGCCACGACGGCTGCGATGGCGCCACCGGACATGCCGAGTGCTGTGGCTCGGCGGACGAACTGCCGTCGACTGATCCGGCCCGCGAGGGCATCCTGGATCACCTTGGACGCGGGGTTCGCCGGTTCCTGCCCGCCTCGGGCTTCGTCGTGCTCCACAGCTTCCTCCTCAACACTGGCATGGTCCCGAACCGTCTCCATGGCGCACCCGGAGAACGTTTCCGGCCGGACCATACGCTGCAGGACAATCGATGTCAACAATCGGTTGTTCCGCGCTCGATCAGGTCCGGCTCGGGACCCAGCGCTCCTCGTCGATCGTCGTCACGACCGTCCCGGACTGCGTTCGGCCCTCGACCGTGCGCCGCACCCACCCGCCGAGGCCGTCGTCATCGCGCTCAGCGGAATCGATCCGCGATGACGCCGTGAGCGTGTCGCCCCCGAGGACCGTGGCGGTCAGGGCGATCCGCCGCCAGCCGCGCGGTGTGGCGCGAACCGCGTCGGCCGCGCGTGCCGTCGCCGGCTCCGAGAGCCCCAGGACGACTGCCACAGTCAACGCACCCAGGACGAGCGGCTGCCCGAACGGCCCGGTCGAGGCCCGATGTGCATCGCCGTGGACCGGGCTGGCGTTGTCGGTCAGCCATGCGAGCCGAGCATGCTCATCGGGCGTGATCGTGCGCCCGCGCGGATGCTCGATCGTCGCCCCGGGTCGTGCGTCCTCGAACCACCAGGTCACAGTGACGCCACGATACCCGCGGGATCGTCATGCGGTTGGCTGCGGACCCAGTCGGCATCCACGAGATGCCCGAACCCGGGGCCTTCGGGTATGGCCGCCATCAGCCCGCCGGGCAGGATCGTCGGCTGGGGCAGGGGATCGTCCATGGGGTGGACGCCCGTGAACGGGATGCCCCATTCGATCGGGACATCCGTGTGGCCAAGCGCGGCCAGCACCTGGCTGTGGACGTGCGGGAACATGTGCGGCGCGAACGCCAGCCCGGCATCAAGGACCTGATCGATGACCCGGCGTCCGCGGGGGATGCCGCCCATGCAGGTCAGGTCGACGCGCACGACATCCACCGCACCGGCCGCGATGAGGGCAGCCGGGTAGTAGGCGCCGCCCTGTTCGTCGCCCATTGCGATCGGGACGTCGATGCGGTCGCGGAGGGCGCGCAGTTGCGCGGCATCACCCGGCGGGAAGATGTCCTCGAACCAGCCGAGACCGACATCCGGGATCGATTCGATGAAGGCCGCCGCGGTCTCGACGTCGTCGTAGACCCATGCCGCATCCATGCCCAGCCACGCGTCGGGCGCCGCGGCCCTGGCCGCTCGAAGCCGCCCTGCACTGCGCTCCGGCGTCGCCGCCACTGGCGCCTTGAAGCGACGCCACCCTGCGGCGTACAGCTCGGCGGTCTGCGCGCCTGTCTCCTCGGGACCCATGGTGCCCGGCGGGTAGCCGATGATGGCGGTGGCAGGCATGGGGGCGTTGTGGCCGCCCAACAGGTCGGCGATCGAGCGCTCAGCGACCTTTGCCGCGGCATCCCAGCAAGCGAGGTCCACGATGGACAATGCCCGCAGGCCGATCCCTCCGGCGTGGGACGCAAGGCTCCGTCGCCAGGCGACCGTGAACGTTCGTTCGCGCGCGTCGATGTCCGTCCCGACGTACACCCTTGCGATCGTCTTGCGGATCTGCTCGGCGACCGCACCGTCCCTGGTCAGGGTGTAGCTGAAGCCATCGACGCCGACGTCCGTTCGAACCCGCACGAGCGCGAACTCGCGCGTGTCCATGACCCACTCGCCGAAGATGACCGGCGCGGGGAGCTGTGCCTGGATGGTCATTACGTCGACGGCGGTGATCGTGGTCACGACGAACCTCAGTAGCCCAGGTCGGCGGCGGCGGGATACCACAGCGGAACGCCGCGCAGGCCGTCGACCCGGAAGGTCGTGACATGCCAACGGCCGATGTTCGGCACCGCGATCGATTCGAGGTCGGGGCCGAAGAAGGCCGCGTTGGTCGGCGCCGCCAGGGCCGTTCCCTCGGGGTCCGAGGCGAGCAGCTCCGGCGGTCCGTCCGGCCGCCAGCGGAACACGATGTCCGGTCGGTAGCAGGCGATGACCGCAGAGCCGTCGGTGGCGAAGGCGATCCCGTCCGGTACGGTCCCGGGCAGCTCGGCGACGACGCGGCGCGGGCCTGCCGTGCCGTCAGCCTTGATCGCCATCCGGACCAGTCGGCCGGGCGTGCTCTCGAGGACCCACAGCTCGGAGCCGTCTGGGCTGACCGCGAGGCCGTTCGGAAAATCGGTCGACTCGCTGCTGAACAGCTCCGTCCGTCCATCGGGTCGGATGGCGAACAGCCGTCCGTCGCGGGCTTTCCAGCCCCCCGAGTCGGACACATAGAAGGTGCCGTCGGGACCGTATGCCCCCCAGTTCGGGGTGATGAACGGGGCGTCCGCAGGCCCACCGGTGAGCGACGTCCAGGATCCATTCGTCACATCCAGGCGGAGGACCTCGTGGCGGGCCGGGTCGCACGCGAGGATCCGCCCGGCCCCGTCGGCGGCGAGGCCCAGGGTCCAGCCGCCGGTGGTGGCGATCTCCGTGGCGACTCCGTCAGCACCGATCCGGTAGATCTGCCCCAGCTCACCGGAGACGTACAGCGATCCATCGGGGGACAGGCAGATGCCCTCAGCGTGATCCACGCCGGCGGCGATGGTCGCCAGGTCGGCGACGGCGACACGCGGCTCGCTGCCTTCGAACATGGGCCGATGCTGCCGTGGCAACAATCGATTGTCAAATTCGGGGCCGCTCAGCCCGCCGGGCGCGTCGAGATCGTCAGCTGACCGCGAGCGGGCGCACCTCGGTCGCAAGACGCTCGATCGTCTCCAGGTCATACGGCCAGGGGGCGGAGACGATCACGGTGGTGACGCCGATCGACCGGTACGCGTGGATCCGCTCGGCCATCGCCTCCGGTGGCCCCAGCCATGGGTCGGGTTCGATGTCCGGACGCGTGAGGTTGGCCGCGAGGGCCGCCTCCCACACCGTGCGGGCCTCCCGCGGATCGTCGCGGATGATCATCTTGCAGGTGACCGATCGCTCGATCGTGGCCGGATCGCGGCCGATCGCCGCACAGTGGTCGTCGAGCACGGCCAGCTTGTGGCGGAGCGTCTCGACCGAGCCCAGGCCGTTCCAGATGTCGGCGTAGCGGGCGGTCGTGAGCAGCGTCCGTCGCTCACCGGATCCGCCGATGAGGATCGGGATCGGCCGCTGGATGGGCAGGGGAGCCTGCCGCACATCGACCAAGGTGTAGTGGGGGCCGTCGTGGTTGACGGTCTGCCCGTCGAGCAGCGCCTTGACCGCCCGCACGGACTCGTCCAGCCAGGCCAGCCGCTCACCCGCCGACGCACCGAACGCGATCCCGTGAGCCGTATGCTCCTCCTCGAACCACCCGGCCCCAAGGCCGAGGACCGCCCGTCCCTGGCTCACGTGATCGAGCGTGGTCGCCATCTTCGCGATCAGGCCCGGATGCCGGAAGGTGTTCGCGCTGACCAGGGTCCCAAGCCTGACCGTGCTGGTCGCCGATGCGAGCGCACCCAGGAGCGTCCACCCCTCGAAGACGGGCTGGTGCGGGTCACCAAAGGTCGCGTACAGGTGGTCCTGGGTGAAGAGATACTCGAAGCCCAGGTCGTCGATCCGCTGCCCGGCCTCACGCAGCGACGGCCAGTCGGTGACCTGGCTCCAGAGCGAGAACCCGAGCTTGAGTGGCCGGGCGCCCCGGTGATGGTCAGTCATGTTGAGTCACGCTCGGGCTCCGCCTCCAGTTCGACTGCGAGTTCCCCGAAATCGACCGATGCGGGCGGGAGGTCCTCCTCCGCTGGTCCGCCACTGCGCAGGGCCGCGATGCCGCCGATCGCGATCGCGATCGCGCCGATGAGGGCACGAGGTTGGACCCCCTCACCAAAGAGGATGGCGCCGACGAGGAATGACCAGACGAGACTGAGATAGCCGAGCGGAGCGATGTCGCTGGCTCGACCCCAGCGATAGGCCGCCACCAGGAGGCGATGGGCGGTCAGGGCGGTCAGGCCGACCGTGCCGATCGCCAGCCACTGCCACGGTTCGGGTGAGGTCGAGGTCGGGATGACCACCCACAGGACCGTGGCCGCCACCAACCCGACGAGACCGGAGTAGAAGACGGTCACGTTCGAGTCCTCGGACCGGAGGGCTCGCGTGAGCAGGCTGAACAGAGAGAACGAAAAGGCCGTTCCAAGCGGGACGAGCATCGCGGGGTTCAGATTGCTCGGGTCGATCCCGACGAGGATGAGGACGCCGGCAAAGCCGACGATCGCACCGGCGACCGCCGAACGCGTGACCCGCTCCCCGAGCAACGGTCCGGCCAGTCCAACGACGATGAGCGGTGTCGTCGAAGCCAGCGTGCTGACCTCAGCGAGCGGCAGGAGCGACAGTGCCAGGAAGAAGCTCGCCGTCGCGCCGAACATCGCCAGGCCGCGCGCGATCTGGAGTCTCAGCCGGGACGTGACGAGGATCCGTCGAGGGTGCCGTCGGCCGGCGATGACCATGACCGCGAGGAGGTATGTCACGTGTCGCCCGAAGATGACATCGACGACCGGCAGGTCGGCGACCAGCGACTTCGTCAGCGAATCGGTCGCAACGAAGATGAGCCCGGCGACGACATAGAGGAGCGCGCCACGGCGCGCCGGCGCCAACTCACTGAACCACGGCCCGAGGTCAGTCGGGGAAGGCATCGGAGAATCCGCCCAGGGCGTCGAAGCCGATGCCCTCGAGCGGGCCGACGATCTCACAGGCACGTGACGCCGCAAGTTCGGCCAGGATGGATTCGCTGGCGAAGAACCACTCAAGATGCTTGGTGTCCTGGATCCGGACCACGCGGGCGGTCGCGGCATCCACGCCGAGACAGCAGGCGATGGCGATGTCGAGCGCCTCGCGATCTGTGTCGACCGTGATCGGGATCCGGGCGCCTTCAGGGGTCTTGGCGGTGATGCAGTTCATGTATGTCTTCGTGGCGTCGATGCGCTCCACGGCGGCGCGAAGGGTCACGTCCGCCATTCCGAGGCCGACGGCGTTGCCCTCGGACGCGTCGGTCAGGTCGCGGACGATGATCCGCTGGATCGCGGGGCTCCGGCCGGTGGGGCCGGTGTAGTAGCGCCCCACGACGTTCGAGTCCATGCCAAGACCGCTGATGTCCTTGCCGATCCGGTCGATGATCAGGACGTCGATCTCGTCCACGGGCAGACGGGCCATGTCCCGATCGGCTTCGTCACGCAGGGCTCGCTCGCGCTCGAGCATCGTCTCTGCGGGCACGGCTTCGATCCGGCGGAGGCGCGCATGGCCGTTCTCGAGCAGCGCCAGACCGAAGGGGATGTTGACCTTCTCGAGCGTGAACCCGGCGACCGCGGGGATCAGCGTCGCGAAGGTCGCGAATCCCCGCCCATGGAACGTGTCGGCACCCCGTTGCTTGCCCAGCCCGATCGCGATCATCTTGAGCAGGCCGCTCTCCACGGGACCGTGGAAGTCGGTGTGTGGTTTCGCCCGGTTGATCGGGATGATCGCGTCCGCGTCCTCGAACGCATGGCGGTCGATGAACACGGGAACACCATCGATGTCGCCGATCTGGATCGTGTCCATGCTCGAACGGATCTCGCAGCCGATGGTCGACTCACGGACGCCGAGAGACGCCAAAACCGCGATCTGGCCCTCGGCCGTGGCGCCACCGTGACTGCCCATGGCAGGGACGACGAAGACTTCCGCACCCAGGGCCCGGACGGCGTCGACACTTGCTCTGGTCACGTCGGCGATCCGGTCGATCCCGCGACTCCCCACCGCCAGGCAGACGCGCTGGCCGGCCGTGATCCGACCCTCGACGGTCGCGAATGCGGCCGCAACGGCCGCCTGGACGTCATCGATCTCGGTCGGATCCATGGTGTGCCGAACGAGCGCCCAGTTCGGCAGGCTCGCGTGACGGAAGACGGACAGCGGATCCAGGTCGGCGGCAGTGGCGCCTGGGATCATCGGGATGTCGTCCAGAGGGAGATCCATCGGACCGTCAGATCGTCATCGCACTGAACCCGCCGTCGACCCGAACGATCGCCCCGGTCACGAAGCCCGAGGCGCGCTCCGACGCGAGCCAGGCCACGGTCCCGACCAGTTCATGCGGCTCGCCCAGACGCGCGGCGGGCGTGTGGCGGATGATCGACGCGCGTCGTTCCTCGGACAGCAGGAGCCGGTTCTGCTCCGCGGGGAAGAACCCGGGCGCGATCGCATTGACGCGGATCTGGTGCGGGGCAAACTCGCCGGCCAGGTACTGGGTCAGATTGTTGATGCCCGCTTTCGCGATCGAGTAGACGAAGACCCGGGACAGCGGAGGGCCGGACGATGCCGACGAGATGTTGATGATCGAGCCGCCCCGGCCTGCCGCCGCCATCGCCCGGCCGAACACCTGGCAGGCGAGGAAGACCGAGGTCAGGTTCGAGTCGAGCAGGCGGTGCCACTCCGCGAGGTCGATCTCGAAGAAGGGCGTCGAGCTGTTGACCCCGGGAGCGTTCACGAGGATGTCCACGGGACCAAGCTGCCGCACGATCTCCTGCTGGGCGAGTTCGAGGGCGTCCGGGTCCGTGGCGTCCACCGCGACGGCGATGGCCCTGGCCCCGGCTGCCTCCAGGGCCGCGACCCGCGCGGCTCCCCTCTCCGTGGAGCGACCGAGGACGGCGATCGCTGCGCCCTGATCCGCGAGTCCGTGGCAGATCGCACCACCCAGGACGCCGGTCCCACCGATGACGACCGCGACGCGCCCGTGAAGGTCAAACAGATCGGGGCTGGTCACAGGCGCTCGCCTCCACACACGTCCGGTTTCGCGGCATTCGGGCGACGCGCCTCGAGCTGCTGTGGGACGACACCCCACAGTATGGTCCTTGCGGTCCCGATGTCCAAGAGTCTATTGTAGGACAATCCAAAACGATGCAAACGGAAGCGCAGGCGATGGAGGCCCGTCCGATGACCCAGTACGTGTTCGATCCCCGCACGGTGACGCGCTACCGGTTCCCGACCCATACCAATGATCTGATCATGGACCGCAAGGACGCCACCACGTCCGAAGCGTTCTTCGTCATCCTCGAACAGGGCGAGGCACCGCCGCTTCATGTCCATCCCGATGTCGAGCAGGTCTTCTACATCCTCGAGGGCGAAGCCGAGCTGACCGTGAAAGATGGGGACGACCGGACGCACCCGTTGCGGCCGGGCGACTTCGTGCGGACCCCACCGGGTCTGTATCACGAGGTCCGCAATACGGGGCCGGGACGCTTCACCTACCTGAGCATCGATTGCTTCACGGCAGGCCCGCCGGCCGCGGAGCCGACCTGGGACGCCCACGTTCAGGAGATGTGCATCGAGCACGGCTGGGACTACGACGCGGTCAGCCTGGGCGCCGTCGCAGGGGACGTCGGCGTTCACGATCAGTCGTGACGGCGTCCACCATCAGTCATCACGGAGGTCGCCGGTGATCAAGGACTTCGCGGATCTCGCGGTCGAACCGCAGTCGTACGCGGACTACCGCCCGGTGTTCGAAACGAATCGTCTCAACGTCACTCACGTCCGCATCCATCCGGGCGAGACCGTTCCCGCCCACACCCACCTCGACGAGGACCAGATCTACTACGTCGCCTCGGGGAGCGGCTATGTCGAGCTCGACGGCGAACGGACCGACGTCAGCGCCGGAAGCTGCGTCCAGATCGAGATCGGCGTGGAACATGCGATCACGAACACGGGTTCAGAGCCGCTCGACTACGTGTTCTTCGTGGTCTTCGTCCCACCGCACGCATGAGGACCGTGGTTCGCGATCGGCTGCGCACGTTCGTCCTCGCTGACGGACAGGCAGTCGGCGCCGCCGCCGCCGCGCACGCTGGCGAACGACTTCGTGAACGGCTCGCGGCCGCTCCACGAGCGCGCGTGATCTTCGCTGCCGCTGCGTCGCAGGTCACGTTCCTCGATGCACTGGCTCAGGTCGACGGCATCGATTGGGATCGCATCGAGGCCTTCCACATGGATGAATACGTGGGCCTCCCTCTCGGCGATGCGCGCTCGTTCGGGCAGTGGCTGGACGAGCACATCTGGTCGCGGGTCCGGCCCGGCCGCATCGAGCTGCTCGACGGCGGCAACCCGGATCCTGCGGCGGAATGCGAGCGCTACGGGGCGCTGTTGGCCGATGGCGCGGTCGATCTGGTGTTGCTGGGGATCGGAGAGAACGGCCACCTTGCCTTCAACGACCCGCACGTCGCGGACTTCAACGACCCGCACGTCGTGAAGCTGGTGGAGATCGATGACATGAGTCGCCACCAACAGGTGCGCGACGGTGCGTTCGACGCGTTCGAGCAGGTTCCGCGCCTCGCGATGACCGTGACGATCTCGGCGCTCCTCGGTAGCGCTGAGATCTCGGGTGTCGTCCTGGGGCCACACAAGGCGGCGGCGGTCGCCGCGGCCCTCGACGGTCCGATCAGCACCGCCTGCCCCGCTTCGTCACTGCGCAACCATCCGGCCGCAGTCCTGTTCGTGGACGAGGCAGCGGCGTCTCAGGTGCCCGCCTGATGGCAGTGCATGAAAGGGGATCCGCGATGTCCGACCTCGCAGTCAACGGTGGGACTCCTGTACGGACCCGGCCGTTCGATGGATGGCCGGTCTTCGGACGTGAGGAGGAGGAGGCGCTCCTCGCTGCGCTTCGGTCCGGTGTCTGGGGCTCCATCGATGGAACGTACGTCAAGCAACTCGAAGTCGAGTTCGCGGAGCTCCAGGGCGCGCGCCACGGGGTCTCCTGCGTCAACGGAACGATGGCCCTGTCCGTGGCCCTCAAGGCGCTGGACATCGGGCCCGGCGATGAGGTGATCGTCCCGCCGTACACGTTCATCGCCACGGCGAGTGCCGCCTTGATGATCGGCGCGATCCCGGTCTTCGTGGACGTGGAGGCCGACACGCTGCTGATCGATCCCTCTCTGATCGACGCCGCGGTGACGTCGCGCACGAAGGCGATCATCCCCGTCCATCACGCCGGTTCCCCGGTGGACATGGACGGCGTCATGGCCGCGGCAAACCGCCACGGACTGCGCGTCGTGGAAGACGCGGCGCAGGCCCACGGAGCGGCCTGGCGGGGCACGCCGGTCGGGGCGATCGGCGACATCGGCACCTTCAGCTTCCAATCGTCCAAGCCCATCAACGCGGGCGAGGGCGGGATGATGCTGACGAACGACGATCAGCTCGACGAGCTGCTCTGGTCGTACCGCAACGTCGGGCGCCGTCGCGGCGGCGAATGGTATGAGCATGTTCGCCTCGGCTGGAATCTCCGGATGACCGAGTTCCAGGCAGCCGTGCTCCTCGCCCAGATGCGCCGGATGCCGGAACAGCAGGCGCATCGGACGGAGGCCGCCGCGTACCTGACGCAGCGCCTGTCGGAGATCCCCGGCGTTGCGCCCCTGCGTGTCCCCGACGGCGTGACAGCCCACAGCTGGTACACGTATCACTGGCGATGGCTGGGGGCCGCTGACGGCGGGCTATCCAAGATGGAACTCTCGCGGGCACTGGCCGCGGAGGGGATCCCGAACTTCCACGGGTACACACCCCTCAACCGGAACCAGGCCGTTCGTGACGAGATCGTCCGGCTGGGCGGCGCAGAGCCCGGCGCCTGCCCGAACGCGGAGCGTGCCGAGACCGACGAGATCCTGATGCTCACCATGCCGATCCTGATGGGTACCCACGCGGACCTCGACGATGTCGTGGCCGCCGTCGCCAAAGTCGCCCGAGTTCGCGGATGACGGCCCCTGGTGCACTGCGCATCGGCCTCGTCGGGTGTGGCGCGATCTCAACGCAGCATTTCGAGGCGATCGCAGCGCTCGAGGCGACCGAGCTGGTCGGCGTGGTGAGTGCCTCTGCAGATCGGGCTCGAGCGGCGGGCGAGCGCTGGGCCGTCCCGTGGTCCACGGATCTCGACGATCTGCTGACGCGGGACGACGTCGATGCCGTATCGATCTGCACGCCATCGGGCCTCCATCCGGCCGAGGCGCTGGATGCGTTGCGTCATGGCAAGCACGTCCTGATCGAGAAGCCGATCGCCCTGACCGTCGCCGACGCGGACGCGGTGGTGAGCGAAGGACGCCGCCAGGGAAAGCGCGTCGCGACGGTGTCCCAGCGTCGCTTCGAACCAGCGGTTCGGGCGCTCTACGACGCGGTCACGCAGGGGGCATTGGGCCGCATCTCCCTCGTGATCGCGGAGGGGCTCTACAGTCGCCCGCAGTCGTACTACGACAGTGCCGCATGGCGGGGGACGATCGCCCTTGACGGCGGGGTCCTTATGAACCAGGCGATCCACGTGATCGATCTCGTCCGCTGGATCGGGGGCCCTGTGCTCTCGGTCGCCGGGCACACGGCGACGATCGGGCACGCGATGGAGGCCGAGGACACGGCATCGGCCAGCCTGCGCTTCGCCAGTGGGGCGCTCGGTTCCATCGTCGCCACGACGTGCGCCAACCCCGAGGCGCCGGTCCAGCTCCGGGTCTACGGCGATGCGGGCCACGTCCACCTCTCCGGCGATGCTGCCGAGGAGTGGAACGTGCCCGGCGTACCGGAGCCCGAGCAGCCCGCGCAGCCTGCCGGCGACGCGACTCCTGGGGCGGGCGGAACGGCGACATGGGGCACCAACTCGACGGGCTACCTTCGCCAATACGCGGACTTCGCGGAGGCGGTCCGCGACGATCGCGCACCCGCCGTCACGGGAGACGACGGTCGGAATGCCGTCGAGGTGATCGAGGCCGTGTACGCGTCCCACCGAGAGGCGCGGACCATCGTGTTCGGAGGAGACGCTCGGTGAAGGTCGGCGCCGCGATGGCCGACATCACGCCTCCGCTCGGGATGCCCATGATCGGCTACGGGCCAGCCCGGACCGCGGGCGCCACCGGCGTTCACGATCCGCTCATGGCCCGGGTCATCGTGGCCGAAGGCGAGGACGGCACGTCGGTCGGACTCGTCGTCGCCGATCTGGTCTGGGTCGAGCCACGACTGCAGTCGCTGATCGCCGCCGAGGTCCTGGAGCGGACCGGGATCCCACGAGAGCGGCTGCAGCTCGCCGGAACGCATACCCATAGCGGGCCGGGCTTTCCGGAGGCGTCCGATGTCGAGACGGAGATCGGCCACAAGATCGCGGACGCCGTGGCTCGGGCCTGGGAGCAGCGGCGCCCCGCCGAGGCCGCCGTGGGCGTCGGCGAGGTCCACGGGATCGGTGCGAACCGTCGGCCGAACGGAGGACCGGTCGACGATCGAGTCACGGTGGCGCGCTTCGACGGCGTCGATGGGCGCCCCATCGCGACACTCGTCAACTACGGGTGTCATCCGACGACGCTGGGTCCCGACAACATGCTGTACACGGCCGATTTCCCGGGCGAGGTGTGTCGCGCGGTGGACGCCGAGCTGGGCGGTGTCACCGTCTTTTCGACGGGGCCACAGGGCGATGTGAATCCCGGCGGCTACTCGCCGGAGGGATCGATGGTCGGCGTCGTCGTCCCGTGGCGGACGTTCGAATCCGCGGAACGGTATGGCCGGACGATCGCGGACTGCGCGATCGCCGTCCACCGCGGGCTCTCGCCACGGCCGTCGAGTCGGGTCTGGGGCACGTTCCAGGAGGTCCCGCTCCGACGGAAGCGGCTGCCCGAGCTCGAGGTCGCGCGCGAGGCGGCACGAGTCGCGCGCGCTGCCGAGCGAACCGTTCGGGAAGCGGAGCTCTCGACCGATGCGACGTATCACGCGCTGGTCGCGGCAGCGTATGCCGAGATCATCGCCGCGCAGGCGGCCGACCCAGAGCGTGACGGCCCCGTCCGGACGCGTACCAGCGTCCTCGCGATCGGCCCGTTGCTCCACATCGGCGTCCAGGGCGAGTTGTTCGTGGAGCTGGGCCAGGCGATCCGGGCTGCACTCGGCGGGGACGCCACCTGCATCGCGGCCCTGTGCGACGGTTCGATCGGCTATATCCCGCCCGCAGACGCGTTCGAGATCGGCGGTTACGAGCCGAACGCCAGCGTGCTCCAAGCCGGTGAAGGGGAGCGACTCGTGGACGCCATCATCGCCTACGCATCCGGAGCACCCGCCGCTTGATCCAGCGATCGTCGCACCACGCGAGGAGGAAGTCATGACCGATCCGATCCACGTCACGTACCTGCACAAGGCAACCGAACTGTTGTCCCGGCTCGCCGCCGAGGAGGGCGACGCGATCCGCGCGGCTGGCCGTGCCGTGGCCGATCGGATCGCGGAGGATCGGCTCATCTATGTGATCGGGCCAGGCGGCCATTCCCAGATCGGCGCCGAGGAGGTCTTCTCGCGCGCCGGCGGGCTCGCGTGCATCTACGCGTTCATCGACGATGGGTTCTACCTCGGGCACGGAGCCGCGCGTTCGATGGCCATCGAGCGGACTCCCGGCTACGCCCGCGCGATCCTGGGGGGAGCGGGCATGGGGGCCGGCGATCTCCTGATCATCGTCAATGCCTATGGCATCAATGCAGCAACCATCGACAGCGCCGACTACGCTCGCGAACTCGGGATGACCAGCATCGGTGTCACGTCGATCGCGAACCAGCGGGGTCTTCCCCAGGGCCACCCGAGCCGCCACCCGAGCGGCAAGGACCTGTGCGACCTGGTCGACATCGTCGTCGACACGAAGATGCCCCTGGGCGACGCGATGCTGTCGATCGACGGCGTGTCCGAGAAGGTCGGGCCGGTCTCGACGATGGTCAACGCCTACGCGCTCAATTCGATCATGCTCGAGGCCATCGCGGAGCTTGCCCAACGTGGCATCGAAGCTCCGATCTGGCGGAGCTCCAACAGTCCGGGCGGCGACGAGGCCAATGTCGCCGTCCATGCCCGGTACGAACACCGGATTCGCAATCCCTAGCGCGGTGGCTCGCACGAACCACTTGCGAGGCCGGTGTTTCATGGTCTATTGTCCGACAATCAAGCGACCGCAGGAGTCGGGACGATGAGCATCCTCCGCCCCGAGACGCTGACCACGGCCGTCGCGACCTACATCAGGGACGCGATCGTTCACGGCGAGTTCGCGCCCGGGTCGAGGCTTCCCGAGGTCGCCCTCGCGAGCCACCTCGAGACGTCCCGGGGGACCGTGAGGGAAGCCCTGCGCACCCTGGCAGATGGCGGGCTGATCGACATCGTGCCGCGCCGAGGCGTGTTCGTGTCGCAGCTGTCCGTGCGTGCCACGTGGGAGATCACGAGTCTCCGCGCGCTCCTCGAGCCATATGCCTCCCGCCTGGCTCTGGAGAACGCGGGTTCGGACCCGGGCATCGGGGCTGAGGTCCGTGCCGCATTCGAGATCCTCAGCGTGGCCGTGTTGAGCGGCGACCCGGTCACCGTCGCCGATGCCGACGTCGCCTTCCATCGGTCCGTCTTCGCGCGCTGCGGACACGAGATGCTCCTGAACCAGCTCGACACGCTCCAGGTCCTGTCACGTCGGATCGTCCTGACCAACCAGATCTCGTCGGCCGATGCACCGACCCTCGTCGCACAGCACCTCCCCATCGTCGAGGCAGTCGAGCTTCGAGACCCCGAGCTTCTCGACTCCGCGGTACGCAACCACGTCATCGAAGCCGGGGAGTTGCTCATGACCCGGATGGCTGCCCTGGAGCCATCACACACGAAGCGCTCGCGCCCGACGACGTTCGGCCTGGGCCGTTGGCCATCCGGGGCCAGCCCGCATCCGAGGCGCGGCTCCACGCACCGTTCGCCTTGATCTCGCGGCGGGCACCCGTCGCCCCGAGTCGCATGCAAACCACCATCGAGAAAGGAGAGACTCGACGGGAGGAACGAGGAGACACGCCGTTGCGAATTGACATCGTCCACTACAGTCAGCCACCCATCAGGAGGAGAATCATGAGGAAGCCAAGGGATCACTTCAGGATCCTGGCGCTCGCATCGTCGCTGGCCATCCTGGCCGCGGCGTGCTCCACTGCAGCCACACCGCAGCCACCGACACAAGCGCCCGGTTCGAGCCCGGCCGCGAGCCAGCCAGCGGCCAACGCATGCGGCGACTCGCCCATCACGTTGAACATCTGGGGCGGGTACCCGGAGGTCGACGAGGTCTACAAGCAGGCAGGCGAAGCCTTCAAGGCGACGCACCCGAATGTCGACTTCACCGTGTTCAGCACGGACCTTCGCGGCTTCGAGCAGAAGCTCACCACCGCGATCCCGTCCAAGACGGCCGGCGACGTGGTCGTCCGCACGACCAACTTCCTTGCCCGGTTCATCGACGAGGGGCTGCTGCAGCCCGTGCCCGATGATCTCAAGACGGAGATCACCGGTGGCGGCTACGCACCCGAGGTCGTCAAGGACGGCACCTACACCGATGGCTTCTGGGGCGTTCCGCTGTTCACCGGCGGCACGGCACTGTTCTACAACACGGACATGTACACCGAGGCGGGGATCTCCGGTCCCCCCACCACGATGGACATGCTCCTCGACAACGCCGTCAAGCTGGCCAAGACCGACGCCAATGGCGCCGTGACCACCTCCGGCCTTAGCCTGCGGCTCAGCGGCCAGGGCAGTGGCGTCGCCGAAAAGTTCTGGATCCTGCTGCTCCAGTACGAAAAGACGCTCATTCGCGAGACGTCGCCCGGCATGTGGGTCGCCGAGTACAACGGTCCCGAGGGCGCCAAGCTCCTCGGCACGTACGTCGACTTCCTCAAGAACAACGTCGATTCGCTGAACATCGATCACGATGCCAAGGCCTTCGAGACCAAGGCCACCGCGCAGTTCCTGCGCGAGTCCTGGGTGATCCCGGACATCGCGACCAATGCCCCCGACCTCGTCGGGCACTACGACACCGCTCCGCCGCCGGTCGGCGACATCCTGACTGTCGAGTCGATGTTCGTTCCGGCAGACGCGCCAAACCCCGACTGCTCGTGGGAGTTCGTGCGGTTCATGCGAGAGCAGGAGCAGCAGATCAACCTGCTCCAGATCTCCGGCTGGCTGCCGGCTCGCCAGGACCTCGACACCACTGAATTCCTTGCGGCCAATCCCACCTTTGAAGGCTTCCTCAAGCGGCCCGACGGCTTCCAGCTGACGACCACGCCGCCGATCCCCGAATTCGATGAGCTCGAGACCAAGCTCGCCACCCACCTCGTGGATGCGTACGCTGACTTCGCGAACCTGTCGGGTAACCCGTCAAAGATCCAGGAGCTGCTCGACACCTGGGCAGACGAGACCAACCAGATCCTCAAGGACAACGGCCACTACGGCGGTTGACCTGAGCACCGTGGGCGCCGCCGGATCACACCGGCGGCGCCCACGCAGCACGTACCCACGCATTCGCTGAGGGTCGATCGATTGAATAGCCCGCTGGCTGCCGTGCGACGCGTGCCGTCGCGAACCTGGGCACGCTATCGGTTCGTGTTCATCGTGCTCGCGCCCGTCATGGCGCTGTTCTTCTACCTGCGCGTGATCCCGACGGGCTTCGCCATGGTCATGAGCCTCTACGACTGGGAGCTCATCAAGCCGGCGGAAAAGTTCGTCGGTCTCGACAACTACATCAAGCTGTTGGGTGACGAGAACTTCCGCACGGCGTTCACGAACACGACCTTGTTCGCGATCGGCACGTCGGTCATCTCCGTCGTCGTCGCCCTGGTCCTGGCCGCGCTGCTGGCACGCTTCGTCCGTGGCCGCGTCGGCGGGGCCATCGAGTTGCTCTACTTCGCACCCGTCCTCGTGCCGATGGTCCCGGTCACACTCGGCTGGCGGGAGATCTTCCACTACGACCACGGGCTCCTCAATGCGACGCTCGGGATCATCGGGATCCCCAAGCAGCCGTGGTTGAGCGACCCGACGATGGCTCTGATCGCCGTCATCATCCTGTCCGTCTGGAAGATGATCGGCTACAACATGATCATCCTGCTCGTGGGCATGCGCGCCATCCCTCATGTGTTCCATGAGGCGGCAGCGGTGGACGGCGCCAGCGCCTGGCAGCAGTTCCGGCGGATCACGATGCCGCTCCTGGCGCCGGTCACGCTCTTCGTCGTCGTCATCACGACGATCTCCGCCTACAACGTGTTCACCCAGGTGTACGTCCTGGCCTCGGACGTGCAGGGAGCCCCGGGCAAACTCGTGAGGGTGCTCGTCTACGACATCTTCGAGAATGGCTTCCGCTTCTTCAAGATGGGCTACGCGGCATCCGAAGCCATGTACCTGTTCATCATCATCGTGGTGCTGACCTTCATCCAATTCCGCTTCCTGCGGGGGTCGACCGAATGAGAACTGGCAGCAACACCGGTCTCGCGCGTCTGACCTACTGGGTGGTCGTGGCGATCCTGTTGATCGGCGGGATCATCATGGTGTTCCCGCTGTTCTGGCTGGTCAGCACCTCGCTGCGGCCCGCGCCCGAGCTCCTCGAGATCCCGCCAAGCCTCCTCCCGAGGACATGGACGCTCGACAACTATCTGGAGGCGTTCGATAGCGCCCCGTTGCTTGAGTACATGTGGAACAGCATCGTCTTCGCGACCGTGTCCACGGTGTTCATCCTCCTGACCTCGAGCGTGGCTGGCTATGTCTTCGCCAAGTTCAAGTTCCCGGGTAACAACGTCCTGTTCATGCTGGTGCTCGCAACGGCCATCGTGCCGTTCGAGATCTACATGGTCCCGTTGTTCCTCCAGATGAATCAGCTGGGCCTCGTGAACACGCCCATCGGGTTGTTCCTGCCGTTCCTGGTCCTGAGCTACGGCATCTTCTTCATCCGTCAGAACACGATCACCAGTGTCCCCGACGAGCTCCTCGATGCAGCGCGGATCGATGGGATGTCGGAGTTCGGGATCATGGTCCAGCTCGTGCCACGACTGCTCGCTCCCGCCATGGCCGCGCTCGCGATCCTGGCCTTCATCCAGGCATGGACCGCGTTCATCTGGCCGCTGCTGATCCTCAACGACCCGAAGTTCTTCCCGATGGAACTGGGCCTGTCCCAGTTCGCGAACAGCTACTCGATCGATTTCGGCGTCGTGGCCGCCGGCGCTGTCTTCGCGATGATGCCGACGTTGGTGGCATTCATGTTCCTGCGCCGCCGGATCGTCGAAGGGATCACGCTGACCGGTCTCAAGGGATAGCGTGGACGATCTGGTTCTCGAAGGCCGTTCCACCGAGGACGGCCAGCCCATTCGGATCGTCGTGCGCGATGGCCGCATCGCCGCGATGGAACGGAGTGGTGTCGACTCTGGCGATGTCTGGATCTCGCCGGGGTGGATGGACATCCAGATCAATGGCTTTGCCGGGTTCGACCCGAATGCCCCCGGATCGACGGTGGCGGTGGTCGCGGGCATGGTCCGTGCGCTGTGGCCCGCGGGCGTTACGGCATCGTGCATCACGATCTGCACCGAATCGGCGCCGCGGATGCTCGAATCGATCGCCGCCATCCGTGCGGCATGCGAAGCGGACCCGATGGTCGCGGCGTCGATCGCGGGGATCCATGTCGAGGGTCCCCACATCGCCACCGAGGACGGGCCACGGGGCGCTCATCCGCTTCGCCACGTCAGACCGCCCGACATCGACGAGTTCAAGCGCTGGCAGGAGGCTGCCGGCGGCCGGATCCGGATCGTCACGCTGTCTCCCGAGTACGCCGAAGCCCCCTCGTACATCGCGGCCGTGGTCGCCGACGGGGTCGTTGCGTCGGTCGGCCATACCTCCGCGTCCGGCGACCAGATCACGGCGGCCGTGGACGCCGGTGCTCGCTGGTCCACGCACCTCGGCAACGGAGCGCACGCCGTCATGCCGCGCCATCCCAACTACATCTGGAACCAGCTCGCGGACGACCGCCTGAGCGCCGGTTTCATCTTTGACGGTGTCCACCTCCCCCCCGACGTGATGAAGACCGTCATCCGGGCGAAGGGCGTGGAGCGCAGCATCCTCGTCAGCGACGCCGTGGCGGCCGCCGGACTGCCACCCGGTGAATACGAGATGTTCGACGGCAGCACGGTCGTCCTGCAGCCCTCGGGCCGCCTGGAACTGAAGGGCACGCCATATCTCGCGGGCGCCGTGACGTCGCTCGGCCCATGCCTGGTCAACGCGGTCAGGTACGCCGGCGTGACTTTTGGCGATGCAGTTCGGATGGTCACGTCCAACCCGGCTCGGCTGCTGGGCCTGCCGATCGCCGCGGGTCACGAGAGCCTTCGGGTGGGAATGGTCGCGAACCTGACGGTCGCGCGGCTGGACGCGTCGAGTCTCGATCTCGAGGTACTCCGCACCGTCGTGGCAGGCGCCATCGTCTACGACGGCGCCGCGATCTGATAGGCCGCCTTGACGGTCAGCGCTGGATGCGCGATGAACCGCCGGCGGCAAAGCTCCGGACCTGGTCGAGCGTCGCCATCGTCGTATCGCCCGGGAACGTCGTGAGCAGCGCGCCGTGCGCCCAGCCGAGCTTGAGTGCCTCCTCGGGGGTCGCTCCCGAGAGCAGCCCGTAGAACAGCCCGGACGCGAAACCGTCGCCGCCGCCGACACGGTCGTAGACATCCAGATCGCAGACCGGGGCCATCATCGTCCGACCATCGAGCCATGCCACGGCGCTCCAGCGGTGGCGAGTCGCTGAGGCGACGTCGCGAAGCGTCGTGGCCACCATCTTGATGCCTGGATAGCGTTCCGTGACGCGACTGATCATCTCGACGAACGGCGCTTGATCCAGGGCTCCCTCGGTGGCCACCTCCGGTCCGTGGATGCCGAGTCCGCTCTGGATGTCCTCCTCGTTCCCGACCAGCACGTCGACGTACTGCACGATCTCATCCAACACCCGCTGGGCGCGGTCCGATCCGCCCGAAACCTGCCAGAGCTTGGGGCGATAGTTGAGGTCGAAGGAGACGATCGCACCGGCGGATCGCGCCGCCTGCATCGCCTCGATGATGAGGTCGCCCGTCGTCGTTGAGAGGGCGGCAAAGATCCCGCCAGTGTGGAACCAGCGGATACCGGCCCCGAAGATCGTCTCCCAATCGAAGTCTCCGGGTTTGAGCTGCGCGGCCGCCTCGTTGGCCCGGTTGTAGAACACGACCGGGGCCCGTGGTCCCTGCCCGCGGTCGCTGTAGACCGTGGCGAGATTCGGGCCGGTCACGCCATCGTGCGCGAAGCGCCGATAGTAGGGCGTGACGCCCATCGAGCGCACCCGATCAGCGACCAGGTCGCCGACGGGGTAGTCCACCATCGCGGTCGCGAGCCCGCTGCGGAGGCCGAACGCGTCGGCGAGGTTCGCGGCGACGTTGAACTCGCCGCCCGATACGTGGACCGCGTACGACGTCGCCTTGCGAAATGGGATGACCCCGGGATCAAGGCGGCACACGACAGCGCCAAGCGCGAGGAAGTCCAGTGCCCCCTGCTCCGGGATACGCAGCCCCTCCGTCATGCCTGCCTCTCGACTCCGACTCCGCCTGATTGTTGGACAATAGTATCGCTCAGGGGACAGCAGAGGCCACCTCGAATCGGTGCTCCCCTCGCTACGTCGCCTCGTCGGTACCTGTGCACAGCGAAAGGAGAACTCCTGATGGTCGATGACGCGCTGATCGGAGCCTGGGATCTGGCGGTGGATGGCCACGACGGGTCTGGCCATGGATACGATGCCGTCCCGGTCGGTGCGGTCACGTTCGGGCCGTCCACGGCGTCCGGCTCCGGGCGCAGTGCGGCGCGGATCGAAGTCGGGCTCGGGCGACTGGACGTGCCCGGCGTCCGCGGCGTCGACCTCGGAACCTCCGACGTCTCCCTGACGGCCTGGGTCAACGCCGCCGCCAGTCCCGGAACGGGCCTCGGCGACATCGCCGCCTGTTTTGATACGAACGGTCGCCGCGGGTTCACGCTCGGCATGCATCACGGCGGATCGGGCGGCACGCACGGCAACGACCGAAATCTGTTCTTCGGGATGGATTCAGCGACGACGCCGGCCTGGACTGATCACGGCAAGCCCGGGCCCTCGACGATCATGATCTGCGGCCTCGCGGTCCATGGCGGCGAGCTGTACGCGGCGACCTGGGAGGGCGCGCCGACCGATCGTGGGCACGTCTATCGGCTGGACGGCGATGGGTGGGTCGATTGCGGGACCCCGTGGACCTCGAATGCGGTGACCCGGCTTGCCGTTCACGATGGCGAACTCTATGCCGGCGTCACCCGCCTGAAGAGTGGCGGCTCGGCGATGCCGGAATCGGCAAACCCGGAGCCAGGTGGGCGGATCCTCCGGTACGCCGGCGGGACCGAGTGGGTCGATTGCGGACAGCTCGATGGCGCCGATTCGATCACTGCCCTCATCTCGTTCGAGGGCGCGCTGTACGCCGCTCCGATGTATACCGAAGGTGTCTATCGGATGGAGGCTCCAGGCCGGTGGGTGTCGTGCGGCAGCCCTGGCCGAAGGATGCTTGCGCTTGGCGCGTTCGCCGGCGGTCTATACGGCGCTGGGAACGACCATGCGCACGTCGATTCGGCGATCGCGCAGACCGCCGCCGGGATCGTGGTGCCGGCCCGCTCGGAGACGGGGGGAGGCGGGGTGTTTCGCTACGCCGGGGGCTCACGCTGGACGAGTCTCGGCATGCAGCCCGACACCACGCAGGTCTATGCCATCGAGGCGTATGACGGCCAGATGTTCATCGGCACGTGGCCGACCGGACTGGTCTTCCGACACGCCGGCGATGATCGGTGGGTGTCGACCGGACGGCTCGGCGACGAGACGGAAGTCATGAACGTGATGGCCTTCAATGGCATGCTCTATGCGGGGACCTTGCCCCTTGCTCAGGTCTATCGCTACGACGGCGACGATGACTGGGTCCTCGTCGGCACCGTCGATCGCACACCTGACGTCCGCTATCGGCGAGCCGCATCGACCGCGGTCTTCCGTGGGGAGCCGTACTGCGGCACCCTGCCGTCCGGTCACGTCCATTCCATGCGGGCAGGGCAGGGTGCCTCGGCCGACCGGGGCCTCGCGGCCGGCTGGCACCACATCGCCGCGGTGCGCTCGAGCGGGCAGATGGCGTTGTTCGTCG
>JBKJHI010000217.1:0-7322 GCA_046599085.1 Candidatus Limnocylindrales bacterium
CGACCTGTGCCGCGAGGTCCGGGCAACGCCGGCCATGGCTGCCGTCCCGGTCCTGTGCGTCGCATCGAGCGGCGAAGTCGAGGAGCGCATCGGCTTCCTGGAGGCCGGCGCCGACGATGTGATCGCCCGGCCGTTCGACCCTCGGGAGGTCGAGGCCCGCATCGAAGCCCTGCTGCTGCGCTTCCAGCGCTCGAAGGACATGGCCCCGGTCATCTCCTCGGACGGTCTGACCATGGCGAAGGCGCGACGGACGGTCGCCGTGTACAGCCCCAAGGGCGGCGTCGGGACCACGACGATCGCGGTGAACATCGCCATCGTGGCCGCACAGCGGCGCCCGGACAAGGTGGTCCTCGTGGACCTCGACCTCCAGTTCGGCGGGGCAGCTGCGCACCTGAACCTCGATCCGAAGCAGAGCATCGCCGAACTCGTCCGGGACGAATCCGCGATGCGCGAGCCGGAACTGATGCGCACGTACGCGATGCGCCATGACAGCGGCCTGCACGTCCTGGCGGCACCCGTCGTGCCGGAGTCTGCCGAGCAGATCACACCGGAGCACATCGGCCGGATCCTGAGCACCCTTCTCGAGGGCTACGAGCTCGTCGTCATCGACGCCGGGTCCCAGCTCGACGAGCGGACGATGACGATCTTCGAGGCAGCCGAGGCCGTCGTCCTGCCGGTCTACCCGGAGATCCCCGCCCTCAAGGCCGTCCACTCCCTGCTGGACTACCTGAACGAGGCGGGCTCGGTCGGCAGCAAGGCCACGTTCGTGCTGAACAACATGTTCGCGCGCGAGATCCTCAAGCCGCGCGACATCGAATCCGCACTCGGTACCCGCATCTCGACGGACCTCCCGTACGACCCGTTCCTGTACCTGAAGGCGGTCAATGAGGGCGTGCCGATCGTCATCGGTGCTCCCCGCTCCCCCGCCGCCGAGCGGCTGGTCAAGCTCAGTGCCACTGCCTTCGGGCAGGATGGATTCACCGTGCCGGTCGAGTCGGCCCAGAAGAAGGGTGGCCTGTTCGGCCGTCGCCGCTAGACGGCGGCCACTCCCGGGTCGGCCCGGGCCGCGACGTGCGTCAGCAGCGATTGGTGCCGGAGCCGAGATTCGAACTCGGATGGTGTTGCCACCCGCGGTGTTTAAGACCGCTGCGTCTGCCGTTCCGCCACTCCGACGAACTGACAGCGTAGACGACCCTCGCTCGCGCGTGCACCTGGCGCGACTGGGCCGGGCCGCCTGATCAGGCTGGGCGCGGCGCGCCTCGCGAACCCACGGCCAGCACGGCACCCAGGATGACCCATCCCAGGCCGACGAGCGCCACGCCCGCGATCGCAACCGCCGACACCGTCTGACCGTACGTCGCTGAGTCGACCAAGCCGAGGCGATCATCGCCGAGCCGGGCAACGCCGCCGCCGAGCAGCGCGATCGCGCCGATCCGGGCGGCGAGTGCACGCGAGCGCGACATCCCTCGCCACGCCGCCCCGATGCGCAGCATCGTCGCGCCGTACACCGCGGCGCTGATCCAGAGGGACCAGTTGGTCCAGAACTGCACCGTGCCGAATGCCCCAGAGAAGGGAGCCGCCACCCAGAGGCCGAGCACGGTCAGGGTCGCGTACGCAACCCCGCTGACAACGACGGCCCCGGCTGCCGCGGTCGCGAGACGGTGGGCGACCGGTGCCTGCCGGCCATGGAACGCGATCGCGATCGCCGCGCCACCCAGCGCGAACAGGATGAGCCGGACCATGTTCGCGGCGCGCGCCTCGAATGGATTGAACGAGATGAATGCCCACAGCAGCAACACGCCGCCAAGCAGGCCGAGCAGGTCGAGCAGGCGCATCGTTCGCGTCGGCTCGAAGGTCGCCAGGGAGTGCGCCATGTCTCGATCCCTCCTGAGGTGCTCGCCGAGTGCGCTCGATCCGATATCAAGCCCGGTCCGGATCCAGATCGATGCCATCGCGCCGCGACGGTTCGTCCTCCGCGCCTCACGCAGCTGGTCGCGGAAGAGGAGGACCATCTCGTCCGCGTAGCGCGCTCGGAACCCGCTCGGATAGACCCGCAGGAAGCGGGCGTAGATCCGTTCGCTCCGTCCGAGCCCGTGTGCGGCGCCGGCGCCGCCCTCCCCATCGACGGCGACGCGCCCGGGAGCGTCCACGACGCCCACGCTCAGGCCTCGAAGGACCCTGGCAGGGAGCGGAACGAATCGGGACCGAGCGCCCATGGTCGCGACGCCGTGACCATCGCGTCCAAGCGACGGACCTCGGCCGCAGCCACGGCGCGACCGAGCCCGGTCAGCCGGTAGTAGCGCCGGCGCTGGTCATCGAGCTCGGGGTCGGGACGCTCATCGCATTCCTCGATGAGGCCATCGCCGAGCAGTCGCTTGATCGTCGTGTAGATCGCGCCTGGCCCCAGCCGCACTGCATCGCCGGTGATGCGTCGGACCTCGTGCATGATCGCGTACCCGTGGCGCTCCTCCGGACCGATCGCCAGCAGGATGTAGACGGCGACCCTCGACAGGGACGGTGTGGGCGCAGGCTGATCGGTCGTGGCGGTCATGCTCGCGACTATATCCATATCAGATGCATTGTCAAGGGATAGATACGACACGAACTCGATCCGGACGATGCACGCTGGCCGACGTCGGTCGAGGTCGTCCATCGACGCCCGCCCGGCCCGGTGTATCGTCTTCGCGTGGGAGACGACAACGGCTGGCTCGCCGGGACGGTAGCGCCCTCGAGACCCACGGCCCCGAAGCCATGATCGACCTCAACGCTGACGTGGGCGAATCGTTCGGTCTGTGGAGCATCGGGCGGGACGCAGCTCTGCTGTCGCTGGTGTCATCCGCCAACATCGCATGTGGATTTCACGCCGGTGACCCCGTCGTCATCAGATCGACGATCGCCCTGGCATTGACGAACGGCGTCGCCATCGGTGCGCACCCTGGCTATCCGGATCTCGTCGGCTTCGGCCGGCGGCATCTGGACATGGCCCCCGATGAGCTCGAAGCCGCAGTGGAATACCAGGTGGCCGCGCTCGACGGCATGACGCGAGCGGCCGGAGGGGCGCTCGTGCACGTCAAGCCGCACGGAGCGCTGTACAACGACGCCGCCGACGACCCCGTCATCGCCCGCAGCATCGTCCGCGCGGTCTCACGAGTCTCCAGCGACCTGATCCTCGTTGGTCTGGCGGGTTCGGAGCTGGTGTCGGCCGGCCGTGCGGCCGGCCTGGCGGTACGCTCGGAGGCATTCGCCGATCGGGCGTATGAGCCGGACGGCCGGCTTCGATCGCGCCGGCTTCCCGACGCCGTTCATGCCGACTCGAGCGTCGCAGTCCGCCAGGCGCTGGCGATCGCGCTGGGCCAGCCACTGACCGCTGCTGACGGCTCGTCCCTGACCATCTCCGCCGATACCGTGTGCCTCCACGGCGACACACCCGGAGCCGTCGAACACGCGCAAGCGATCCGGGACGCGTTTCGAGCGAACGGCATCCAGGTGACAGCTCAGCTCGACCTGGTCGGATAGCTGTCATCGGAGTTCGGGATCCCCATCCGTCCCTCCCGCGCATCGAGCCGTTCGGTGATTCGGCGCTGTTGATCACATTCGGCGATCACATCGACCTGGCCCTGAGTCAACGTGCCCGCCAGGCTGCGGCTGCATTGAGCACCCTGCGAGCCAGCCACCCGGACATCGGCGCTCCAGTCGCGGCCTACGCGTCAGTCCTGCTCCCGTTCGACCCGCGCGCTGTGCGAGGAGAGGAGGTGCTGGAGCAGGCCATCGGCGCCCTCGGCGGCGCCGTCATCGATGCTCCCCCGGACGCCTCCCCCATCGTCGAGGTCCCGACCCACTATGGCGGGGCAGACGGGCCGGACCTCCGAGAGATCGCCGAGGCGCATGGATTGACGATCCCGCAAGCGATCGAATGCCACACTGAGGCGCTCTACGTGGTCGCGTTCCTTGGCTTCATGCCAGGATTCCCGTACATGATCGGCGGCCCGCCAGAGATCGACCATCCGAGGCGCACCAGCCCGCGGACCGCCGTCCTGGCCGGGAGCGTCGCCATCGCCGGTCTGCAGGGCACGGTCTATCCGTTCGCGACACCGGGAGGATGGAACCTGATCGGTCGCACGGATCTCGACATCTGGGATGTTCGACGCGACCCGCCCGCCCTCTTGGCGCCAGGTTCGCGCGTCCGGTTCACCCGTGCCGCGGACTGAGTCCAACCGTGGATGACGCCGGGCTTGAGGTCCTGGACCCGGGCCTGCTCTCAACAGTCCAGGACGGCGGGCGCCCCGGCTATGAGCACCTCGGCGTGCCACATTCGGGCGCATGCGATCGCTGGGGCCTCGCGGTGGCAAACGTCCTGCTTGGAAACGTCCCGGCCGCCGCCGCACTGGAAATGACGCTCGTCGGTCCCTCGCTGCGTGCGCGGGGCGCCTGCACGGTCGGCCTCGGGGGTGCGGACCTCGGCGCCATCGTGCTTCCCCGCGGCGACCGGGTGACGCCGGGTATGACAGCCGATCTGCACGACGGCGACGTCCTGCAGTTTCCTGGAGGAGCCACTGGGATGCGGGCCTACCTGAGCCTCCCTGGCGGTCTCGATGCGCCACTGGTCCTTGGGTCGCGCTCGACGTATGTGCCCGCCAGACTCGGCGGGATCATGGGTCGGCGGATCGAGACCGGCGACGTGATTCGCCCGACCATGACGACCTCCAGGGCATCGGGCGGCATGGTGTGGCCCGACCGTCCACCGATCCATGCGGGCCAGGGGCCAGAGCTGCGCGTCATGCCAGGCCCGGATGCCTCGCAGCTCCCTGCGGTGCTTGAGGCGCTGTTGCGCGGGCGGTGGACGATCGACCCGAACAGCGATCGGATCGGAGTCCGCCTCATCGCCGACGACGGTCGAGCGAAGCCGACGAACCCGCCGCCCATCTCAAGGCCAGTCGTCTGCGGCGCGATCCAGGTGCCTCCGTCGGGGGCGCCCATCCTCCTTCAAGCCGACCACCAGACCGTGGGTGGCTACCCTGTCCCGGCCGTCGTGATCAGCGCGGACCTGCCGATCCTGGCCCAACTCCGACCTGGCGAGACAGTCGGCTTCGTGGTGGTCGATCAGTCGGACGCACTCGCGGCGCTGCGCGCACGCTCCGATGCCTTCGAGCACGCAGCCGAGCGACTTCGACACGACACGATCTGGCAGGACCTCTGGCTCAATACCGGCGGGTGACCGTCGCTCAGGGGCCGGCCTGGCGCTGCCGGAACAGGTCGGCGATGTCGATCATCTGCGCGAACCACACGTCATCGTGCTCGAGGATGTGCTGGATGACGCGCTCAAGCATCGCCATCCGGTGGTGTCGTCCGATGATCTGCGGATGCATCGTCAGCACGTAGCAGGTATCCCCGCCCTCCTCGTAGGCCCCATCGAAGTCGGCTCGCCAGATCTCTTCGACCTTTGAGGGTGCGGACAGGCCGGTCAGGTAGACAGGGCTGTACGCGAACAGGAAATGCGACGAGTCGGTGAGTTCCCACGCCCCAGGGACCTCGACGATATCCGTCTGCTTGCCGCCGTCCTCGACCCAGTACGGCCGGTCCTTTGCAAGCTGGCTGGCGTCGTACTCGAAGCCGTGTTCTGCCAGGAGCGAGAATGTGTTCTTTGAAAGCTCCCACGACGGCGAGCGGTACCCCTTGGGTCGAACCCCACAGACCTTGTCCAGGGCGTCGAGTCCCCGCTGGATCATCAGCCGCTCATCCTCGAGCGCCAGCAAGTGCGGAGGCTCGTGGATGTAGCCGTGATGGCCGATCTCGTGGCCGGCGGACGCGATATCGCGTGTCTCGGCGGGGTGGATCTCCGCCGTGTAACCCGGAACGAAGAACGTGGCCGGCAGTTGGTATCTGTCGAGCAGGCGCAAGATGCGCGGCACGCCTTCGTAGGCGCCATACGCACCGCGGGACAGCGCCGATGGTGTGTCCACGTTGAAGGCGCCGAGCCAGGCGGACTCGGCATCGAAGTCGAACGTCAGCGACACCGCGATCCGATGGTCTGACGCTGTTCCCATCCGTGCCATGTGGCCCTCCTCTTTTGGTGTTGTGCCGGGTCGTCAGCCGGCGATCGGCCGTTCGTACACGATCCTGCCGCCGACGACGGTGGCGAGGACCGGGATCGATGCGATCGATCCCGGGTCGACATGCATCGGGTTGCGCGCGAGGATCGCGAGATCGGCGAGCTTGCCGACCTCGAGAGTGCCCTTCTCCGTCTCGTCGAACGACGCAAACGCAGCGTTGGATGTGTACATCCGGATCGCTTCTTCTGCAGTGAGCCTCTCGCCGGGTGCGAACGGCTCACCGTCCGCGGTCGACTCGGTCACCGCTGCCTGGATCCCGAGCAGCGGCTCGTATGACGATACCGGTGAATCCGAGCTGCCGGCGACCGGGATGCCCTCGGCCAGGAACGCTCGCAGCGGGTATGTCAGCTGGCATCGCTCGCGTCCAAGATGACGAAGGAACCCATCTCCGAATTCGGTGATGAACGGCGGTTGGGATACCGGGATGACGCCAAGGTCCCGGATGCGACGGATGAGGTCGGGGCGCAGGACGCCGCAGTGCTCGATGCGGTGGCGCGGATCGGGCCGTGGCAAGCGCACCATCGCGCGCTCGAACCCATCGAGCACGGCATCGATCGCACGGTCGCCGATGGCATGGACCGCCATCTGCCAGCCGAGCTGGTGGCCGCGCCAGATGAGGTCATCGAGGTCATCCGGCGGGATCGTCAGGATCCCCAGGTTGTCCGGCGCCGCGTCATCGAGGAACGGCTCCGACAACGCCGCCGTGCGCCCGATGAGAGACCCATCGGCCACGAGCTTGATCGCTCCGAAGCGGAGGCGCGCGTCGCCAAAACCCCCACGCAACCCAAGGGCCTCCAGCGCTGCCACGAAGTCGACGCGGAACATGAGATACGTGCGCTGGGCAAGCCATCCCTCGGCCCACGCGGTCTGGAACGCTCCGAGCTCGGGGGAACTGAAGATCCCGGCCTCATGGCTGCTGGTCACGCCAGCCGCCAGGTAGGCGAGGCCGCCCGCGCGCAACGATGCCTGGAGCGTTGCTGGATCCTGCGGGGTGAAGGGGACAGGGACGAGGGACATCGCCTCTTCCTGGAGGAGTCCGCTTGGGTCACCGGACGCGAGGTCGCGGACGATCCGGCCGCCGACTGGATCGGCGGCGTCGCGGCCGATCCCCGCGAGCTCGAGGCCTGGTGAATTGACCACGCTCATGTGGCCGGATACGTGGTGCAGCAGGACCGGGTGTTCGCGGGTGGCCTCGTCAAGGTCGGCGCGTGT
>JBKJHI010000236.1:0-12810 GCA_046599085.1 Candidatus Limnocylindrales bacterium
GACCGACGCCGAGGCACCGGCCGCCGACGCCACCGAGGCTCCGGCTCCGAAGCGACGTGCGACCCGCAAGGTCGCCGCAGCGACGACCGACGCCGAGGCACCGGCCGCCGACGCCACCGAGGCTCCGGCTCCGAAGCGACGTGCGCCCCGCAAGAAGGTGTCCGACGGCGGTGACTCCGACCCGGCCTGACCGGCCGCGGCAGGCCGCGACGTTGACGGCGTTCCGGACCCGCGGCCATTCGGCTGCGGTCGCCGCGGTCGCGGCCATGCTGCGCGGCCACGTGCCGCACGCGATCCTGCTCGTCGGCGCGCGGGGCATCGGCAAGACCACGCTCGCCGATGACATCGCCGCCGGCGCGCTGTGCACGGACGGTGACCCGACCGCGCGACCGTGCGGGCACTGCCGGGCGTGTCGCCTGGTGGCCAGTGGCGGTCACCCGGATGTCCATCGCCTGGGACCCGATGGCGCCGGCCGACAGGTCGTCATCGGCGGTCCGGGAGCGCCCGCGCGCGGCGTCCGCGACCTCATCGTCGATCTGTCACTGCGACCGGTCGAGGGCGGCGCCCGCGTGGCGATCGTGACCGCGGCGGACCGGATGAACGATGACGCCCAGGCGGCGCTGCTCAAGACCCTCGAGGAGCCAGGGGAGGGTGTGATCATCATCCTCTGCGCCGACGTCGAGGATCCGATCCTGCCGACCATCCGGTCGCGCAGTGCACGGATCCGTCTGGGACCCGTCGCGACGCGCGACATCGAAGGCCTCTTGACCGAGCACGCGGTCGCCGATCCCGCACTTGCCGCGCGCCTGGCGCGCATCGCCGGTGGTCGTCCGGGTATCGCCATGGCCTGGGCGCAGCAGCCCGCTGCGGTCCTTGCCCGCGAGCAGCTCGCCCGCGTCCTGCTCGACCTCGGGGCGGCGCGCCCGTCGGACCGACTGGCGGCGATCCGCGCGGCCATCCCGCTGGCCGCCACGGTCGCCGCCCTGGATTCGGGTCGGTCGGCCGCGCCCGGTGCCGGACAGGGCCCTGTGTCCGCGGGTCGATCCGCGGCACGGCGTCGCTCGGCGGGGAGTGCGCCTGCGCCATCCACGCCCCGACCCGGCGATGACGACCCCGGCGCCGACGACGACGCGGGAGCGACCGCCGCGCCGGCGCGGGCATCGGCGGCGGAGCGTCGCCGCGCGACCGAGGCGCTGGTCGCGGTCTGGACGGACCTGGCCCGTGACCTGGTCGTGATCGCTCGCGGGATGCCGGGATCGGCGCGCGACATCGCGCTCCTCGACGAGACCGGTGCCGCGGCGACGCACCAGGATCCCGATCGAGTGCTGGCGTTCCTGGAGCGGCTCGGTCGCGCCACGACCCTGCTTGCCGGCAACGTCAGCCCGGATCTCGTCCTCGACGACCTCGTCCTGGCGTGGCCGACACCGCGCGGGTGAACGGCGTGGAGCGGCTCGAGGCGACGGTGATCGGCCGCGTCCATGGGGTGGGGTTCCGGATCTTTGTCGTGCGGCACGCGCGCGAGTCCGGCCTGGTCGGGTGGGTGGCGAACACGGCGGCGCGCGGCGTCACCGTCGTTGCGGAGGGTCCGCGTCGGGAGCTCGAGACGCTGTCGGCTGCGCTCAGGGCTGGCCCGCCGGCGGCCCTCGTGGAGCACGTCGCCGAGCGCTGGGGGACGGCCAGCGGGGACTTCTCGGAGTTCTCCATCCGGAGCGGCGCGCACACCGGCGACTGACGCCTCGACTGGCGGCACCGTAGACGCACCTGAACCGTTCGGCCATCACGAGGGGGACCGGTGGGCTATTCCCGGTCGTCAGGGTGGGGCGCATGGTTGGTCGCGATGGACCCGCATACCCCGGCCGAGGAACTCCCATCGCTCTACCGCGCCATCCTGGATCGCATCGCCGAGCTTGAAGCCGCAGGGCAACGCGCCGATGCCGTCCGGATCCGCCGCGATGCCACGCGATCATATTCGCGCGCCTGGGATGCTCGAGCACGCAGCGAGCTCGAAGGGTTGCTCCGGCGGGCCATCGCGCCGACCGTCGCCGAGCGATTGACCGGGCGAGCCCGTGGTGTCGGCACGGCCCGCGCCAAGCGACCGATCCACACGGCTGCGACGCCCGAAAGCCGCTAGACCCCTCGCCGGGCCCGAGCGCCGCTGACAGCCGCGCGCCGCTGACGGCCGCACCCGTCGTACCCTTGCGCTCGTGGAGCCAGAAACGACCCAGACCCTGATCGACCGCGCCCTCGCCGGCTACGGCGAGCTCACAGCCCTCGGCGAGGAGATCGAGGACGAGTGGTCGTACGTGAACGACCTCGCCGCGGCCTGGACCACGCGACTCGAGGAGATCACTGCGACTCGAGGCGACGAGCCGGCGCCGCCGACCCTGGGCATCGCCATCGATCAGGCCCTGGCGGAGATCGCCGCGATCCAGGATCCGCACCGCGCCATCGATTGGCTGTCCACGTTCCCGCAGGTGCTCCTCGTGGCGCTCGGGGAGACGGCGTGAGATTCCAGGACGCCGCTCGAGATGGTCGAGCCGTGGTCTACGCGGGGATCCAGGCGGAACCCGTCGTGGCCCGGATCGCCGCGCTGCTCGCCGACGCGACCCCCGCGCAGCGCGTCCTTGCTCGGGCCGTCATGAACGGTGAGACGACCGATCCCGCGGGCTGGATGGCGATGTTCCCGACGCTGTTCGGCGCGAACGTGCCGGCCGGGCCGGAGCGCGAGCGCAGCGAATCCATCCTGGCGGCTTCGCTCGCCGTCGCCGATCGAGGCGACCAGGTCCGCAGCCAGCTGCGTGGCGCGATCGTCGAGGCGCTGACGGCCGTGCTCCTCGAGCGGCGTGCGGGGACCGCGGCAGTCCGTCGTGAGCGACGCATCCTGTTCGATGGCGTTCGCGCCGAGATCCACCCGTATGACGTGACCGTGGAGCGTGACGACGCCGCCGAGGCGTACGACTGCAAGTGGGGCGCGCGCGGCATCAACGCCGACGTGCTGCATCAGCTCGATGACGCGCGCGGCCACGCGGCGGAGGAGGACGAGACGCTGCACGTCGCCCTCGTCATCTTCGATGCCGAGCGGTCGTGCCGGGTCCGCCTGGAACGCCAGACCGCTCCCAGCGGCGGCACGGACCTCTACGCCATCGAGACGCTCGACCGGCTCGCGACGGGGATGCGGCCGTGATCGACCCGGGGGAGAGCACGCGCATCGGCCGCTCGCCGTTCCGCATCCGGTTCGATGAATGTGGCCCCGACGGCCGCATCCGAACCAGCGTCCTGTTCCGCTACGCACAGGACCTCGCGAGTCACCATTCCGCCCTCGTCGGCATCGATCGCGCCTGGTATGCCGAGCGGGGGATCGGCTGGCTCGTGCGCGCGGCCGAGGTGGCCATCCTGGCGCCCCTGCATGTCGGGGACGCGCTGGAGGGTGCCACTCAGGCGGTCGGCTTCCGGCGCGTGTGGGCCCGCCGACGGTCGGAATTCCGCGATGCGTCCGGGGAACTCGTCGCCTGGTGCAACATCGATTGGGTCCTGCTCGACGCGCGCGGCCGGCCGACCCGGATCCCGCCTGAATTCGATGCGGCATTCGGCGCTCCGCCGGCCGCCTTCGACCTTGCCCGCGTGTCGCTCGGTCCGACGCCGCCCGACGCCGCCCGCGTCACCTTCACGGTGCGGCCACAGGAGCTGGATCCGATGGACCATGCCAACAACGCAGTCTATGCCGACTGGCAGGAGGAGGCGATCATCCGGGCCGGCGACGAGCCGGCGGTCCGGGCGATCCCGCGAGTCGCGCGCCTGGAGTACGCCCGATCAGCCGAGCGCGATGACCGGGTCACGACCGAGGCATGGCCAGACACGGACGGTGGCGGCTGGTCGGTCAGGATCTCGGACGACGCCGGGGACCTGCTCAGGGCTCGACTCGAGCCGCAGGCCGGCTCATGAACGAGCGACCGCCGTCGATCCTCGACGGCGGTCTGCCTCGCTGTTCAGTGACCCAGCTCTAGGACTCCACGATCACCTTGGCACGCATCCACGGATGCGGCAGGCAGAAGTACTCGAACTCGCCCGCCGCTTGGAACGTGTACGACGAGCTCTCGCCGCTCTTCAGGAAGCCCGAGTCGAAGGACCCATCGACGGCGGTCACCGTGTGGATCACTCCGGCGTCGTCATTCGTCCACGTCACGGTCGTGCCGACCTTGACGCGCAGGACGTTGACGCTGAAGTCAGCCGGCGTTTCCTTCTCAGCGAACTCGTCGGCGGCGTCTGCCGCCTGGAACGTCCCGCTGCCCGCGAGGATCGACACCGGTTCGCCGTTCGCCTCCGCGCTTGATGTGGGCGCCGCCGATGGCGCAGGAGAGCCCGGACTGTCGGACGGCGCCGGGCCATCGACCAGGCCGAAGGCCTCGAAGATCTCCGGGTTCGGATCGCCCTCGATGATGATCGTGCCGATCGCCCCCTTGTCGAACGCCCGGGCCAACGCGTGGTCGACGAGGACCACGGTCATCGGCACATGGCCGATCAGCTCCACCACCGTGCCGCCACCGGCTGGCACCAGCGTCGTCTGCGATCCGCGCAGCGGCTCGTTGAGGGTGGCGCCCTCCTGGTAGACCGTGTCCCAATGGGAGCCGATCGGGTGGAAGTTCGAGTCGAGATTCAGTCCGGCATTGACGAAGTAGATCCGCATCCTTTCGCCGACCTTCATCTTCGGGGAGTTGTCACCGGTCAGTGCGCCAACGGCGCCGTTGAACACCACGAACGTCGGCTGCTCATCGGTGATCGCGCCACGGTCCGTGGTCAGCGGACCGGCATTGGGATCAGTCGTGTAGTACTCGGACTGGACCATGTAGAGCTCGTGCTCGACGGGCGGAAGCGGGTCGGCCGGATCCACAAGGATGCCGCCATACATGCCCTGCGCGATGTGGAGCGGCACGTCGCCGAAGGCGCAGTGGTACATGAAGATCCCGGGGTAGAGGAGGCGGGCCTCGATGACCGCCGTCTCGCCTGGGGCGACCGTCGTGTCGGCCGCGCCACCGCCCTGGCCGGTCACCGCGTGGAAGTCCACGTTGTGCGGGTGACTGTTGCCGGCCAGGTTCGTGACCGTGAAACGCAGGATGTCGCCGACGCGAGCCCGGATGATCGGGCCGGGCGTCCCCGTGACGACATCGGAGCCGTTGATCCGGTAGCCCCACGTCTCGTACGTCGTCCCCTTGTTCGCATCGATCGTCTGGATGCCCTCGACGATGTCGAAGTAGACGTCGACGATGGCCTGCTCGGTCCGTCCGGACGGCGGCGGCACGTTCGGTGCGACGGCCACGTTGACCTCGCTCTCCGGTACCGGCTTGAGGTCCGCCTTCGGGGTCAACTCCGGCAGGACGCTCGCGCCAAGGACCGAAGGGGTGATCGGCGCCGCCGACGGTTCCGTGGACGCCGCTGTCCCGCCACCCGAGGCCGGGGGAAACGTCCAGCTCGGCCCTGAACCACTCGAGCCGCACGCCGCGACGAGCGTTGCGCCGAGCAGCAGCGCGGTGAGCCGGTGGAGTCGGTGATCGGATGTGCGCATCGTGGCCTCGAACTGCAGGGGGAGCGGATGTGGTCATTGGACCCTAGTGGGACCGGTGCGACGCGACCAACGTCCGTTTGGCCTGTGACGACGGGCCGAATGGACCCCCGACCCGCCGGGCGGTGAACAGCACTCCTCCGCGATCATCGACAGGATCGCTTCGACATCGGTCGTTCCCACGACGCCCAGGTACTTCGCACGGACGATCCCGTGGCCATCGACGATGAACAGCCAGGGCATCGATGTGGTGCCCCACGCCGGACCGCCGACGCCCCATGCCATCGTGCTCAGCGCCGGTCAGCCGTCCGATCGGGTCGCGGCCCCTCATGACGCTGCGCTGTCACACCGCGTCATGGGACTTGACGGCGATCGCCACGCAGCACAGGCCCGGCTGCGGGTCGAGGCGAGCCTCGCCGCCGGCTCCGAGGCCTTCGAGCAGCCCTTCCGTCAGCGCGAGGTTCATCCCGCATACCAGGTCTCGATGATCATCGACAAGAGCATGGAACGGGCAGTTCCTGAAGCGGATCTCGCCCGCTTGCGCTTCCGTCGGCTCGTATCCGCGTTCGGCGAGCGTAGCGCGGAGGGTCTCGCGCAACCGTCGCCGGCCTGGGCGACGGCCGGCGGCTTCGCGGGCCGTCGAACCGGCCACCTCGCCGGTCGCACGGGCCGCGTCGCGCAGTGCCTCGGCTGGCAGGGGGCCGTCGAGCTGTTCGATCGCGGCCGCGAACAGGCCGGCCGGGACGTCGTAGCGGCGATCGGGGAGAGAGACCACCACCTCGCGCGGGCCGCGGCGATAGAGCTTCGAAGGTCGGCCGGCACCGGGACCGGTTCGCCCGGTCAGTCGGCGGTATTCGGTCGCGAGGAGGTCCGCGTCGGCGAGTCGGTCGAGGTGGAAGGCGGCCAGCGCGCGCGTGATCCCGAGTCTCGTGGCCGCCTCGTCGCGGCCGACGGCATGGTCCGCGTCGATCACGAATTCGTAGAGCCCGCGACGGACCGGCTCGTCGAGCAGGGCGACGGCTTCGATGTCGGTCAGGTCGGTTGGCATGCCTTCATTCTAAAGCATGAAATCGCTTGCGCAAGTATTGACATCGGTCCAGTGAGAGTGTAGTACTAACGAATACTCACGCTAGAAGGAGCGTGCTCGTCACTGCGAACTAACCCCATCACGACAACCCCACCTGGGGAATCACCTGAAGAAGGAGTATCAACATGACTCGAACGACCCGTTTCGGCGCCGTTGCCGCATTCCTCACCGCCGGGCTCGTCCTCGCGGTCGCCGTCACCGCCGCCCCCCCGGTCGAGGCCCGCGCCGACCACGGCGCGAGAGGCGCACGCGCCGCGTTCCACGATGCGATGCGCACGTTGTGGGAGGACCACATCGTCTGGACCCGGCAGTACATCGTCAGCGCGGCGACCGCGTCTGGCGACCTCGCCGACATCGGCCCGACGACGGATCGCCTCCTCGCGAACCAGGCGGACATCGGTGACGCCCTCCGCGTCTTCTACGGTGATGCCGCCGGCGACCAGGTGACCGCGCTCCTCCGCGACCATATCCTGACTGCCGCTCGACTCATCGCGGCCGCAAAGTCCGGTGACTCGGCTGGCGTCGAGAGCGCCTCGGCCGACTGGTACGTCAATGCCCACGACATCGCCGTGGCCCTCAACGGCCTCAACCCGCGTCAGTGGGCGCTCGCCGACCTCGACACGATGATGAAGGATCACCTCGACCTGACCCTCGAGGAAGCCGTCGCACGACTCCAGGGCCGCTACGCGGACGACGTCGCCGCCTACGACAAGGTCCACGCCGAGATCCTGGAGATGGCCGACATGCTGAGCGATGGGATCGTCGCCCAGTTCCCGAGCACGTTCGCCCACTGAATGACCAACCGGGGGAGAGGCGATCGCTCGCCCCTCCCCCCTGCCTCCACGACGACAGTCCAAGGAACGTTCACCCATGTTGCATCCGTCCAACGGACACACCCCCGGAGCCGTCGCGGTCCTTGACCGCCTCGCCCCTCCCTCCCTCCGAGCCAGCCGCGACATCAGCGCCGAGGACTGGCGGCGCTACGAGGGATACATCGGTGAGATCTTCGGCGCGTTCGGGCTCGATCGTTCGACCGCGGGCACCGTCGACACGCCCCGCCGCTTCCTCCGAGCGATCTACGACTCGACCGACGGGTACGACGGCGACCCGAAGCTGCTCACGGCCTTCCCGACCGAATGTCGTGGCGGTGCCAACTGCGAATCGGCACAGGTCGTCGAAGGCCCGATCCCGTTCGTCGGGTTGTGCGAGCACCACGTGCTGCCATTCGTCGGTCGGGCGTGGGTCGGCTACATCGCCCACGAGCAGATCATCGGGATCAGCAAGCTGACTCGATTGGTTCGTGTCCTCACTCGCCGGTTCGGTGTGCAGGAGCGGATGACCCACGAGATCGCGGATTCGCTCCAGTCGATGCTCGGAGCGCACGGCAGCGCGGTGATCCTGGACGCTCGACATCTGTGCACGCAGATGCGCGGCGTCCGCGAGCACGAACCGAGCACGCGCACGACCGCCTATCGAGGTGCGTACGCGGCCGATCCGAGTCTGCGCTCGGAGTTCTTCACCATGACCGGGATCGGAGCGCCGGTCCGATGACGCCAGTCGCCGCCGAGCCGGTCGTGCCCGCCGTCCCGGCCAGCAGCACATCGGGGCAGACATGGCGTATCGACTCGGTCTGGGAGGCTCCACCGTCAAAACACGTCGCGATGCGCGGCGGACCGTTGCCGGCCGACCTTCAGGCGCGCTTCGCGTCATCGCTCATGATCCCGCTCCATCCAGGTCGGCCCACGATCATCGCGAACTTCGTCTCGACGCTCGACGGCGTCGTCGCGCTCGACCGCGTCGGCGCGACCAGCGGTCGAGCGATCAGCGGTGGTTTCGAGCCGGACCGGTTCCTCATGGGCCTGCTTCGGGCGACAGCGGACGCGATCGTCATCGGTGCCGGCACGGTGCGCGGAAGTCGGACCCACGACTGGACACCCGGCAGGATCCACCCGCCGTCGGCATCGGCCTACGCGGATTGGCGCAAGCGCCTCCAACTGGTCAGCCCCGAGCCGGTCACGATCATCGTCAGCGCGTCGGGCGAGCTCGAACCGGCGCTGGTCGCGGGCAGGGACGCGGCGGCCCGGGTCGTCGTCGTGACCACGACCGCCGGCGCACGTCGGCTCATGACGCTTCCGGCCTCTGACCGACTCGAGATCGTGCCGCTCACTGACGGCCCGCGCATCCCGACCTCGTCCCTGCTTGGATACCTGGCCGCGCGACAGTTCGCACTCGTGCTGTCCGAAGGCGGACCAACCCTGTTCGCCGAGCTGCTGGCCGCCCGCGCGGTCGACGAGCTGTTCCTGACGATCGCGCCACAGGTGGCCGGTCGGAGTGCTGCAGCCGAGCGTCTCGCGCTGGTGGAGGGTGTCGGATTTCCCCCGGAACTCGCTCCCTGGGCGCGATTGCGCAGCGTGCTGCGATCCGAGGATCACCTGTTCCTGCGCTACCACTTCGCCCCGACCGATCGTGAAGGAGTCGCATGAGTCTCATCGAACGCATCGTCATCATCGGTGCCGGACTTGCCGGAGCGCGCGCAGCGGAGACGTTGCGCAAGGATGGCTACGACGGAGCCATCACCCTGCTCGGCGAGGAGCCGGAGCGACCGTATCTGCGACCTCCGCTGTCGAAGGACTACCTCCGCGGCGATGGTGACCGTGCCAAGGTCTACGTCCACCCCGAGGGCTTTTACGACGCGCACCGGATCGACCTGCGTCCGTCGACCGCAGTCCGCGCCATCGAACCGACCGCTCGTGCGGTCGTCCTCGACGACGGCCATCGCGTTGCGTTCGACCGGCTCTTGATCGCCACGGGCTCAGGGCCACGATCGCTCCCCGTGCCCGGTGCGGGTCTCGCAGGCGTTCATTCGCTGCGAACCCTGGAGGATGCCGATGCCCTCCGAGCCGCCGCGGCCGATGCCGAGCGGATCGTCGTCATCGGGGCCGGGTGGATCGGCAGCGAGGTCGCCGCGTCGTTCCGGATGCTGGGCCGGTCGGTCGTGCTGATCGCGCCACAGGCCGTCCCGCTCGAGCGGGTCCTCGGTCGGGACATCGGTGGCGTGTATCGAGACCTGCACCTGGAGCACGGGATCGACCTCCGGCTGGGAGCGGCCGTCAGGAGGCTTGTCGGGTCGGATCGAGTCGAGGCCGTGGAGACGGCGGCGGGCGAGCGGATCGACGCCGACCTGGTGGTCGTCGGGGTCGGCGCACAGCCGCGGACCGAGCTCGCGACGGCCGCAGGCCTCGCGGTCGGCGACGGGATCGAGGTGAGTGCGACGCTCGAGACATCGGTGCCTGGCATCTTCGCGGCCGGCGACGTGGCATCGGCTTGGCACCCGTTCTACGAGCGAAGGATCCGCGCCGAGCACTGGGCGACCGCAAGGTTCCAGGGCTCGGCAGCCGGGCCGGCGATGCTCGGCGCCGATCTGCCCTTCGACCGTATCCCGTACTTCTATTCCGATCAGTACGACCTCGGGATGGAGTACACGGGTCATCATGCGCCGTCCGATCGGCTGGTCATCCGAGGCAGCCTGGCGGATCGCGAGTTCGTCGCCTTCTGGCTGGCCGATGGTCGGATCACTGCCGGCATGAACGCGAACATCTGGGATGTCGCCAAGCCGATCGAACGACTGATCCGCGAGCAGATCCCGGTCGATGTCGACGCGCTGGTCGACCCCTCGGTCCCGATCGAGGAGCTCATGGCCGTGACGCAACCGCGCTGAACCGGTATGTCGTCGTTCACGTCCCGTTCACGACGGTTCGGGTCCTCGTTCAGGTCGATCGGCCATCGTGGTCGCCGTTGGCTGGGTTTGGTCGAAGGCGCTATGCATGACACCTCGGGATACCCTCAGGATGGACGCGAGTCCACGTCGAACCGATGATTCGGTCGATGGGTCGATGAACCCGCTCACGACTCCCCATGGGACCGACGATCTTCCGCCCGCCCTGCGCCTGCAGATCCTGACAACGGAACACTGGAGCCTTCTGTCGACCCGTTCGTTGAGCTGGAACGAGGCGTTCAGCCGCGCGACGATGTTCCTATCAGCGTTGTCGGGTGCCGTCGTCGCCCTCGCCTTGGTGGCTGGTGCCACGACGTTCGACCGTGGATTCGTGACATTCGCCCTGTTTCTGCTCCCGGTCGTCCTGTTCGCTGGGGTTGCGACGTTCGTTCGGCTTGTTGAGATCAACCATGAGGACGTCGGATGGGTGATCGGGATGAATCGGCTCCGTCACGCATACCTCGAGGCGGCCCCAGACCTTCGACCGTACTTCGTGACGGGATCCTACGACGACGAGCCCGCGATCATGGCGACGTTCGGTGCGACGGCCGGCCCGGGCGGCTTCGCTCATGCGTTCGTCACCACTCCTGGCCTCATCGCCGTCGTCGATGGCGTTCTAGCGGGGGCCATCGCCGCGATGATCGGGACCTATGCGGGGTTCGACATCCGGCTCGCGCTCGCGCTGTCGGTCGCGGCAGCGCTCGTCACGGTCGTCCTGCTCATGTCCTATCAATTTCGCCGCGTGGTTCGCCCCCGTGGTCTCCAGGAGCCGCGGTTCCCGGGGGGTCAGCCCGGATCGTCGACCACGAACCGGTAACCCATCCCTCGTTCGGTCCGGATGTAGCGCGGGTTCTCCGGGTTGTCGGTGGTTCGACCATCGAGGGAGCGCCCGTCGAGACCGTCCGTCGACTGGATCGGGCTACGTTGCGGCACGACGCTGGGTTCGACTGAGTCGCATCCGGCTCCGTCATCCGGCGGCCAGCCATCCCGGGCGCCGAGTGCCCGTTGCGGTCAGGCGCGCCACCAGGGAGGTACCCATGTCCCGACGAGCCAGGAACCATGTGGAGCCAGGGCGACGGGGAGGGAAGCACTGATGCGGATACTGCTTGCGCATGACGGGTCCCCCGACGCGAAGCTGGCAGCCGAGCTGGTCAGGGGTATCGCCTGGCCGACGGACTCCATCCTGCGGGTCATCAGCGTCGTCGAGCCGACGATGGTCGGCCTGACCGCATGGGCTGGCGGCAATGCGGGCTATTCCCCGGAACTCGACGGCCAGATCAGCGCCTGCCTACTACGAAGATGAGCTGGCCGCCCTTGTCCTGGGCCTGGATGGCCCGGATCGCACTGTCGAGAGCGCGCTGCTCCGCGGCCGCCCGGCGAGCGTCATCGTCGACGAGGCGCGCGCGTTCGCTGCTGACCTGGTCGTGGTCGGCTCTCGTGGCCATGGAGCCATCGAGTCGCTGGTCCTGGGTTCGGTCTCGGGCGAGGTCGTCGACCACGCCCCGTGTCCGGTTCTGGTGGCCAGACGATCCGAACTCGCCTCCGTCATCTTCGCCGCTGACGAGTCGCCCTCGGCGACGACCGCTGAGGCCATCCTGGCGCGATGGTCCATGTTCGATGGATCGCCGATCCACGTCGTCAGCGTGGTCGACAGCCCGGATCCGCGGGACCTGCAGGTCGATCCGACGATCTACGGCCAGGTGATGGACGCCTACACTCGCGACCTCGCCGAAGCCAGGATCGAGCATCAACGCATCGCTGACGCGAGTGTCCAGCGGTTGCGCGAGATCGGGCGGACTGTCACGGCCGAGCTGCGCAGTGGTGACGCGGCTTCCGAGATCATCGCGGCCGCCAGCGAGAGGAACGCTGACCTTGTCGTCCTGGGGACGCGGGGGAGGACCGGGTTGACGCGCCTGTTGCTCGGGAGTGTCGCCCGCAACGTCCTCCATGGCAGTACGGCATCGGTCATGGTGGTGCGCGACCGAGTAGACGCGTGACCGACACAGGCATCGAAGACGTCGGCAGCCGCGACTGGGGCATCGCCGGACAGCCCTGCTCCGACCAGCCGCGCCACGTCCGATCGCAGGGCCAGTCGAGCGTCCGGATCGAAGTTCCCCGGAACGTGGCAATGCGAAGAGGACTCGATCTCCGTGGGCGCGATCGCGGTCATGTCGCATCCTCGATGCGCCGGAGCGCCGTTACGTAGAGGCTGCCCATGACACGAGCCGTGGTCGGGAACGCGTGGATGGTGTCGGCCAGGACATCGATCGGCGTCTGGGTCTTGATCGCCAGGACGGCCTCATGGATGACCTCCGAGGCAGCCGGCCCGGCGATGAAGGCACCGCGGAGCGTGCGTGTCCCGCGATCCACGACGATCGTCACGTGCCCCGA
>JBKJHI010000145.1:0-3971 GCA_046599085.1 Candidatus Limnocylindrales bacterium
ATACGGAGATCGGATACGCGATGGCCGAGGCGACGAGGCCCAGGATGATCACGACCGTCACGACGGTCATGACCACGCGGGCGTACCTGGAACCTGGCAGCACGCCGACCCCCTACCGGTAGTTCTGAAACTGGAGAGGGACCGGCTCGTCCAGTTCGCGCAACCGGGTCATCACCTTCTGGAGCTCATCCTTGCTCTTACCCGAGACCCGGATCGTGTCGCCCTGGATCTGCGACTTGACCTTGGGGAATTCGTCGCGGATGAGCTTGCTCAGGCGTTTGGCGACCTCGTCGTTCAGGCCCCGGCGAAGCTTGATGTGCTGGCGGACCTTGTTGCCGCCGGCGGGCTCCACCTTGCCCCAGTCGAAGATCTTGAGGGACAGGCTGCGCTTGATCGCCTTCGACTCGATGAGGTCCTTCACGGCCGCCGCCTTGGACTCGTCGTCGGTGACGAGGGTGAGCTCGTCCTTCCCCTGCTCAAGGTCCACCGTCACGCCCTTGAAGTCGTATCGCTGCGTCACCTCGCGCCGGACCTGATCCAGCGCGTTGCGCAGTTCCTGTTCGTCGAAGTCGCTGACGACATCGAATGAGACGTCTCCGGCCACTGGGCTCCTCCTTCGTTACGCCGCGGACTCGCGGCGGTGCCACCACTCGCGGAACCGTTCGATCCGCGCGCTGGCGTCGATCTCGAGTGTCATGAACCCGGCGAGGCGGACTCGCTCGCGGGTCGACCGCCGGACGTAGCTGGCGTGCCAGGCCGCGAGGACCGTGGAGCCCGACACCCAGTGACGTTCGATGGTCACCTCGACCTGCTCCTGAGCCTCGGCCGCCTGCAGCAAGTATGCCCGGATGGCGTTGTGTCCGACGAGCGGCGGCTCGAATGGGTCCTCGTGATACTCGGCATCCTCGCTGAACAGCGCCACCCAGGCGTCGCCGTCGAACCCCATCCAGGCTTGGGCATACGCCGCGAGGAGGTCCCCGGCGCCCGCGTGATCGATCGTCATGTCGGTCCTTCCGTGTCAGGCCAGCGAGCGCAGGAGCCGCTCACCGATCAAGTAACTCTGCCCACCGCCCATCACGAGGACGACATCCCCCGGGCGGACCACGGTGGCCAGCCAGTCGGCAGTGGCCGAGACATCGCCAGGCGCTTCGACCGTAAGCCCAGGTCGGACTCGGCGCACGGCCTCCGCGAGGCCGCCGGCCGACGCGATCGTCGTGTCCGGGTCGCGCCCCGCCCAGATGTCGGCGACCGCGACCCCGTCCGCTGACGAGAGCGCCACGGCGAACGGCTCCAGGAGCGCCGCGGTCCGATGGTAGGTCAATGGTTCGTACACCGCCCAGACGCGTCGGCCGGGTTCGCGCTGACGGACCGCGGCGATGGTTTCCCGGATCGCCGTCGGATGATGGCCATAGTCGTCGTACACGACGACCTGACCTGCCTCACCCTTGCGCTCCAAACGACGACCGACGCCCTCGAACGCCTCAAGGCCGCTCAGGATCGCATCCGTGGCCACGCCGAGCTCCAGGGCCGCTCCGGCCACGGCCAGGGCATTCGCGGCGTTGTGGCGACCTGCGGTCCGAAGGTGGGCCACCCGAGTCGTGCCATCCAGGGTCAGGCCAGTGATCTCCAGATCCGTACCGCCTGGTGTCGCTGCCACGATCCTCCCGACCAGGCCTTTCCCGTCGGACGACATCCGGTCCTCCGCTTCCGCGTGTCCATCGGCGACCCGATAGGTCTGCACGCGCCGGCGGCCAGCGATGGCTGCCAGGACGGCCAGGGCACCCGGATCCCCAGCATTGAGGACGACCGACCCATCGTCCGGACCGCCGATGATCCAGCGGGCGAAGGCATCGACCACGGCGTCCTGGTCGGCGAACACATCCGGGTGATCCCACTCGGCTCCGGTCAGGATCGCGATGTCGGCCCGATACGCGTCGAAGTTGCCGGCGTACTCGTCGGCTTCGACGACGAAGGCGTCACCCGATCCCGTGCGAGCGGTCGCCGGTGGCCCACCCGTGACGCTGCTCGGCAGCAGCGCGCCAACGAACGCTGAGGGATCGGCACCGGCGGCCACGAGCAGGCCCACGAGCCACCCGGACGTCGTGCTCTTGCCGTGGGTCCCCGCGATCGCCACCAGTCGGCGACCCACGCTGGCATCGGCGACGACCTGCTGCCACGCCTCGACAGGGATCCCGGCGTCACGCGCCGCGCGGAGCTCCGGATGGTCCGGGTCGATGGCGGTCAGCGCCTTGGTCACGGCCAGGCGATCGGGCCCAGCGCCAGCCCCACTCGCGACGTGCGCAGGGTCGTGCGCCCATGTCATCTCGATCCCGGCGGCCGCGAGGGCCACCGAGTACGGCGACGGGCCTCCAGGATCGCACCCCGTCACGAGGGCGCCGGCTCCATGGGCGAGGAGCGCCGCGGCACTCGCACCAGCGCCGGCGATGCCGAGCACGTGGATGCGCTCCCCGAGCGCGATGGGACGTGCCGGACGGACCGGATCCAGCCCGGCGCCGATGGCGCGCGCGTCGCCGCTCATCGGTGTCTCACTCGCCGGCCCGCAGGCGTGCGAGCAGGAACGCAAGGGCGGCTGCCGCACTGGCCCGCTTGTTGGCCGTTCGATCGAGCTCCCAATGGTGGCGCCGCACATCCGTCCCGGCAGCATCGGCGACAGCCACGTAGGTGAGGCCGACGGGCTTCGCGTCGGTGCCGCCCCCTGGTCCAGCCACGCCGGTGACGGCGACCGCCAGGTCGACGCCGAACCGCCGTCGGACACCGTCGGCCATCGCCATCGCCACCTGGGCACTGACCGCACCATGCGCCTCGATGACGTCAGCCGGGACGCCGAGGGCATCGCGTTTGATCTCGTTGGCGTAGGCCACGATCCCGCCGCGCACGTAGTCGCTGGAGCCCGGGATCTCCGTCAGCAGGTGTGCGACCAGGCCGCCCGTGCACGATTCGGCGGTCGCGACGCTCCACCCTGCGGTCCGGCAGGCCGCTCCGACGCGTGCGGCGAGGTCGAGCAGCTCGTCATCGGTCACGCCCACGGCGGACGATCAGCGCCGCTGGGTCTTGACCGGCTCGTCCGGTGGCGCAAACAGCCAGGTCTCCGGGATGCCGCTCTTGCCGAGCGCCCCGAGCGATGTCCCGTTGAGCGTGAACTTCGTCACCCCGGACGATCCAGTCCGGACCTCGACCGAGTCCTTGCCGCTGAAGGTCAGCGCCTTGCCGTCGTTGAAGACCTTGCCGCCGGCCCCGGTGTCCTCGGACAACACGCCGTCGACCCAGACCTTGATCCAGGCTCGACCGCCCTGGATCGTGACGACGAGGTTGACGCCCTTGAACGCGACCGTGACGTCGCGGGTCAGTGCTGCCGTCTTGCCTTCAGGGCTGGTGGCCGTCACGGTGAGTGCCCAGTGCCCCGTGGTGAGCTCGTACGGCGTGTTGAACGCCCCGTCCTCATCGACGGTCACGGTCACGGGCGCTGGGACCGCGGGTGGTGGCGGCGTCGGGGCGCCGGCGACGACCGGCTCCGATGGGCCGAGATAGGCGGCGCTCACGACGACCGATTCGACGTTGGTCGAGCGTCCCTGGACAGGGATGGCTCCGTTCTCGAACATCGCGCCCTCGGCCGGTTGGTCGACGGTCAGGGTCGGCGCCTCGATGACCAGGAACGGGACGCTGATCACCAGCGAGATCGATTCCTCTGAGCGCTTGCCCGTGTCGGGGTCGACGGCACTGACCACGAATTCGTTGCGCCCGCGACGAAGATCGACGCTGGCGGTCCACCTGCCGTCTGTCCCTGCGGTGACGTTGGCGGGACCCTGGCCCGGGGTGGTGATCGTGACCGTCGCCCCCGGGTCGGTCGTGCCGCGCAGGACGTATGAGGTCACGTTCTCATCGACATCGATGACTGCGGTCGCAGGCTGGGTGACGGCCAGGACCGGCGGCTTGGCGAAGCGCAGCAACTG
>JBKJHI010000177.1:0-6593 GCA_046599085.1 Candidatus Limnocylindrales bacterium
GTCGAGCTGATCACCCCGATCGCGCTCGAAGTCGGCCAGCGCTTCGCCATCCGCGAGGGTGGCCGGACCGTCGGCGCCGGCGCCATCGTCACCATCACGGAATAGAGGCGACATGGCGAAGCAGCGGATCAGGATCCGCCTCAAGGCTTACGACCACCGGCTGCTGGATCAGTCGGCGGCCCAGATCGTCGAGACGGCCCAGCGCACCGGTGCCGACGTCGTCGGTCCGGTCCCGCTGCCCACGCGCATCGAGAAGTTCACGGTGCTGCGTTCCCCGTTCATCGACAAGGACTCGCGCGAGCAGTTCGAGATCCGCACCCACAAGCGGCTCGTCGACATCCTCGATCCGTCCGCCAAGACGATCGACGCACTGGGCCGGCTCTCGCTGGCTGCTGGCGTCGACGTCGAGATCAAGATGTAATGAGTATCGGACTGATCGGCCGCAAGGTCGGCATGACCCAGGTGTTCCAGCCTGACGGCACGATGGTGGCCGTCAGCGTGCTGGCGATCGAGCCCAACACGGTCACGCGCCTGCGCACCCAGGAGCGAGACGGCTATACGGCCGTCCAGCTCGGCGCTGAGCGCGCACGCAAGCTGAACAAGCCCGACGCCGGCCAGCTCAAGGATCTGCCCAAGGCGGCCCAGTCGGTCAAGACCAAGCGCGAGTTCCGCGTCGACGACCTCGCGGCCTACGAGCTCGGCCAGGTCGTGGCCATCGGCGACCTGTTCGCCGAGGGCGACGAGGTCGACGTCACCGGCGTGTCGAAGGGCAAAGGCTTCGCCGGCGTCATCAAGCGCCACAACTTCCACCGCGGTCCCCAGACCCACGGTTCGGACCATCACCGTGCACCCGGGTCGATCGGCCCGGGCACCACGCCAGGTCGCGTCTATCGCGGCTTGAAGATGTCCGGCCACATGGGCGACGAGCGGGTGACCATCAAGAAGGTCCGGGTCGTCCGGACCGATCCGGATCGGAACCTGCTGCTCGTCAAGGGGAGTCTCCCCGGGCCGCGCGGCTCGCTGATCCTCGTGAAGAAAGCCTGACGATGCCTTCCATCCCCCTGTACGACCGGACCGGCAAGACCGTCGGTGACGTGGAGCTCAGCGATGTGCTCTTCGCCGCCCCGATCAACGCTGCCGTGCTCCACCAGGTCGTGACCGCTCAGCTGGCCGGTCGGCGTACCGGTACGCACGACACCAAGACCCGTGGCGAAGTCCGCGGCGGTGGGCGCAAGCCGTACCGCCAGAAGGGCACCGGCCGCGCCCGCCAGGGCACGGTCAGCGCCCCGCACTATCGCGGCGGCGGCGTCGTGTTCGGGCCGCATCCTCGCTCGTACGAGCAGCGACTGCCACGCAAGATGAAGCGCCTTGCGCTCCGTGGCGCGCTGACCGCGAAGCTCGGCGACGACCAGCTCAAGGTGATCGACACCTTCGGGTTGGGTGCCATCAAGACCAGCGAGCTGGCGAGCGTCCTGCGCGCGCTGGACGCCAACGGCCGAGTCCTTGTGGTGGCCCCGGGCCGCGACGAGAACCTCGAACTGTCGGCGCGCAACCTGCCGAAGGTCGAGATCATCCTGGCCGACTCACTCAACGTCGTCGATCTCATCAACGCCGACCTCGTGCTCATCGAGCAGCCGGCGCTGTCGCGGATGCAGGAGGTATACGCATGACCGCCCTGACCGCCCCGGAGATCATCCTGCGCCCGGTCATCAGCGAGAAGACGATCGACGAGTCGGGTCGCGGCAAGTACACCTTCGCCGTGCATCGCGAGGCCAACAAGATCCAGATCAAGGCCGCGGTCGAGGAGCTCTACAAGAAGGAGAGCGTGACCGTCATCGCGGTCAACGTCCTGACCACGAAGGCCAAGGAGAAGCGTCGCGGGACCAAGCGTGGCCGGATCGTCGGGCACACCACGCCGTGGCGCAAGGCCATCGTCACCCTGGCCCCTGGCCAGAAGATCGAATTCTTCGAGGGGGTCTAGCACGATGCCGCTTCGCAGTTACAAGCCCACCTCGCCTGGCCTGCGCCAGATGACGCGATCCACCTTCGAAGAGATCACGACGAAGGTGCCGCACAAGCCGCTGCTCGAGCCGCAGACGCGTGGCTCCGGTCGCAACAATGCCGGCCGACTCACGGTCCGCCATCGCGGCGGCGGCGAGAAGCAGCACTATCGACGCATCGATTTCAAGCGCGACAAGCTCGGCGTGCCGGCTCGCGTCGCCACGGTCGAGTACGACCCGAACCGCTCCGCGCGGATCGGACTGCTCCATTACCGCGATGGCGAGAAGCGCTACATCCTGCTGCCCCACGGTCTGAAGGTCGGTGACATCGTCGTCGCCGGTCCGGACGCTGAAGCACGCGTGGGCAATGCGCTCCCGCTGGCCAACATCCCGCTGGGTACCACCCTGCACAACATCGAGCTGACCCCCGGCAAGGGCGGGCAGATCGTCCGGTCCGCCGGCACGTCAGCCCAGCTCCTCGCCAAGGAAGGCGACTACGCGACGCTCCGACTGCCGTCGGGCGAGATGCGACGCGTACCGATGCGCTGCATGGCCACCGTCGGCCAGGTCAGCAACCTCGACCACGAGAATCAGAACCTCGGCAAGGCCGGCCGTGCCCGGCACATGGGTCAGCGACCCGAGGTCCGCGGTGTCGTCATGAACCCGCGCGACCATCCGCACGGCGGCGGCGAGGGCAAGTCCCCGACCGGCATGCCGCCCAAGACCCCGTGGGGCAAGCCCGCCATGGGCTACCGCACCCGGCGGTCCAAGACGACCGGACGCCTGATCGTCCGATCGCGGCATCGTCGATAGGCGGGGAGGTAGGACCACATGTCTCGATCAATCAAGAAGGGCCCGTTCGTCGAGGCCCGACTCCTCGGCCGCATCGAGGAGATGAACAAGCGCAGCGAGAAGAAGGTCGTCAAGACCTGGTCTCGGGCCTCGGTCATCTTCCCGACGTTCATCGGCCATACCGTCGCCGTGTACAACGGCAAGAAGCACATCCCGGTCTACGTGACCGAGAACATGGTCGGCCATCGTCTTGGTGAGTTCAGCCCCACCCGCAACTATCGCGGGCATGGCAAGCACACCGAGCGGTCGACGACGCTGAAGTAAGGCGACCGATGCGAGTCTCAGCCACAGCCAGATACCTCCGCGGATCGACCCGCAAGACCCGCCTGGTCACCCAGGCGATCAAGGGCATGCCCGTCGAGAAGGCGGCCGCCGCCCTGCAGTTCATGCCGCAGAAGGCCGCTGCCGACGTCGCCCGCGTGCTGAAGAGCGCGACGGCCAACGCCGAGAACAACCACAACCTGTCCGCCGACGATCTGATCGTCGCGGACGCCATCGCCGACGAGGGTCCGTCGATCAAGCGGTTCCGGCCCCGGGCACAGGGTCGGGCGTTCCCGATCCACAAGCCCATGACCCACATCACCATCATCGTCGCGGACCAGGAGGCCTGACATGGGACACAAGGTCCATCCGTATGGCTTCCGACTGGGTGTCTCGCGCACCTGGACCGCGAAGTGGTACGCGGATAAGGAATACACCGCTTCCCTCAAGGAAGATATCGGGATCCGCAAGCTCATCGAACGTCGGCTCTCGAACGCCAGCGTCAGCGGCGTGGAGATCGAGCGTGGCATCAACCACGTCACGGTCACCATCCACACGGCCAAGCCGGGCATCGTGATCGGCAAGGGCGGCGCCAACGTCGAGATCCTGCGCCAGCAGATCGGCGGGCTGTCGAACCGCAAGGTCAAGCTGGAGATCAAGGAGATCCGCCAGCCCGAGCTCGATGCGCATCTCGTTGCCATGAACATCGCCGGGCAGCTGACCCGCCGCATCGCCTTCAAGAAGGCGATGAAGCAGGCCATCCAGCGCTCGATGAAGGCCGGCGCCAAGGGCGTCAAGATCGCCGTCGCCGGTCGCCTCGGTGGCTCTGAGATGGGTCGCCGCGAGTGGGACCGTGAAGGTCGCATCCCGCTCGGGACGCTGCGCGCCGACATCAGCTACGGCCAGATCCACGCGGCCACGACCTATGGGCGCATCGGCGTCAAGGTCTGGATCTATCGCGGCGAGATCGCCCCGGAGCCGACCGTCCAGCGCGAGCCGATGTCCGTCGGCATCGGGCAGGGGGGCTGACCATGTTGATGCCCCGACGCGTCAAGCATCGCAAGGTCATGCGCGGGCGGATGTCCGGCGTGGCCAAGGGCGGCCACACGGTCGCCTTCGGCGAGTACGGCCTGGCCACCCAGGAACCGGCCTGGATCACCAGCCGACAGATCGAGGCTGCCCGACGCGCGATGACCCGTTCGGTCAAGCGCGGCGGCAAGATCTGGATCCGGATCTTCCCGGACAAGCCGGCGACCAAGAAGCCGGCCGAGACCCGGATGGGTTCCGGCAAGGGCGCACCCGACCATTGGGTCGCGGTGGTCAAGCCCGGCCGCATCCTGTTCGAGATGGCCGGCGTCGACCACGCCTCGGCGGTCGAGGCCATGCGCCTCGCCAGCCACAAGCTGCCCGTGTCGACCCGCGTGGTCGTCCGTGAAGGCGCGAAGGAGGCGTGACGGTGGATATCGACAAGGTCCGCGCGCTGTCCGACGCGGAACTCGAGACGGCCCTGCGCGACGCCAAGCAGGACCTGTGGGGAGCGCGCTTCGCGCTGTCCACGCGGCAATTGAAGGACTACAGCACGATCCCGCTGACGCGGCGAACGATCGCACGGATCCTGACCGTCCAGCGCGAGCGCAAGCTCGTCCAGACGGTCTGAGGGAGATCACGCGATGACAGGAGCGAACACCCAGGTGCAAGGCAAGCGGAAGACCAAGGTCGGCCGCGTGGTCAGCGACAAGATGGACAAGACGATCGTCGTGTCCGTCGAGCGGCTGGCGCGCCACCGGCTGTACAAGCGGGTCATCCGCTTGAGCACGAAGTTCAAGGCACACGATGAGGCCAACGACGCCAACATCGGGGATACCGTCCTGATCGAGGAGTCCCGACCGCTGTCGGCGACGAAGCGCTGGCGGCTCGTCAGCGTCGTCGCGCGCGCCGGCGACCACGGTCTGCCCGGTGAGTCCGTGGTCGAAGAGGAGCCCGAGGTGAGCGAGGCGATCCATGCCGCCGCGCACCCCGGTCGCAACCGTGACGACGCGGACGCTGAGCCCAAGGCCAGCGAAGCCAAGGTGGTCGAAGCCAAGGTCGTCGAGGCCACGGCCGATGCGGCCCAGGCTGACGTGGCCTCGGAGGAGAGCGCCTCGTGATCCAGACTGAGACACGCCTCAAGGTGGCCGACAACACGGGTGCCCGCAGCATCCAGTGCATCCGCGTCATGGGCCGCTCGCTCAAGACCACCGCGGGTGTCGGCGACGTGATCATCGCCAGCGTCAAGCAGGCGATCCCGAATGCTGCCGTCAAGAAGGGCGACGTCGTCCGGGCGGTCATCGTCCGGACCGCCAAGGAATACGGCCGCGCGGATGGCAGCTACATCCGCTTCGATGAGAACGCCGCCGTCCTGATCAACAACCAGGGCAACCCGCGCGGGACGCGCATCTTCGGCCCGGTGGCTCGCGAACTCCGCGACCGCAACTACATGAAGATCGTGTCGCTCGCTCCGGAGGTGCTGTGATGGCCGTTCGGACTTCCGTGACCCGCTCGCCCAAGGTGCCCGAGGTTCGCAAGGGCGACACCGTCGTCGTGCTCGCCGGCCGTGATGCCGGCAAGCGTGGTGTCGTCGAGCGCGTCGTCCGGCGAAACGCCGCCCCCCGTGGCGGCCGCAGCGCGTTTCGACGCGGCTCTTCGGTCGGCGGCGTATTCGTGGTCGTCGATGGCGTGAACATCGCCAAGCGACACACCAAGCCACGCCAGGGCTCCACGTCCGGGGTCGGCGGCGCTCCGCGCATCGAGCCGGGAGGGATCCTCGAGGTCGCCCAGCCGATGCCGATGGGCAAGGTGATGCTCGTGTGCGGGAGCTGTGACAAGCCGACCCGCGTCGCGCACGCCACCCTCGACAACGGTCGCCGTGTCCGTGTCTGCCGCCACTGCGGCGAGCAGCTGGAGGTCAAGTCGTGACCGGTCGACTCCATCAGCGCTACTCGGCCGAGGTCGTGCCCGCGCTCCAGCAGCAGTTCAGCTACGTGAATCCCAACCAGATCCCCAAGGTCAGCAAGATCGTCGTGAACATCGGTCTCGGCGAGGCCCTCTCGAACGCCAAGGCGCTCGATGCGGCACTCGGCGACCTGACCCTCATCACCGGCCAGAAGCCCATCGTCACCAAGGCCAAGAAGTCGATCGCCCAGTTCCGCTTGCGGACGGGTAACTCGATCGGTGCGAAGGTGACCCTCCGCGGCGAGCGGATGTGGGACTTCATGGAGCGGCTGACGACGCTCGCTCTGCCGCGCATCCGCGATTTCCGCGGTGTGCCGAGCAAGTCGTTCGATGGCCGCGGCAACTACAGCCTCGGGCTGCGCGAACAGCTCGCGTTCCCCGAGATCGACTATGACAAGGTGGACCGTCTCCGCGGGCTGGAGATCAGCATCGTGACGACGGCGAAGACCGACGAGGAATCGAAGAAGCTTCTCGAACTCCTCGGCATGC
>JBKJHI010000127.1:0-2640 GCA_046599085.1 Candidatus Limnocylindrales bacterium
CTGGGCGAGGGCTGCCCCATCGCCGAGCGCCCGGCCCCCGGGATCCCCCGCTCGATACGGGTACGCCGCCGCCACATGCATGAACCGGCCGAGCCAGGGCTCATACGGCCCTCGCAATGGCGGTCGGCCGGACAGGTCCAGTGCACCGAGCGTGTTGCCGTGATAACTGCCGTGTCTGGCCAAGACGACCTCGCGATCCGCCTCGCCGCGCGCCAGGTGGAATGCCCGCGCGAGCTTCAAGGCGGTCTCGATCGCCTCGGACCCGCCGGAGACCGGATAGATCGCGGGGTCATCGACCGGCAGGAGATCGCCGACGGCCGCCGCGTAGGCTTCGATCGGCTCGGTCGTGAAGGCGCTCCCGTGCGCGTACGCGAGACGCCCGGCCTGCGCGGCCATGACCTCGGCGATCTCACGCCGACCATGCCCGACGTTGACGACGATCGCCCCGCCGGCGGCGTCGAGGTAGCGACGACCCTCGCGGTCCACGATGGTCGAGCCGGAGGCCGTCACCGCGACTGGCGGATCGGACAGGACGCTGCGGCGGAAGACTCGACCGGACATCCACGCATCGTACCTGCGCCGTGGCCGTACGATGGGGGTCATGGCAGGCACGGTGCAGGACCTCGCCCGGGACGAGCCGGAGGCATACATCGCCCGCGACCGTCGCTGGGCGCTGGCCACCCACGCCACCATGCCGGACCGGGTCCACGGGTCCGCCCTGTTCGCCGACATCTCCGGGTTCACGCCACTGACCGAGGCATTGGCCAACGAGCTCGGTCCACAGCGTGGTGCCGAGGAACTGACGTTCCACATCGGGCGCGTCTTCCACGCCGTCATCGAGGAGCTCGACCGACGCGGCGGCGAGGTCATCTACTTCTCAGGCGACGCGATCACCTGCTGGATCGACGACGACGACGGGGTCCGAGCGACGTCGGCCGCGCTGGCGATGCAGCAGGCCATGGCCCGCGAGGGCACGATCGTGACCCCGGCCGGCGCGACCGTCCAGCTAGCTCTCAAGGTCGCGGTGGCGACCGGCCCGGCACGCCGCTTCGTCGTGGGCGACCCGGAGATCCAGCTGATCGATGTCCTGGCCGGATCGCTGATCGACGACCTGGCGGAAGCCGAGCACCACGCCGAGAAGGGCGAGGTCGTGCTGGAGCCGTCGGCCGTCGCGTCGCTGGGCGATCGGGTCGAGCTCATCGAGTCGCGCGTGGACCACGAGTCGGGACGTGTCTTCGGCGTCCTCGGCCGCCTGCTCGTCGAGGTACCCACGCAGGACGTCGTCGAGCCGCCGGCCCTCGACGAGGAACTCGTCCGACCGTGGCTCCTGCCCGAGGTCTACGAGCGTCTCCGCGCCGGCCGCGGCGAGTTCCTGGCCGAGCTCCGGCCGGCGTTCCCGGTCTTCCTGCGCTTCGGCGGCATCGACTACGACGATGACGAGGCGGCCATCGAGAAGCTCGACGAGTTCGTGCGACGGTCCCAGCGGATCATGGCCGGCTACGGGGGCAACGTCCTGCAGCTCACGCTCGGCGACAAGGGCGCGTACCTGTATGGCGTGTTCGGATCGCCGGTCGCCCACGAGGACGACGCTGCGCGCGCGGCGGCCGCCGCGCTGGAGCTCCGTGACCTCGAGCAGACGACGGCCGCCAGGGACATCCAGATCGGGGTGACCCACGGGCGCCTGCGCAGCGGCACGTACGGCCACGCGATGCGGCGGACGTTCGTCTGCCTCGGCGACGCGGTCAACCTCTCGGCCCGGCTCATGTCGAAGGCGCCAGCCGGCCAGATCTACGTGGAGGACCAGGTTCGGCAGGAGGCCGGCGACGCCTACCTGTGGGAGCGCCTGCCGGAGCTCACCGTCAAGGGCAAGACCGCGAAGATCGTGGCCCATGCCTTGACCGGATCGCTCGAACGAGCCTCGCGGCGCAAGCTCCGGTTCGAGCTCCAGCTCGTCGGTCGGGTGACCGAGCTCGCAAGCCTCGACGAGGCCCTGGGCCTGACGCTGGAGGGCGACGGACGCATCATCGGGATCGCGGCCGAGGCCGGCATGGGCAAATCCCGATTGGTGGCCGAATTCGTCCGGGCGGCGCGCCGGCGCGGCTTGCTCGTGGCCTTCGGCGAGTGCCAGTCCTTCGGCACGGACACGAGCTACTTCGTGTGGCGGGAGATCTGGCGGCGACTGTTCCAGCTTGAGGACGACCACACCGTCACGCAGCAGCGCGCCCAGCTGGAGGCACGGCTGGCGGCTATCGACCCGGGCCTCGTGCCCCGCGCCCCGCTCCTGTCGACGATCCTCGGCCTCGACATCCCCGACAACGACCTGACGTCATCCCTGGACGCCAAGGTCCGCAAAGCGTCGCTTGAAGATCTCCTGGCGGTCTGCCTGCGAGCGAGGACGGTCGATGAACCGCTGGTCCTGGTCCTCGAGGACTGCCACTGGATCGATCCCCTGTCGCGCGATCTGCTGGACGTACTCGGTCGGGCGACCGCCTCATTGCCGGTGCTCATCGTCCTTGCCTATCGACCGGCCTCGCAGGTCGGCGGCGGGCTCGGCGTGGAGCGGATCCCCGACTTCCACGAGCTGTCCCTGGATGTCCTCGGCACGGACGAGGCGGCCGCGCTCATCCGCCTCAAGCTGGA
>JBKJHI010000141.1:0-15355 GCA_046599085.1 Candidatus Limnocylindrales bacterium
GCCCGCGGAGCGGCTGCGGGCCGACCGGCTGCCCGCGGAGCGGCCACGGGCCTACAGTCCTGCGGGACAGCGCCGTCCGCGATCGGCCACTTCTCGTCGGCGCAAGCCAACCCGCGCAACGCCGTGCAGCGTTGATGCCGCGGAGTTGCATCACCGAGCTACCCCGCCACTGGGCGCGCAGAAAGGACATCAAGCGCGGACGACTGCGGATGCCGACCGGTCATACCATGCCCCCATGCCGAACCGACTTGCCCGGGAAACCAGCCCATATCTGCTCCAGCACGCGAACAATCCGGTCGATTGGTTTCCGTGGGGTCCGGACGCGCTGGCCCGCGCGAAACTGCTCGATCGCCCGATCTTCCTGTCTATCGGCTACGCGGCCTGCCACTGGTGCCACGTCATGGAGCGCGAGTCGTTCGAGCACGACGACACGGCGGCGATCCTCAACGGCCGATTCGTGAGCATCAAGGTCGATCGCGAGGAGCGCCCGGACCTCGACAGCATCTACATGGCGGCGGTGCAGGCGATGACCGGCAGTGGCGGCTGGCCGATGTCCGTGTTCCTGACGCCGGACGGCGCGCCCTTCTATGGCGGCACCTACTTCCCGAACGAGCCGCGCCACGGGATGCCGAGTTTCCACCAGGTGCTCGAGGGCGTCTGGCAGGCCTGGACCACCCAGCGGTCCGAGGTGCTCGCCGCTGGTCAGCGCATGGTGAGTGCGCTCGTGGAGCAGTCGCGGGCTGAGGTCGCGCCGGGCGCGGCCGGCGACGGTGTGGACGGCGTGGGCGGCGCGGGACTGGATGGGATGGCGTTCCGCACGGTCGATGCCGCGCTCGCGGAGCGATTCGATCAGCGCGAAGGCTCCTGGGGCGGCGCGCCGAAGTTCCCGCAGCCGATGACGATCGAGTACCTGCTCCGTCGGATCGGCGCCGCGAGCGGGGTCGCGGGCGAGACGGCCGACGGCGATCCGCGCCTGGCGGCGATGGTCCGGTTCACGCTCGATCGCATGGGCGACGGTGGGATCCGCGACCAGCTCGGCGGCGGATTCCATCGATACGCCACGGATCCGCACTGGCTCGTGCCGCACTTCGAGCAGATGCTCTACGACAACGCGCAGATGGCCCGTGCGTACCTGCACGCTGGCGTGGCGTTCGATGAGCCCCGCTATCGCGAGGTGGCGGTCGGCGTCCTCGAGTACATGCTGCGCGAGCTGCGGACCGACGACGGTGCCTTCGCCGCGAGCCAGGACGCCGACACGGACGGCGAGGAGGGTCTGACCTTCACCTGGCGGGCGGCGGAGGTCCGGTCCGTGCTTGGCGACGATGCCCCGGCCTTCACGGCTGCGTACGGCGTGACCGACGACGGCAACTGGGAGGGCGTCACGATCCTGTCCCGGATCGGGGAGCGCGGTGCGTCGGGATCCGAGGCCGAGACACGCCTGGACGATGCCCGCGCGCGACTCCTGGCGCATCGAGCCAGCCGGCCGCAGCCCGCGCGCGACGACAAGGCCCTGGCTGCCTGGAATGGCCTGGCGATCGCGGCCTTCGCGGATGCCGGTCGGCTGCTGGGGGAGGAGCGGTACACGGCCGCGGCCATCGCGGCGGCCGATGCGATCATCGGCGGCCTGCTCGCAACGGACGGGTCCCTGCGCCGGTCGTGGAAGGATGGCCGTGCCGTCGGACAGGGCGTCCTGGAGGACCACAGTCATCTCGCCGAGGGTCTGCTCGCGCTGTACGCGGCAACCTTCGATGACCGCTGGTTCGTGCTGGCGCAGCAGCTCATGGACCGGGTCCTGGCGCGGTTCGCCGACCCGGCCGGCGGGTTCTTCGATACGGCTGACGATCACGAACGGCTGATCACGCGACCCAAGGACGTGCAGGACAACGCCGTCCCGTCAGGGAGTGCCATGGCGGCGACGGTCCTGCTGCGCCTGGCGGCGCTGACCGGAGAGGGGCGGTACCGCGACGCCGCCGAACGGGCGATCGGCACGGTCCGGCCCTTCCTGGAGCGATATCCGACGGGGTTCGCCCAGTGGCTCATCGCCGCGTCGATCGCGACGTCGGACGTCGTCGAGGTGGCCATCGTGGGCGACCCGTCGGACGCCGGCACCCGGGCCGTGCTCGCGGTGGTCGCGGAGGGATGGAATCCCGACCGGGTCGTGGCCCTGGCCTCCGACGATGCCGCCGCGGCCGCCTCGCCGATCCCGTTGCTGCACGACCGGATCGCGATCGGGGGGCGACCCACGGCGTACGTCTGCCGCGGGTTCGTGTGCGACCTGCCGGTCACGGATCCCGAGGCACTGCGGGCTCAGCTGGCCCGATGAGCGAGCCGATCCCGGCCGCAACGGTCGTGCTGACGCGGCCCGCGCCGACCGAGATCGGCCTCGAGGTCCTGCTGACGCGGCGCCCGGCATCGATGGCCTTTGCCCCGGACATGCACGTCTTCCCGGGAGGCCGGGTGGATGCCGCGGACAGCGATCCCCGGCTGCTCGCCCGAGCCGTGGCCGCGTCCCCGGGCGGTCCCGTGGACCGCGCCAACGACGTCGATCCCCATGTCATCGCCGCCATCCGGGAGGCGTTCGAGGAGGTCGGGATCCTGCTCGCGGACATCGGCACGGGCAGGGGCAAGGATCTCGCCCAGGCCCGCACGTCCATGCTCGCGGGCGAGCGCTCCTTCCTCGACGTCGCCGACGACTTCGACCTGCGGCTGCGGACGGATCTCGTCATTCCGTTGTCGCGGTGGGTCACGCCGCCACCGCTCCCGCGCCGGTTCGATGCCAGATTCTTCGTCGCGCCAGCCCCGGCCGGGGTCGAGGTCACCCTCATCGGGGATGAGGTCCTCGAGCACGGCTGGTACACGCCGCGGGGCGCGCTCGATGCGATGGCGGCCGGTGGCTTCGGCATGTGGGCGCCGACGTCGGCCACGCTCCAGCAGCTCGAACACGTCGGCTCGGTCGAGGAGATCCACGCACGTCTCGCGCCGGTCGAGCTCGGCGAGATCAAGATCGATGACGTGGCAGCCGATGTCGTGCGCATCCGGATGCCGGCCGGTGGTGGCGTCGCCGGTCAATTCGTGAACGCCTACCTGGTCGGGCGGCACCGGTTCGTCCTCGTCGATCCGGGCGATCCGACCGGTCCTGCGCTGGAGCGTGCCGTGGCCATCGCCCGGGAGCGCAGCGGTTCGATCGCGGGCATCGCCTTGACCAGTGCCGACCCGGATCACATCGCCGGTGCCGAAGGTCTGGCCGGTCAGTTCGATGTGCCGGTGTTCGGTGGACCTGGCGTCGGCCGCGATCTACCCTTCGATCCGACCGAGGTCGGGGAGGGGAGCGTGATCGAGGTGGGGGACGTGGCCATGCGGGTGGTCGAGACGCCGGGAACGAGGCCCGATCATGTGTCGTTCGTCGTCGGAGAGGGCTCGGGCGGGGTGGCGGTCCTGAGTGGCGACGTCGATGGCGTACGCGGCGCCCGGTCCGTGCATGCGCCCGTTGATGAGGCCGCGCGATCCCGGTCCGTGGCCCGACTTCGTTCCGTGGCGCCTGATGCCCCCTGGTTCGGCAGCCACCCCACCGTGGATGACCCGCGATGACCGCGTCGGAGGCCTGGCGACCCGCCGGTCCGCGGTTCGTGCCGCTGGGTACATTGCCCTTCATCGCGGTCGCGCTGTTCGCGGGCGTACGTGCCGCGCAGTACTGGTCCCTCGACCTAACGACGGACCCCATCAGATGGGTATGGGACTCGATCGTGCCGTGGCTGCCGCAGGTCGCCCTGCCGCTCATCGGCGCTGCGCTCATCGTCCGCCACCCGAGGGCGCGCCGGCATCAGCCCTGGCTGCTCCTGGGCGCGATCCTGCTCGCCTTCCAGGTCCTCGGCGAGACCCTTCCAGTGCGGGGCGAGTTGCTGCGGCTGTTCCCGTCGTCTGACATGCGGTTCGGTCCGTCCGTCGTCGCGACGTTCTACGAACTGGCCGTGTCCATCGTCGGCAGTCTGGGTCTACTGTCGTTGGCCCGCGGGTTGCACCAGGCGCGCGGCCAGGTGCGCAGCGGGGTCGGCCGCGTGCTGTTCGGTGTCGTGGCGGTCGCCGCGGTCGGCGGTGCCGGCTACGTGTACGCCGGTTGGACGGCTGACCCCGCACCGTTCATCACCCTGGCCCTCGGTGCGACCGCCTCGACCGCACTTGGTCTGCTGGCCATCGGGTCGCTCGGGGTCATCGCCGCTCGGGGTTGGGCCGATGGGGAGGCTCCGTCAAGGGGTGGGCGATGGCCGCGATCGCGCCGTGGCTCATATTCCTGGCCATCGTCCTGAATATCGTCCTCGCCCTTGGCGCCGGGGCGGCCATGACAGGCGGGATGTTGACCGTCGCGTTCTTCGTGATCGGGGGCTTGCCGTCGATCGCCGCCGTGCTGTTGCTGGCAGCGTTCGTCATCGGCCTGCCCGCGTCGGAGGACATCCGCTGGTACGACCTCGACGGGATCGACGACGCGGCGTCCGCGGAACCGGAGCCCGTCGCGACGTAAGTCGCCCGTCACTCGCCGACCGTCAGCCGCGCCCCGGCAACGATGCGTCGAGGTTGCGCAGGAAATTCAGGCCCTCGTCGACCGACTCGACCGATGCGAACGGCCCGGGCATGAGGACGCAGGGACGTCCGCCCAGGGCGACCCCATCGAGATGTCCCCAGGCCTCGCGGAGCGGCCGGCCAGCCGCGACGGAGGCGGCGCGCTGATCGATGAACACGATGGCCGCGGGCCGCCACAGTGCGACCTTCTGCCACAACGGTCCGACCCCTGAGGTCAGCGTCGCATCCGAGGCCGCTTCCGCCGACTCGCCGGACGCGGTCGGTGCCTTGAGCAGGTCCGTGATGCCGTGACCGGCCGCGGTCAGCGCGTCATCGGCCGTCTCCACCGCAGTTCCGGGAGGCAGGATCCCGGCCAGCATCAGGCGCCGCCAGAACGTCCGGCCGAGGTCGCCTTGCTGGTAGTGGCCGGTGGCGACACTGGCTGCCGACGGGGCGAGCCCGACGAACAGCAATCGATCACGCAGCGGCGGCAGGTCGGCCAGGGTCTCCACGGCCACGCCGTCGATGGTCGTGGTGGCGTTGTGCGGCCCAGGCTCGGGCCGATGCATGAGCGCCTCGAGGTCGCCCGGCGTCATGCAGCCACCTCAGGCGTCCACTGGAACCACGATCGATAGCGCAGCAGCGTGAACAGGACGATCGCGTCCATCGCCGCGAACAGCACGGCGAAGGCCGAGGGGAGGAGCGTGACCTCGAGGAACAGGGCGATCGCGGCGACGTTCAGGGCCACAGGCCAGGCGCGCCCGCGTCGCATCAGGACGCCCGTCGCGACCATCAGGCCGTTGAGCGCCAGGATGAGCAGGCCCACCGGTCCGGTCGCGACGCCCCCGAATTCCGACAGCAGGGTCGTGACGACCGAGGACACGCCGCTGATGATGAAGATCGCGGCGGAGAGCTCGACCAGGGCCGGACGTCGCGGCCGCTCCGGTGCGGGGACCTCCGTGGCGTCCCGGACTTCGCCGCTCGCCTCAGGACCGGTGATCGCCCCCTCGAACCGGCGGCTCAGGATCAGCGCTCCGCGTCGTCCGGCGGGGTGCCGTCGGTCCTGGCCTGGATCTCTTTCTGCGCCTTGCCCGCCTCGGACTTGGCCTCGCGCACGCCGCGCCCGATCGCCTCGCCGATCTGCGGCAGGGTCTTTGGCCCGCGCATGATCAGCACGAGGACGAGGATCACGATGAGCACGAGGAGCAGGTCCGGCATGCGCGGATGGTACTCGCTCAGGCTCGCGCCAGTAGGATGCCCGCCATGCTTCTCGTCTACGGGCCTCGCTCGACCGATTACGACTTCGGGCCTGGCCATCCGCTCACGCCGCGCCGCTTCGGACCGGGCATCGATCTGCTGCGCGCGGTGGGCGCCGCCCCCGGCATCGAGCCCGAGCCGGCCAGCGACGCCCAATTGCGCTGGTGCCACGACGAGCGCTACATCGAGGTCGTGCGGGCCTTCTCGGAGCGGCCGTTCGGCATGCCGGAGCTGGGCATCGCGGAAGGCGGCGACACGCCGCCGTTCGCGGGCATGCACGAGGCCGCCGCGGCCGTCGCGGGCGGCTCGATCGTGGCGATGGAGGCGATCCTCCGCGGCGATGTCGAGCACGCCCATCATCCCGGCGGCGGGCTGCATCACGCCATGGCCGGCCGGGCCTCCGGTTTCTGTATCTACGACGACCCGGCGCTGGCCATCGCCCGTGCCCGCGCCGACGGATTACGGGTCCTGTACATCGACCTCGATGTCCACCACGGCGACGGTGTCGAGGCGATCCACGCGTCGGACACGGGCGTCATGACCTGCAGCATCCACGAGAGCGGTCGGACGCTGTTCCCGGGCACGGGGTTCACGGAGGACGTGGGGGAGGGGACGGCCGCTGGGACGAGCGTCAACATCCCGCTCCCCGCCGGCACCGGCGAGGGCGCCTGGCTCGATGCGTTGACGACGATGCTCCCCGAGTTGGCCGCCACGTTCGGACCGGACGTCATCGTCAGCCAGCACGGCGCCGATTCGCACGCCAGGGATCCGCTCGCCAACCTGGCCATCACGACCACTGCGCACGGCGCCGCGGCTCGGCTCGTGGATGGCCTCGCCCACCGATTCGCGGGCGGCCGCTGGCTGGCGACCGGCGGCGGCGGGTACGACGCCTACCGGGTGGTGCCTCGAACGTGGGCGTTGACCTGGCTGGCTGGAGCGCACCTGGAGGTGCCCGCCGCGATCCCAGCGGCCTGGCGCGACCGCTGGGCGAGCGAGGCGGCTCGGTACGGGCAGGCGCCGCTCCCGGAGACGTTCGAGGACGCGCCGGATGCAGGCGAGCTGCTGGATCCCGGGACCCAGGTCCGCGCTCGTGCCGTGGCTGCCGAGGTGCGGTCGGTGCTCGTGCCGCGGTTGGTCCGAGAGGCAACGGATCGCGGCTGGTGGGATCCGGCGGCCGGGCGTGAGATGCCCGCGGAGCCCGCGCCTGCCTCCTCGACCGCCGCGAACACGAACACGACCCCGACCGTCCTTGTGGCCGTGGACCGCACCGCCTGGGACCGCCTCGCGCTCGCGCAGCGGGTGATCGCGCCATTCGATACGTCGCTCGCCCATGCCATCGTGGGCCGCGCGATCGATGGGGGTGCGGTCGTCAGTGCCGCGGTCAGCGACTCGACCGTGGTCGGGCTGGCCATCGCGCTGGACGGCGATCTGCTGGCGATCGGCGTGGCACCCGCCTCGCGCCGTCGCGGCCTGGCCACGGCCCTCCTCGGTGCGCTGGCCGACGCCGGCGTGGACCGCCTGGCGATGCAGTGGACGGTGGCCGAGCGGGATGTGGTCGAGCCACTGGATGTTGCGGACCGGCGTGCCATCGCGAACCGACTCGTGGCGGGGATCCGCGCGGGCGCCGCCACGTGACTGCGTCGCCCGGGGAGCGCCCGCATGCCGAGGACCTCGTCGACGTCCGCTTGCTCGATGCCATCGATCGAGGCGGCTGCGCCATCTGCGCCGTCCGGACGCGCTCCGAGGGCGCGACCCTCGATGCGATCATCGCCGAGCGCGTCCTGGACCTCGGTTTCCGCGCCGGGCTGGAGCGCGACCACGCGTTCTGCCGCCGGCACGCGGCCGATCTGATCGAAGCGGATCGACGCGCGTCAGGGGTCCTCGGGTCCTCGATCCTGTACGGCGCGATGCTCGACCGTCGGCTCGCGGCCCTGCGTGACGCGGTCAGTCGTCGCGGTCGGGCGAGACGGACGCGCCTGGACGCCGCCCGCCGACGGCCGCCGTGTGGCGTGTGCAGCCAGGGTGCGACCGCCGTGGAGACCGCCCTCGGGCGCCTCGCAGATCGCGCGGCCGATCCGGTCTGGAGCGCGATGATCGGCGGGATCCCGTTCTGCCTGGACGACCTCGGGCTGTTGTTCGCCGAGGCGGGCGATGCGCCCGATTTCGCGCCCATCGTAGACGCCCAATTGGCTCGACTCGACGACCTCCACGCGCGCCTCGAGGGCTACGCCCACCACTCCGCGCAGGATCGCCGCCACCTCGTTACGGACGGCGAGCGCGCCGCATCGGCAGACGCCGCGAACCTGCTCGGCGGCGACTGAGACCAGGATCGCGCGAGCCGCCGCGAGCCTCCGCGGTCAGCCACGAGCCGCCACGAGCCGCCGCCAGCCGCCGCGGCTAGCCCGGGGAATCATCGACCCCCCGGCTGGGGACCGGGGGGTCGAGGCTGTCAGATCGGTGTCGAGCTATCCGACAGCGCCCGGCGCAGCCCTCGAGTCGCCACTGGCGGCGGTGTCGCGACGCCACGGGGTGCCAAGCATCGGCAGGAGCCAGCGGTCGACCCCGTAGTAGCCGGCGACCTTCCAGGCCAGGATGAGCCCGATGGCCAGGCTGAACAGCACCGGATTGGTTGACGCCGAACCGGCCAGCAGGAAGCTCATGTTCATGAGCGCCCCGAAGAAGGCGGCGAAGCCGGTCAGGATGCCAAGGATGAGCCCGAGGCCGACGGCCACTTCGCCGAAGGCGATGAGCGGCGCGAACCAGGTGTGCGCGTTGTTGTCGATGAGCAGCTGCAGGAACGCGCGGTACCACTCGTAGGTGATCGCCGGGCGACCGCCCTCCGGGATCGCGACGGCGTTGGCCCAGTAGCCGGCGAGCGCGGCGCCGCCGTCCGTCCAGCCCTCGCCGGTGACCTTGTGCCAGCCTGCCTCCAGCCACGAGAAGCCGAGGAACAGCCGTACGGGCAGCCAGAACAGGCCGGCGCGCGAGTTGCTGAACAGGAAGCGGGTGAATGCCGGTCCCTCGATCTCGACCGTTTCGCCCCCTGGCTGCTTGCGCTCCGCGAAGAGCAGCACGAGCAACACGACGAAGCTGATCCAGAAGCCGACGGTGACCACGTCCTTCAGGGTGCCCGCTTCGAGTTCGAACCACGGGTTCACCGAGAGGAGGAGCAGCACCGTCGCCACGCCTCCCACGATCATGAGCAGGTTCCTGCGTTGTGCCATATCCCTCTCCTGTGCGCCGGTCTCCACGCGGACCGGTCGGCCCTTCGGCAGAGTGTCCCCCCGTGGCGCCCCATGGCCGATGTGCCCCATGGCCGGTAAGCGGGGGCCATTCGGCCTGACGGGCAAGGCGGGCGCGCCAGGCAAGGCGGGCCGGCTTCAGAACGCATGAGCTAAATGGCCCAGCGCCTCTATACTCCGTGGTCCCGTGGCCACGATCGTCGATGCCGACCCGCTCGCCCGTTTCTCCGCGCCGGTGCGCGACTGGTTCGCGGCGAGCTTCGACGCTCCGACGCAGGCGCAGTCGGAGGGCTGGGCGGCCATCAGCGAAGGGCGTCACACGCTCATCCACGCCCCGACGGGGAGCGGCAAGACCCTGGCCGCGTTCCTGTGGTGCCTGGACCGACTGGCTCGCGATCCGAGCCCGCCCCGGGCAAAGGGAACTCTGGGTCACGTTCGCGTCCTGTACATCTCCCCGCTCAAGGCCCTGACGTACGACATCGAGCGCAATCTGCGAGCCCCGCTGACCGGCATCGGCCTGGCTGCGCAGCGCCTGGGCGAGGCGCCTCCGACGATCACCGTCGCAAGCCGGACCGGTGACACGCCGGCGGAGGATCGCCGCGAACTCGCCCGCCGCCCGCCGGACATCCTGATCACCACCCCGGAGAGCCTGTACCTCTTGCTGACCAGCCAGGCACGCGAGATCCTGCGCGGCGTCGAGCACGTCATCGTCGACGAGGTCCACGCGATCGCCGGCAGCAAACGTGGTGCCCACCTGGCCCTCAGCCTCGAGCGCCTGGAGCACCTGCGCGACGCGGATGCGCCGCCCGCGCAGCGCATCGGTCTGAGCGCCACGCAACGGCCGCTCGATGCCATCGGGCGGTTCCTCGCGGGCGTCGGTCCCGGCCGGGAGGTCGCCATCGTCGATGCCGGCGCGCGCAAGCCGCTGGAGCTCGAGGTGATCATCCCGGTCGACGACATGCGCGAACTCGGCAAGATCCTGCCGCCCGACGAGCAGCCCGGCGGTCCGGCCATCAGCGGCGACCTGCGGACCAGCATCTGGCCGGCCATCCACCCGCGGATCCTCGAGCTGATCCGCGCACACACCAGCACGATCGTGTTCGTCAACAGCCGTCGGCTCGCCGAGCGCCTGGCCCAACGCCTCAACGAGCTCGCCGGCGAGGACCTGGTCCGTGCCCATCACGGGAGCATCGCCCGCGAGCAACGCCTCGAGATCGAGGAGGAGCTGAAATCCGGCCGTCTCCCAGCGCTGGTCGCCACCTCCAGCCTCGAGCTCGGCATCGACATGGGCGCCGTCGACCTCGTGATCCAGGTCGAATCGCCGACGTCGGTCGCGCGCGGGCTGCAGCGCGTGGGCCGTGCCGGGCACCAGGTCGGGGCGCCCAGCAAGGGTGTCATCTTCCCGAAGTACCGCGGCGACCTGCTGGAGTGCGCCGTGGTCACCCGTCGGATGCACGAGGGGGCCATCGAGGCGACGAAGATCCCGCGCAATCCGCTCGATGTGCTCGCCCAGCAGCTCGTGGCGATGACGGTGATGGACCGCTGGACCGGCGACGACCTGTACCGCACGGTGACCCGCGCCTCGCCGTACGAGACGCTCACCCGCGATGTCCTCGACGGCGTGCTTGGCATGCTCGCCGGCGCCTACCCGAGCGACGAGTTCGCCGAGCTGAAGCCGCGGGTCGTCTGGGACCGCGTGACCGACACGGTCGAGGGCCGGCGCGATGCCCGCGTCGTGGCCGTGACCAGCGGCGGCACCATCCCGGACCGCGGCCTGTTCGGGGTGTTCATGGTCGGCGAGGCGGGAACACCCGGCCGGCGCGTCGGTGAACTCGATGAGGAGATGGTTTACGAGCTTCGAGCCGGGATGCACGGCGATGTCATCGTCCTCGGCGCGAGCTCGTGGCGGGTCGAGGAGATCTCCCACGACCGCGTGACGGTCTCGCCGGCGCCGGGCGTGCCCGGCAAGCTGCCGTTCTGGAAGGGCGACTCGATGGGCCGGCCGATCGAGCTCGGGCGGGCGATGGGGGCCGTCGTCGGCGAGCTGGAGCGCGACCTTGCCAGGGGCGCCAAGGGCCGGGCGGCGGCGACGCAACGCCTGCGCGAGTATCACGACCTCGATGAGCGCGCGGCCGAGAACCTGCTGACGTACCTGGAGGACGAACGCGAGGCAACGGGCGCGCTGCCGACCGATCGCCGCGTCGTCGTCGAGCGCTTCCGCGACGAACTCGGGGACTGGCGGGTCACCGTCCTGACCCCATTCGGTGGCCGCGTCCACGCCCCATGGTGCCTCGCCCTGGAGGCCCGACTCCGCGAGCGCCTGGGGATGGAGGTCCAGACCATCTGGAGCGATGACGGCATCGCCATCCGCCTGCCGGAAGGGGAGGGGAGCGACGCATCGGCGGTCAGCGTGGAGGAGCTGCTCTTCCCGGAACCCGACGAGATCGAGGACCTCGTCGTCGGCCAGGTCGCCAACTCCGCCCTGTTCGCGTCGCGCTTCCGCGAGAACGCGGCCCGCGCGCTGCTCCTGCCGCGCCGCCGGCCGGGCACACGGACGCCCCTCTGGCAGCAACGGCAGCGTGCCGCCGACCTGCTCGCGGTGGCGAGCCGGTACGGCAGCTTTCCGATCCTCGTCGAGACGTATCGCGAGTGCCTGTCCGACGTGTTCGACCTCGACGCGTTGCGGGACGTGCTCGGGGGCGTGGCCCGGCGCGAGATCGCGGTCCACGCGGTCGAGACGCCGCGGGCGAGCCCGTTCGCCAGCAGCCTCCTGTTCGATTACGTCGCCGCGTACATGTACGACGGCGACACCCCGCTGGCCGAGCGTCGGGCCGGCGCGCTCACGCTCGATCGCGACCTGCTGCGCGAACTGCTCGGCCAGGAAGAGCTGCGTGAGCTGCTCGACCCGGACGCGCTGGCGGACCTCGAGCTGGACCTCCAGTGGCTGAGCACGGACCGACTCGTTCGGACCGTGGACGGCGTCCATGACCTGCTGCGACGCCTGGGTGACCTGTCGTCCGATGAGCTCGCGGCCCGACTGGATCCGGCGGCCGGCGTCATCGCGACGGACGCGGTGGCGGAGCTGGAGCGGACCCGGAGGGCGCTGCGCGTGCGGATCGCCGGCGACGCCCGGATCATCGCGATGGAGGACATCGCCCGCTATCGGGATGCGGCCGGGGTCACGCCGCCGGTCGGTGTCCCGGACGCGTTCCTTGGCCCGGTGCAGGGCGCCCTCGAGAGCCTGCTCGCGCGGTACGCCCGCACCCACGGCCCGTTCCTCAGCCCGGAGCCGGCGCGCCGACTTGGCCTGCCGGTGGGCATCGTCGGCGACGCTCTGGAGCGGCTGCTCGCGGCGGGTTCGATCCTGCGTGGGGAGTTCCGGCCCGGTGGCGCGGAACGTGAATGGTGCGACCCGGACGTGCTGCGGATCCTGCGACGGCGCTCCCTGGCCAGATTGCGCCGCGAGGTCGAACCGGTGGACCCGCAGGCGCTCGCCCGGTTCCTGCCGTCGTGGCAGGGCGTGGTGCCCGTCGCCGGTCCGGGCGCGGACCAGCCGCCGCTGCGCGGTGCCGCGGCGCTCGAACGCCTCGCCGAGGTCGTGGATCAGCTCGCCGGTGTGGCCATCCCGGCCTCCGTGCTGGAGCGGGACGTGCTGCCGTCACGTATCGCCGGGTACCAGCCGCGGCTCCTCGACGAACTCGGGGCGTTGGGCGAGGTCGCCTGGGTGGGGCGGGGGAGCCTCGGCCGCGATGATGGCCGGGTCGTCCTGGTGCGGCCCGGGCGTGATGTCCTGCGGCCCATCGGTCCGGCCGACGGCGTGGAGCGGCCCGTCGGCGAGTTGCACGACCGGATCCGCGCGCACCTCGGTCAGCGCGGGGCGAGTTTCTACCGAGCCATCGCCGCAGCGGCACAGGGGCGCTCGGACCGCGAGGTCCTCGACGCGCTGTGGGACCTCGTGTGGGCCGGCGAGGTGACCAACGACACGGTCGCGCCGTTGCGAGCCCTGCGCTGGAAGCGCCCGAGCGGCAGCGGGCGCGGGTCGGCTGGTGCCCGGCGTCCTCGGCCAGGACGACTCACCACACTGGGGCCGCCGGAAGCCGCGGGTCGCTGGTCTCTCGTGGACGGCGCAGAGGACGCGTTCGCCGAGGGCGCCCCTGGGATCCCGACGCCAACGGAGCGGCTGCACGCCCAGGCGCTCGCCCTCCTGGAGCGGCACGGTGTCCTGACGCGCGAGGCGGTGGCCTCGGAAGGGGTCGAGGGCGGCTTCTCCGGCGTCTATCCGGTCCTGCGCGCCCTGGAGGATGCCGGTCGGATCCGGCGCGGCTACTTCGTCGATGGCCTTGGGGCCGCGCAGTTCGCGCTCGCCGGCGCCATCGACCGCCTGCGCGCCGCGCGTGATGGTGCCGAGGGCGGTCGCAACCAGGTGGTTCACCTCCTTGCCGCCGCGGATCCCGCCAACCCGTACGGCGCCGCGCTGGCGTGGCCGCGTCGCGGGGACGACGACCGGCGGCCGCTCCAGCGGGCGGCCGGGGCCTACGTCGTGCTCGTGGACGGGATCGCGGCGCTGTACCTGGAACGGGGTGGCGCCACGATCCAGACCCTTCCCGCGTCGGACGACCCCGGCGTGGCCGCCGTCGCAGTCCGTGGGCTCGCCGTGCTCGTCTCCGGCGGCCGCCAACGCGAGCTCGTCATCCGCAAGGTGGACGGTGAGCCCGTGGGCGGGTCCCCGTTCCGTGCAGCGCTGCTGGATGCTGGCTTCGTCGCCGGCTACCGTGGGCTGACCCTGCGCGGGAGCCGATGAGTCCCGCAGGAGTGATGCACCTTTTTCGCCTCCACGGTGGGCCCGTCCCCGTGATGCACCTCCGCTGCATCACTGACGTGGGGGTTGGGTGGGGCCCACCAGGCCCACGGTCGCCGACCGCTCGCCGCCGAAGCCCAGCGGCCGGAGGACGGCCCTCTCGGCACCCGACGCACCTGTTGATCGCCGGCTGGAGCAACCCCACCTCCGTGTCGAGCCCCGGCTTCGCGTCCAGCCCCGCCTCCGTGCCGAGCGCGCGCCACGGCGCCAGCCTGCTTGATGCCGCGGAGGTGCATCATGCAGAAACCCCAGCGCTCGGCACGCAAAACGTGCATCGCTCGATGGGGCGGACCAACGATGGTCATGCTTCGTGCGCCCTGGCGGAGCCGCTCGTCGCCTGGGACGTCCATCGACACCGGACCGCCCTGGCCAACGGCCTCGTGTCCTTCCCGGCCGAGGTCTGAGGTGCCCGAGGGCGACACGCTCGTGCGGACCGCGGCGGGACTCCGGCCGCACCTCGTCGGGCGTGAGGTCCGATCGGCTCGCGCCCAGGGGCCCGGCCCCGTCCCGCAGGTCCACCGCGTCGTCGGCCAGCGCATCGATGCCGTCGAGGCCCAGGGCAAGAACCTGCTCATCCGCTTCGACGGCGGCCTGGAACTGCGCACACACCTGCGGATGCACGGGTCGTGGCATCGCTACCGGCCGGGCGAGCGCTGGCGCCGGCCGCCGGCGCGGGCGCGGCTCGTCCTCGAGGTCGATGGCTCCGTCGCCGTCTGCTTCGATGCCCCCGTCGTCGAACTCTTCGAGCAGCGCGCCGAGGCGCTCCATCCCTCGCTCTCGAGCCTGGGTCCGGACCTTGCCAAGCCCGAGTTCGATGCCGACGAGGCGTTCGCGCGGCTCCGGCACCCCGACCGGGCGGACACCGAGATCGCCATCGTGCTGCTCGATCAACGGGCGCTGGCGGGGATCGGCAACGTCTACAAGAACGAGATCCTGTGGATCGAGCAGGTGTCGCCGTTCGCACGCGTCCGCGATCTCGACGATGCGGCGGTGGAGCGCCTCGTCGCGACCGCCCGCCGGCTGATGCTGGACAACCTGGACGAACGCAGCGGTCCGGAGCGGGTGACCACGAGCGGTGACCCGGGCGCTTCTGGCCCGCTGTACGTCTACAGTCGCGGCGGCCGGCCATGTCGCCGCTGCGGGACGCGCATCGAAAGCCGGAAGCAGGGGCGCGACCTGCCGCGTCTGACGTACTGGTGCCCCACCTGCCAGGAAGGAGCGACCCCATGAGCCACGAGGCGACGATCACGGTCGCGTGCAGCGCGAGCCCGTCCGGATGGCGCTGCGCCGTCGATGTCGACGACGGCCGCTCGTCGGGGCAGCATGACGTCACGGTCGCCACGGCCGATGCCGTCCGGCTAGCCGCCGCGCGCGGCACGGCTGATGTCGAGCGGCTGGTCTACGAGGCGTTCGACTTCCTGCTCGACCGTGAACCGCGCTCGAG
>JBKJHI010000033.1:0-3692 GCA_046599085.1 Candidatus Limnocylindrales bacterium
AGCCGCAAAAAGGGACATCAAGCGCATCCAGGGGACCAGGCCCGCGCCGCCCGCGCGGGCGGCGCGGGCCTGGTCCCCTGGATGCGCTTGATGTCCCTTTTTGCGGCTGGGGCTCCACCTACCCGCGTGATGCACCTCCGCGGCATCAACACGCACGGGCGGCGCGGGCGGCGCGGGCGGCACGGGTGAGATGGCGGCGGTGGTTCGTTCACCGGCAGCCCGCGAACACCGCCCTGCGTGGAGTGATTGACACCTGGTGAGCAGCGAAGGACACCGGGTACCTGGCGAGCGGCGCTCCTGTGCGCAGCGATCGGCGCGACGGCGCGCCAACGACCTCGATGATGCCGCGGAAGTGCATCACCGCGAAGGAGGGATCGCCCAGCGCCAGAAAAGGACATCAAAGAGGCGACAGGGTCCAGGGGTGCGCTGGCTGGAGCGGCGAGTCAGGCGGCTGGAGCGGCGAGTCAGGCGGTCCCGGCGGCTTGAGCAACCGCGGGGACGTCGCCGACTCCGGCCGACACAGACGGACTCAGGCGGACTTGCGCTTGCGGGCGGGCTTGGCGGTCTCGGCGTCGTCGTCGTCCGCAGCGGCGGCTGCCTTCGCGCTCGACTTCGTGGCGGCCTTGGGCTTCGTCGACTTGGCGGCGGTGGTGGTGGCCGCCGCCTTCGCTGCGGTCTTTGCCGCGGTCTTGGCCTTGGCTTCCTTGGCCTCGCGGGCCTCGGCAACGGACACCGGCTTCTCGGAACCCGCGGTCCGTGCTGCCTTGGCGGCCGACACTGACGCCTCCAGCGCGGCCATCAGGTCGATGAGCTTGCCGGTCTCCTCTGGCGCCTCGACCTCGACGGTCTCGTTGCCGGCGACCTTGGCCTCGATCACGCCTTCCAGCGCTTCGCGGTACTCATCCTTGTACTGCGCCGGGTCGAACTCACCGGTCATCGCCGACACGAGCTGCCGTGCCATCGTGAGCTCGGCCGGCTTGAACTCGTACGATTCCTCGCCCAGGTCCAACTCCGCAGTCGAGCGGATCTCATCCGGCCAGTGGAGCGTGGTCAGGAGCATCGTGTCGCCAAATGGATCCAGCGCGGCGAGTGCCTCGCGATCCTTGATCACGACCTTGCAGATCGCGGTGAGCCCGTCCTCCTCGAGGACCGCCTTGAGGAGATTGAACGCCTTGCGGCCGATCTTGTCGGGCTCGAGGTAGTACGCCGACTTCACGAACCGGACGGCGGCATCATCCCGTTCCGCCTTGGTGAACTGCTCGATCTCGATCGAACGGATCGTCTTGAGCGGCACCCGCTCCAGGTCCTCGTCGGTGATCACGACGTACTCGCCCGGGGCGTATTCGTAGCCTTTGACCGTGTCGGAGCGCGAGATGACCTCGTCCTCGACCGGGCAGAAGATCTTCATCTGGATCCGGGACAGGTCATCCTTGTGGAGCATGTTGAAGCTGATGCCCTTGGATTCGGTCGCCAGATACAGCTTCACCGGGATGGTCACCAGTCCGAACTGGACGGCACCCTTCCACATCGCTCGTGCCACGGTCTTCGTCCTCACGGTGCGGCGCGCGATCGGGTCGCGCTGGCCGGTCACGATACCCCAGTCGCGCAAGCACGTGGCTTACGTTATACGCTCGCGAGCTTGCGGTCAGCGTACGACGATGAACCCGTCGAGCGAGACCATGGGGCGACCGCTCGTGCCCTGCACACGCAGTTCGATGGTGTGTGCACCGCTGGTCTCGAACGTGCGCGCGAACACGATCCGGCGGTGACGCGTGCTGCTCGCGCGAAGGTCGATGGTGCCGACGTTGACGCCGTCGATGAGGACGCTGGCCCTGCCGCGGGTCGCGCTGATCGGCGCGACGACCGCGATGCCGCGGCCGGTGAAGGCGTATCGAGCAGAATCGCTGCGGGTCCTGGACGTGGTGATGGACTGGTCCGTGGCCGGTGAACTGGTCATGCGGGACCATCGGCCGCGATACGTGATGGTCGAGTCGCGGTCACTCACCGCGGTCAGGCGGTACAGGCTGGCGGCCTCCACCCAGGGACTCCAGTTCCCGACGGTATCCACGGCGCGCACCCGGAATCGGTGGTCGACGTCGAGTGCCAGGGAGCGCACCGCGACCGAGCGCACCGTGGCGGATGTGGATGCGACGGGGATCCAGGTCGTGCCGTTCGTGCTGCGCTGGAGTTCATAGCCACCGATCTGGCTGGTGGGGTCCGTGGCGGCAGGCCAGCTGACCTTCGTGGTGAGTGCCAGTACCCCGGTCGAACTCTTCGACAGTTCGACGCCGGTCGTCGCTGCCATGGTGGGCGCCTTGGCCGTGGGCGCGTCGCCCTCGACCGTGACCGACACGCTCGTCTCGCGGACGCGACCGTAGTTCGTGGCAAGGAGCCGGAAGCTGTACACACCGGGGTGCGTCGAACGGGGCACGGTCACCCGGACCGAGGTCGAGGTGGCGGTCCAGCCGTACATCCAGGCGCTCGAATAGCTGACGGTCCAACCCGTGGGCACGTCGGCGAGGGTCATCCGGATGCGCTCGAAGAACGTGGAGCTGTGCGCGATCGAGACGGGCAGGGTGAATGTCGCACCCTCCTCGCTGACGATCGGGGCGGTCGCCGTCACCTCAGGACGGAATGTGCCGAGGTTGCCGATGCGCGAGACATCGAGCAGGGGCTCGTGGTACGGATCGGGGTCGGTCGAGGTGTCCCAGTTCTGGTTGCCGAGGTAGCGCAGCGCCTCGCGGACGTCGGCCGGCGTCGCCATCGGGCGGCTTGCCTTGTAGAGCGCAACCGCGCCGGTCACGGCGGGCGCGGCCATCGATGTCCCCGACGAGTACGCGTAGGTATTGTCGGGCTTGGTCGACCAGATGCACTTGCCGGGCGCGATGATGTCCACGTCCGAGCCGTAGTTGCTGAAGTCGGCGAATGTGTCGTCCTTGTCGTACGAGCCCCATGAGTAGCATCGATTGCCGCCGAGGCCACCGGGCAGGCCGTCAGAATCGGCCAGGGCGGAGACGGTGATCACCTCGTTGTAGGCGGCGGGAACGAAGGCGGCGGCACTGGTCGATTCGTTGGCCGCGGCGGCGACGACGGTGATGCCGCCGGCAACGAGGCGGCAGATCGCGCGGTGCAGGTAGTCGCTGTTCGAGTAGCCGCAGTTCGCGTCGTCGGAGCCACGCTTGGCAACGCTCATGTTCACGCCTTCGATGAGCGGGCGGGTGGCGTCGGACGGGTCGCGCTGGGCCGCGATCCAATCGAGGCCGCAGATGTACCAGCTCAGCAGGCCGTAGCCCTCCGAGTTCAGGATGCGGACCGCCCACAGGCGCGCGCCGGGAGCGACCCCGACCACGCCGAAGTCGTTGTCGAGCGCGGCCACGGTGCCGGCAACGTGCGTGCCGTGGCCGTTGCCGTCCTGCCACTTCGTCGCGTCACTGGTCGTGCAGTTCACGCCACCGACCACGTTCAGGTCCGGATGCAGCGAGATACCGGTATCGACGATGGCGATGTCGGCATCGACCCGCTGGTCGGTCCCGTTGATCGAGGCGACCGCGGAATCACGAGCACCCACCCGGGATACGCCGGTCGGCGTGGTCTGGGCGGTCAATTCGATGAGTTCATCGGGGACGACCGCGGCGACATCCGGGTCGGCCAGGAGATCGCGGCGCTGGGACTGCGTCAGTGGGGCGGCGTAG
>JBKJHI010000128.1:0-5583 GCA_046599085.1 Candidatus Limnocylindrales bacterium
CGGTGGCGCTGCCGCGCTCCTCGATGAACGACTTGAAACGCTCCAGGTCGCCGGAGGCGCGCCGCTGTACGAAGCCGAGGGCGTCACCGACGGACTCGAGCGGCCCATCAGGCTCCACATCCAGCTGCAGGGTGACGCGCGACAGCTGGTCATCCAGCCGATGGAATGTCACGACACCGGCATTCTCCGCGCCTTCGGTGGCGCGCCAGGCGATCCGCTGGTCCGGGGTCTGCTCGGTGATCTCGGCGGTCCACTGCTTGGACACGCCGGCGATCGACGCGTTCCACTCCAGGTGAGTGTCGTCGAGCTGGCGCACGGATTCGATGCCTTCCATGAAGCGATGGAACTCTTCGAACTGGGTCCACTGGTCGTACGCCGTGCGCACGGGAACCTTGACGTCGATGGACTCGAGGATCTGGGACATGGGTGTCACCTCCGTTGGACGCAAGAAGACCCACCGGGGCTCGGTGGGTCTTCCGCATGTTGGCTGGGGGCCGGGCGTGAACCCGGCACCGGGGTCAGATCGAGCCGCGGCCCGCGCGAGAGCGGCCGGTGACCATGCCCACCACGATGACCGTGAGGACCGCACCGATGGTCGCGACGACGATCGTCTCGATGTTGATCCCGGAGATGTCGGCGACATTCAGGACCGTGCCTGCGATGAACCCGCCGACGAGCGCGCCGACGATGCCGAGCACGATGTGCCCGATGACGCCGAGCCCCTCGTCACCCTTGACGATGAAGCCGGCCAGGTAGCCGGCGATGGCGCCGACGACGATCCACGCGATGATGCCCATGCGATTACCTCCATCCCCATTCGGGCTTCTCACCCGACTGCTGGGGTTCGTTGTCCCGAAGTCCGGGGTTGGTCCACAGTTTCGGGCCGGCGGGGACACGCGAGGACTACGACGGACCGCCAACATGTAACAACGGCATGAACACCACGGTGTAAACGAGCGTGTCGAGCGCGGAGCAGCTTCTCCCTTGTCACGCGAACGCCCGACCGCGCGGGAAGCGGGATCGGACCGTGCGACCGGCCCGGATTCGCACGCCGTTGGGGTCCTCCTCGAACGACTGAACGCTGCCTTGTCATGCGTCCGTCATGTCAACGGCCTCGCCCGCGACCTCGACGGGATGCCTCGCGCCCGACCATCGACGAACGGGGGACGAGTGCTCCACCGACGGAGGAACCCTATCGATGCTGGCTGAACGATCTGTGACCGAGCTGACCAGGCGCGAGCCTGATCGCACGACGGATCACTCGATGCTGGTGCTGCAGTACCTGATGGCCGGCATCTCCCTTGTGGCTGCCATCCTCCTGGCGGGTGCCCACTGAGCAGCCCACCGGCGTCGATGGTGCCGTCCGCCGATACGACGTGGGCCGGCGACGGCGTCCGCGCGCGCCTCTTCGACGCCGACGGACATGATCGATCGATCGATCTGGCGAAGGAGCGGCTGGAGCGGCTCTCGCCCGGTGACGACCGCCGCCTCGCCTGGGTCGACATCGACCTCGACGCGGGTGGCACGCTCGACCTGGTCGTCGACCTGTTGCGCCTGGATGAACGCGACCGTCGACGCATCGAAGCCGACACGGATCGCGCGCGCCTGGTCCTGGCGGCGGAGCGATTGCATCTGACCGTCGAGGCGCTCGAGCCGGTTTCGGACCGGGATGACGCACCCCTCGAGCGCCGTGAGCTCGACATCGTCGCGGCACCGGGCCTTGTCGTGACCGTCCATCGAGGTCGGCTCGACGCGATCGAGCGGTTCGAGGGGGACCTGTCGGAGGAAACGGCTCTCGGCGTCCTGGACGCGGCGGAATTGCTCTCGGCCATCGTCGACGAGGTCATCTCCGGCTACTACCGACTGGTCGAGACGATCGAGCAGCAGATCGATGACCTCGACCAGGTGGCGCTCCGCGGTGGGCCCGAGGTCGACCTTCTCGCCCAGATCGTCAAGGTTCGACGGCAGATCGGCCGGATCCGACGGACGCTCGCCCCGCACAGGACAGCGCTTGCCGCGCTCGCGCGGCCGGAGATGCGCGCGGAAGGGGCCGTCGGCCAGCCATGGCCCGGGCTCGTGGATCGCGTGGAGTCGGCGCTCACGTCCATCGAGACGCTCAGGGATGCGCTGCTTGGCACCTATGACGTCCATATGGGGCGCGTGGCCCAGCGCGCCAACGACGTGATGAAGGCGTTGACCATCCTGTCCGCGATCCTGCTGCCCGCCGTCGTCCTCGCAGGCGTGATGGGCATGAACTTCCAGATCCCGTTCTTCGAGCATCCGGGGAATTTCTACCTGGTCCTCGCCGGGATGGCGGTGTTCAGCGGCGTCCTCATCGTCGTCGCGCGGTCGCGGCGCTGGCTGTAGTCCGGCGTCAGTCGACCGCCATGATCCGGAGGGCGAAGCCGAATTCCGCGCCACCCGTGGCACGCGGCTGGCCCCAGATGCGGCCACCCATGGCGCGGACGAGCCGCGCGCAGACGAACAGCCCGATCCCGGCACCGGTCGCCGTGCGTGCGGTGGTGGGGGAGCGGTAGAACAGGTCGAACAAGCGGTCCGCTTCGGCATCGTCGATGCCCGGGCCTTCGTCGAGGATGCGGACCTGCACCTCATCGTCGGTCGGGGCCACGACGATCTGGACGCGACTGCCCGGTCCGCCGTACTTGGCCGCATTCGACAACAGGTTGCGCAGCGTCTGCTCGACGTAGACCGGATCCGCGACGACGGTCGGGGCCCCGGTCGGGACGGACACGTCGAAATCGACGCCGGGCCAGCGAGTGCGCTCGGAGTCGACGACGCCCGGCACGATGCGCTGGAGGAGCACGGGCTCGCGGCCGAGATCGTCGCTCGCCTCCCCGAAGCGGTTCATGGCCACGACATCCTCGACGAGGCGCTGCAGGCGCTCGGACTCGGCCACGATGTCCTCGAAGATCGACTGTCGCGTCGCCGCATCGAGCTGCGAGTCCTCCCGGGCCAGCAGCTTGGCGCCGCCGTAGATGCTCGTGACCGGAGTGCGCAGTTCATGCGACAGCACGCCGATGAACGTCTCGCGGATCGCCTCGCGCTGACGAGCTTCGGTGACGTCGCGCAGGACGACGACGGTCTCCAGTGCACCGGCATCCGCGACGTCGGCGGGGACCGGGTACGTCGTCAGCTCGAGCCATCGATCCCGGTCGTGTCTCACCGGCACCACCACCGGCCCACCGTGCCGACCGGGGCCCGGCAGCGTATGGCCCGGGTCGTGCAGGGCGGCCGCGATGTCGCCGAAGTGGCCGATCCGGTCAAGGCCGAGCATCGTGGTCGCCGCGGGATTTGCCAGCCGCACCTCGCCATCGACCCGGCAGACGACCACGCCGTCGCGCATGGCCTGGATGACGGCATTGAGCTCAGCGGCTCGTGCATGTTCGGAGTCAACCAGTCGCTCAAGGCGTGCCTGGGCCTCCATCCGCTCGCTGACGTCACGGGCGATGGCGACGATCGCCTCGGGTTCACCGGGCAGGTCCATCCGCTGCAGGAGGAACTCGACCGGTACGTCCTTGCCACGGTCGGTCCGGACGTGCAGGTCGATGGTCCGGGCGTCGAGGCGGTCGGCGATGATCGGTTCGATCAATCGGCGCACGGCCTCGGCGTCAAGGCCTGCGACATGGTCCCAGAGCGGGCGACCGATGATCGCGTTCGGCGGGGCCGCCAGGAGGTCGAGCGCGCCCTTGTTGACATCGCGAACCTCGCCGCTGCGCGCGTCGATGATGAAGACCGCCTCGGCGACCGTGTCCAGGATCAGCCGGAATCGGTCGGCCGTTCGAAAGGCCTGTGCGTTGTCGATCGCGACGCCCGCCCGCAGAGCCAGGTGCTCGGCGAACGCCACGTGCAGCGGCGTGAAGGCGCGGCCCGATTCCGCTCCGGCGAAGGCGATCGTGCCGAGGACCCGATCGCCCACCAGCATCGGGACGCACATCCAGCTGTGCAGGTCGAGTTCGGCCAGGAGTCGGCCGTGGCGCTCGTCTCGGGCCGCGCCCGCGAGCATCTCCGATGTGACCTCCACGACCATCGTGTGCCGCTGCGCGACGACCGCGTAGGCACCGCTCCCACTGTCCGGTTCCTCCGGATAGGCCCGCCGCAGTTCGTCGACAAGGGCCACCTTGTCGGGGTCCTCGTGGGCGATCGCGACCGATCGGAGCCGGCCGTCGGGCTCGAGCATGTCGATCGCGCACCAGTCTGCGATCGTCGGCACCGCGAGCTGCGCCACCTGGCGCAGCGTGGCTTCGATGTCGAGCGATGCCCCCAGGATCTGACTGGCTTCACTGATGAACCGACCCAGGACCAGGTCGTCGGCAGACGCCGGCGGCGGATGTGGGTCTGCGGGCTGATCCATCGTGCGGCTGCTCAACGTCGAGGGCCTCGGCTTGTCATGCGACAGGAGAGCCGTCAGACGTCCGGGCAAGGGCTCGGCCGACACGGTCGGACGACGGCTCCGTCCCTTGTCGCCAGTGGATCATGTGGCTGCCTGCGGTCCACTCACGGTCGCCCCGCGTTGCGTTGCATCCGCATATCGATCTGCGGCATGCGGTCGTGGAGCGACGCGGCCGGGGCCCACATCAGGAGGCCGCGTTGGCGGCGTTGGCGGCGTCCGGCAGCGATCGCTCCATGTCCTCGGACGTCGATCGATCCGGGGTCGCGAGCTGGGATGGGTCCTGCGCCACGCGCGTCTCGCGCGCCTGGAGCCGCGACAGGATGATCTCGACGGACGCCGCGACCGGTACCGCCAGGAGTGCCCCGAGAGTGCCGCCGACGGCGCCGCCGATGAGCAGACTGGCGAACACGAGCAACGGCGAGATGCCCACGGTGTTGCGCATCACCAGCGGCACGAGGATGCTGCCCTCGACGACCTGCAGGACCAGGTAGATCACCGCCACGATGAGGGCGAGCTGCGGCGAGACCGTCGCGGCCACGAGGATGGCTGGAATAGCGCCGATGAGCGGTCCGACGATCGGGATGGCCTCGCTCAGGGCGGCGATGAGCCCCAGGAGCACGGCGCCGGGCAAGCCGAGGAGCGTGTAGGCGATCGACGTCGCGACCCCGATCGAACCCATCAGGATGAGCTGGCCACGGACCCACAGGCCCAGCCGGCTTTCGATCTCGTTCCAGGCGTCACGAACGCCGGCGCGACGTTCGGCCGGGAAGAAGGCGAGCACGTAGCGCTGCAACCGTGCGTGTTCGAGAAGCCAGAAGAAGATGATCGTGAGCAGGGTCGCCAGCCAGACCGCGCCCTCGGCCACCGCAGCACCGACCTCGACCACCGTGTCGGGATCGGGCGGCGGCGGACGGAGGATGCTCGCCACCGAGCTGATCAGGGCGCTGACCGATCGGGACAGGGCGGCTGGACGAAGATCACCCGCCCATGCCCGTGCCTGGTCGAAGAACGGCGGCAGTGATTTGATGATGTCTTCCGCCTGCTTGATCGCGGCCGGGAGGACGATGAATGCCAGCGCCAGGACGCTCAGGAAGAAGACGGCGTAGACCAGGAGGATGGTGGCGCCACGCCCAAGGCCAAGCTTGTTTCGCAACGCGCCCACGGTCGGCTCG
>JBKJHI010000120.1:0-12898 GCA_046599085.1 Candidatus Limnocylindrales bacterium
TCGGGCTGGGACTCCAGGGATCGTCCGTCGCTGGGGTGGAGACGAACGCGGTGCGGTGTAGTTCACACGCTATCCGCGGAGTCCGGTCGGGTCTGTGCTGCGATGGTCCGGCGAGGAACGCTCAAGGGGTACTGGCCGGTCTGCTGCACTCGGATGGGGAGAGGTCGGGTCTGGTGCAGTCCGCTGCAGCCGGGCGCCGCGAGCTCCCCGGCCGCGGCGGCGGCCCCGTCGCCGCGAACTCGCCGAGGCCTAGCCCGCCGTGGCCGCCCGGACCAGCGCCTGCGCCTCGTCGAGCAGATCACCCAGGTGCGCCTCACCGCGGAACGATTCCGCGTAGACCTTGGCCACGTCCTCGGTGCCCGATGGGCGGGCCGCGAACCAGCCCTGGTCGGTGGTGACCTTGAGGCCGCCGATCGCCGCGCCGTTGCCGGGCGCGTGGGTCAGGATCGCCGTGATCGGGTCGCCGGCCAGGGTCGTGGCGGTCACGTCGGAGGCGGCCAGCCGACCCAGCGCGGCCTTTTCGGCGGGCGTCGCGGGCGCATCGATCCGTCGATAGGCCGGCGCCCCGAAGCGCGCCGTCAGCACCGCGTACGCCTGCCCCGGATCGCGTCCGGATCGAGCCGTCATCTCGCACGCGAGCAGATCCGCCAGGATGCCGTCCTTGTCGGTCGTCCAGACGGTCCCGTCACGGCGCAGGAACGACGCCCCGGCGCTCTCCTCGCCACCGAACCCGATCGAACCGTCGACCAGCCCATCGACGAACCACTTGAACCCGACCGGGACCTCCACCAGCCGCCGCCCGAGATCGGCGACCACACGATCGATCATCGATGACGACACGAGGGTCTTCCCGACGCCGACGTCGCTCCCCCACTCCCGGGCGCCGCCGAACAGGTACGCGATCATCGCCGACAGGACGTGGTTGGGGTTCAGCAGCCCGGCCGACGGCGTGACGATGCCATGTCGGTCAGCGTCGGCGTCGTTGCCGAGCGCCAGGTCGAACCGGTCGCGCAACGCGACGAGGCCGGCCATGGCGAAGCGCGACGACGGATCCATCCGGATCTTGCCGTCCCAGTCGTAGGTCATGAAGCCGAACCGCGGGTCGACGGTCTCATTCGTGACGGTCAGGTCCAGCCCGTAGCGCTCAGCGATCGCCGACCAGTACGCGACCGAGGCGCCGCCCATGGGGTCCACGCCAAGACGCAAGCCGGACGCCGCGATCGCGTCCATGTCGATGACCGAGGCCAGGCCCTCCACGTACGCCCCAAGGAAGTCATGGCGAGCGGCCGTCCGGAGCGCCTCCGCGATCGGAACGCGCGGGATGCCATCGAGACCATCCGCGCCGGTCGCACTGAGGATCGCATTCGCCTCGTCCTGGATCCAGCCGGTCACGTCGCTGTCGGCGGGGCCACCGTTCGGCGGGTTGTACTTGAAGCCGCCGTCGTCGGGCGGGTTGTGGGACGGCGTGACGACGATCCCGTCGGCCAGGTGCCGCCAGCTGTGCTTCGGTCGATTGGCCACGATGATCGCCAGCGACAGCGAGGGCGTCGGCGTGTAGCCGTTGCGGCTGTCGATCCGCACCTCGACGCCGTTCGCGACGAGGACCTCAAGGGCCGTCAGCGTGGCTGGCTCGCTGAGCGCATGCGTGTCGCGTGCCAGGAACAGGGGCCCGGAATACCCCTGCTGCCGTCGATAGCGACAGATCGCCTCGGTGATGGCCAGGATGTGCGCCTCGTTGAACGCGCCACGGAACGAGGAGCCGCGATGACCTGACGTCCCGAACACGACCCGCTGGGCCGGGTCGGCCATGTCCGGGCGGCGATCGTGATACGCCCCGAGCAGCGCATCGATGTCGACGAGGTCGGCGGGATCGGCCGGCTGCCCGGCTCGTTCGCTGTTGGCCATCGAGGCAACGGTACCGCGCCCGGGCGACCTTCGGCGCGGCTTCGCTATACTCCGCAGGCTTCATCCACCGCGCCGATCGGCGCACGCCACGGATGGACGCGCCGCGGTGGCCTTAGCTCAACCGGCAGAGCACTGGATTGTGGCTCCAGAGGTTACGGGTTCGAGCCCCGTAGGCCACCCCAATATCCCGATCTGACGGTCCACGGGAACCGTGCGACGCCAACGCGACAGTTGCGTCGGCGTTGTCGGACCCCTACGATGCCGGAACCCTGAGGAGGCACGTACGGGGCCCGTCCACGACCGACCTTCGGGCCGACCTGGATGCATGGGCCCGCGATGACGACTGGGGATGGAGGTATGCGCCCATGGCGACCGTGACGTTCGAGAACATCAACAAGAGCTACGGCGATTTCCACGCCGTGAAGGATCTGAACCTCGAGATCGGGGACGGCGAGTTCATGGTCCTCGTCGGCCCGTCCGGGTGCGGCAAGACCACGAGCCTGCGGATGATCGCCGGCCTCGAAGAGATCTCGTCGGGCGAGCTCCGGATCGGCGACCGCGTCGTCAACGACGTCCCGCCCAAGGACCGCGACATCGCGATGGTCTTCCAGAGCTATGCGCTCTACCCGCATATGACCGTCCGCGAGAACCTGGCGTTCGGCCTCAAGCTGCGCAAGGTCGCAAAGTCGGAGATCGAGCGGCGGGTCAACGAGGCGGCCGAGACGATCCAGCTCCAGAACCTTCTCGACCGCAAGCCGAAGGAACTCTCCGGCGGCCAGCGACAGCGCGTCGCCCTGGGTCGCGCCATCGTCCGCGAGCCGGCCGTCTTCCTCATGGACGAGCCGCTCTCGAACCTCGACGCCAAGCTGCGGGTCCAGACCCGCGCGGAGATCGCCCGCCTGCACCAGCGGCTCAAGACGACCGTCGTGTACGTCACCCACGACCAGGTCGAGGCGATGACGATGGGCTCGCGGATCGCGGTCATGAGCGAGGGCCTGCTGATGCAGGTTGGCACTCCGCAGGCGCTCTACGACACGCCGCTCAACAAGTTCGTCGCGGGCTTCATCGGCAGCCCATCGATGAACTTCGTCGACGTCGAGGTCACGGGCTCCGGCGCCGATGCGCGCCTCAACGGGCCAGGCGATTGGTCCATCGCGCTGCCGGATCGCTACCGTAACGCGGTCGGCTCGACGGCCGGGCGCAAGCTCGCCGCTGGCTTCCGCCCGGAGCACCTGGAGATCGGTGAACCGGCTGAAGACACGGATGCGTTCCGGGCACGGGCGGACGTCGTCGAGTACCTCGGCAACGAAGAGCTCCTGCACGTCAATGCCGCCGACCAGGACATCGTGGCCATCGTCAACTCGTCACACCAGGTCCGGCCCGGCGACATCGTCAGCCTGACCCTCCCGCTGGAGAAGCTCCACCTGTTCGACACCGAGACCGGCGACGCTCTCGTGTCAGGGGCCCCGGCAGCGGCCGCCAGCTGACCTCACGACCAGCGCGCCCACGTCCGTCGGCCTCGGAGGAAGACTCCGGGGCCGAACTCGTGGAGCGCGTCGTCGATTCCCGTGTCCTGCACACGGGTGCCTTCCTGACCTTCCGCATCGACACGGTCGAGCGGGCGGATGGGACGCGGGCGACACGCGATATCGCCGGCCATCCAGGGGCGGTCGCGATCGTGGCCCTCGACGACCAGGGCCGGGTCGCCCTCGTGCGCCAGTGGCGGCTGTCGGCCGAACGGGCGCTGCTGGAGATCCCCGCCGGTGGCCTGGACGTCGCCGCCGACGGCTCGAAGGAGGATCCGGCGCTCGCCGCTCCCCGCGAGCTGGAGGAGGAGACCGGCCTGCGTGCCCGGACGTGGCGGCACCTGTCCACGTTCTACACGGCCCCCGGATTCACCGATGAGCTCATGTTCCTGTACCTGGCCACGGACCTCGAGCCGGCCGACCCGGCCGGACGCCTGGGACCCGACGAGGACGAGCGGCTGATCTTCGAATGGCGTTCGTGGCGCGACGCGGTCACCGCCGTCGATGACGGCCAGATCTGCGACGCGAAGTCGATCGTCGGGCTGCTGCTGCTGGAACGGATGATCGAGCGCGGCGACATCGTCGTCGGCGAGGCTGCTCGATGAGGACGACGGTTCGGACGTTCGAGCCTGACGACCGCGACGGGATCCGCGCCGTCCTGACCGCGTCGCTTGAGCAGGACGCCATGCCGGGCTTCACCGCGAGCGACATCGAGCGCCAGCTCGAGCGAATCGTCCCCGACCCTGACGGGACGCTCGTCGCGATCGAAGACGGGCGGATCGTGGGTGTGTGCACGCCGCGAATGGATGTCCTGACCGTGCATCCGGATGCGCGTCGGCGCGGCCACGGACGCAGGCTCGCCCTCGCCGCGCGCGAGATCGCCCGGGCTCGAGGCGACGACGGGGTCGTCCTGCACGTCCCGCAACACCTGCCGGCCTCCATCGCCTTCGCAGCGGCGATGGGGATGACCTACCGCTCCAGCATGTGGCAGTTCGAGCTGACCGAAGGTGCGGCCGTCGGAGTGGCGCCGGCCGATTTCCCCGACGACGTCGTCGTCCGTCGCTGGGACGACGAGATCGATACGGACTTCGTCGCCTGGACCGAGTTCATGAGCGCGGCCTTTGAGGGCCATCCCACCCCGATGACGTGGACGCCCGCCGTCGTGGAGCACGTCCACGCGGGCCCGTCGTTCGACGCCCGCGGCATCCTGATCGTGGCCGAGTGCGACGATCCGACGCGGATCATCGCCTTCACGCGGATCGAGTCGGAGCCGGAGGGCGAGGGCACGCTCGGCGAGATCGGTCTGATCGGCGTCCTGCCAGCATGGCGCGGCCGCGGCCTGGGTCGCGAGCTGTTGCGCTGGGGCGTCGGTGAGCTGCGCGACCGCGGGAGCCATCGGATCGTGCTGGCGGTCGAGGCCGCGAACGAACGGGCGACCCGCCTGTACCGGTCGCATGGCTTCCAGCCGATCATCGAGTGGCCGCACTGGGTGCTGCCGCTCGACTGAGCAGCGCCCCTAGCCGTCCCGCCGGCCCGGCGGACGTGCGCTTGGTCCCAGTCGAGCCAGCGCGTCCCGGTAGAGCGCCGAGGTCGGGTCCAGGGCCACGGCCAGCCGCAGATGCGTGCCCGCGGCATCTGGGTCACCGAGACGTCTGAGGCACTGGCCCATCGCGAAGTGCGCGTAATGGGCGGATGGATCGATCTCCAGGAGGCGCTCGAAGACGTCTTTCGCGGCGTCATGCCGACCGGCATTGAAGTAGGCCCGTCCGAGCCCCTCGAGGATGGACCCCTTGCCGGGCTCCAGACGATCCGCCCGCTCGAGCACGATCGCAGCCTGCGCGTGGTGGCGACCGGCGAGCAACGCGGTCCCGCGCTGCAACAGGTCGTAGGCCGACTCCTCTGTGCCGAGATCCTGATCGTCGTCCATGCCGACAGGGTGCCACGGACGCGGAGACCATGCCGTCAGGCTGGCCGTGGCGCCCCAGCGAGGCGTGCTGCTGGCCCTAGCCCTCGCGGTAGGTCGCCAGGTCCACGACCTGCAAACGGGGCGATGGGGTCAGGCCCGGGATCCGGCCGCGCTTGGCGATCGGAGCGCCATCGATCTCCTTGATGTCGCCGGTGAAGTCGATCGGAGTCGCGCCACTGATGTACGACCCGACCGCGTACGAATCGACGAGTGCCCCGGCGTCCTTGAAGTACTGGATCCGGTCGGGCGTGAGGCCGCCGGACACGACGATCCGGACATGGCCGAAGCCCTCCTGATCGAGTCGGGCGCGGACCTCGGTCACGAGGTCGGCCGTGACGCGGCCACGCTCGGACGGGGTGTCCAGCCGGATGCCGTAGAGCCGGTCGCCCAGGGCGTGCGCCACGCGAAGGGCCTCCTCAGCCTCGTCCTTGAACGTATCGACGAGCACGATCCTGGGCACGTCCGCCTCGACGTGGCGATCGAAGGCGAGGGCCGCCTCCACGGTGTCGCCGAAGATGAGGACCAGGGAGTGCGGCATCGTCCCCGTCGGCGCCAGGCCGGCCAGTCGCGCACCAGCGGGCGTGGAGGCGCCGACGCAGCCACCGACGATCGCGGCGTAGTCCAGCACATCCGTGATGTCCGGATGGATGTGTCGCGCCCCGAAGCTGATGACCGCGTTCGGTGCCGCGACCTCGACGCATTCGCGTGCGGCGGTGGCCCAGCCGGTGGACTGCGCGAGCATCCCCAGGAACGCCGTCTCGTACAGCCCGAACCGGCGGTAGCGCGCCCGGATGCGCAGGACGATCTCCTTGGGCTCGATCAGGTCGCCGTCCGACAGGGCCTCGAGGGAGGTCTCATCAGGCTCGGCGTTCGCGAGGACGTGCCCGAGCAGGTTCTTCGCCTCCTCGATGCCGCACAGGACGCCAGCTTTCCGGGTGAAGACCTCCATGACCACGTGGGGATCCCTGGATTCGCGTTCGAGGATCGTTTCTGCGCGGGCGAAGTAGACGTCCGCAGAATCGCCGGACAGGATCTCGCGCGAGGGTCGCGTGCGTTGCAGGCCCATCAGTCGGCGTCGGCTCCAGGTGGTGGCGGGGACGGGGGTGAGTCGTCGCCTGCGCGTGGCTCTGTCGGGCCCGCGAGTGTAGTCGATACGACCGAGGCGGCGAGCGTGACGCGCCGGCGCCGGCGGAGGCGACGGAGTGCCCAGATCGCCACGATCAGCAGCAGCAGGACGCCGAGTGCGACGGCGACACCGATGATCACGCGCTCCTGCCCGATCGCCTCCGCGCCGGCGAGGAGCGCGATCGATGCCGCGGCCCCGGCAAGCGCCGCGTCCAGGTCGCCCGCGGCGTAGGCCGTGACCCCGGCGTCCAGACCAGCTGCCGGGATCACCCCGATCAGCCCGACCTGGGCCAGGAGCGACGGCTCGACGGCAAGGCTCGCGCGGGCTTCGATGAGCTCCGTCGCGGCCGCCTGACGAGCCGCGATCTCGCTCGCGAGTTCCTCGGCAGCGCGGTCGTTCTCGATACGCTCGTACTCGTCCTCGAGGTCGGTCGGCGCGGAGGTCCCGAGCATGGCCTCGACACTGGCCAGCGCTTCGCGGTCCGCCAGGAGCCCGATCGCACGGTCCATCACGGCGACCGCCTCGTCGAAGCGCCAGCGCACCATCTGGTCGATCACCCCTCGGGGCGGTGCCCACCCTGCGCCCGCTGCCTCCAGTACCACGAGCCGAGCGCGGGACTCGAGCCGCGCGTCGAGCTCGTCGATATCACCCGGCTCGACGACCCAGGTCCGGAATCGATCGGTCATGTCCTCGGCGCCGCCGACCTCCTCGAGAAGGTCGAGGAAGCGTCGCCACCCGCCCGGGCTCAGATCGTGCGTCGTGCGACCTTCCTGGCGGTACGCGCCGACACGATCGTCCAGCGCGTGGAAGATGCCCTGCATGCCCTCGACGCCGACCTCGTCGACGATCGACTGCATGAGCGTCCACGCCGCCGCGTACCCGTAGTCCTCACGCGCCGCCGTCTCCGCGTCATCGATGCGCCCGGGAGCTGGCCAGAACGAAAGCGGGAACGCGGCGGGATCGTCCGGCGTGACCTCGGCCGGCAGCCGCTCCGGTTCCTCGCGGTCGATAGCGGCGACCGCCATGGCGCCATAGGTGTCGGCCAGACCCTCGGCGATCCAGCGCTGACCCATGGTCGGCGTGTCGAACCACGCGTGCGACGCCTCGTGCAGGATGAGATGCGGGTCGAGGTCCTCTCCCATCCGGATCTCGTCCGTCCGGATGTCGTAGAGGCCGCCATAGCCCTCCAGAAGCGGGCTGTGCACCTCGTACACATCCAGGCCGTACAGGGCAGGCCATGGCAGGTCGATGAGGTCGCGCAGGACCGGACCGCCGTCGGCGAGCACCTCGGTGACCGTGGCGAGCCAGAGGCGGTCGTCGGGCCACGCATGGACCACGATGGGGACCTCCTGGCTCGGGACCTCCACGCTGGTGAGCGCCGTGGGGTTCGCGGCCGAGACGACGCGATACCAATCATCGGGGTTCGCGATCGAGCCGGATCGAAGGGTCTGGCGCCCGTCCGCCGTCGATGTCGTCACGTCCTCGCCATAGCCGTCGTCCTCGAACCCCGGGGGCAGGACGATCCGCACAGTGCTCGTGCGCGGGTCGCCGACGGCCCACGCGGTGAACGTCGCGAATGCGGGGCCGACCCGGATGTCGCTGTCGGAGCGCGGTTTTCCGGCCACGATGTCGTACTCCACCCGGAAGGAACGCGACCGACCGAAGTACAGGTTCGGGAAGATGACCTCGAGCCGGCGGCTGTTCGCCTGACGCGTGACGGATGTGCCCAGGCTGGTCGTGCCCGATGTGGCGCGCACGTTGCGAGTGTCCAGCTGGATCGGCAGGTAGACGCCGTTGTAGTAGTACTGCGTGGTGCGGGTCCCGCCGCCCGGCACGGCGACCGTCCGGTCCGGCGTGCGATTGGTGATGACGGCATCGAGCCGCACGCGGACGACGGCGTCATCGACGTCGACGCGATAGGTGGCATCGACCTTGATGTCCAGGCCGTCGGCGCCTCGCGCGGCCGGGGTCGCCTGGGGGAGCAACAGGGCGGCCGTGGCCAGCGCGACGGCCAGGCTCAGCCGCCCGGCTCGTGACATTCCCTGCCGGACCCGCACGCGCTCCCTCCTGGCTCGGACGCCTCAGCGGCGCCAGTCGTGAGGGATGATGACGTGTCCGCGTCTTCGTCCGCGCCGCCGGAACGACAGGATGAGCATCGTGCTGGCGATGAGCGCCGCCAGGCCCAGGGCCAGGATGCTGCCGATCCGGCCTGTCCCGATGCGCTCCGCATCCGACCAGATGGCGGCCGCGCGATCGGCGGCCGACGCAGCGGAAGGCAGGTCCCCACGCTCGAAGGACGTCGCCGCGTCCTGCAGCGCATCCTCGGGCGTCGTCCCCAACAGGCCGAGGGCGACCACCGCGGACGGGTCGGTGGGTCGCGCGGCGACGGCCTGCTGATACCGGTCGATGACCTCGAGCTCGCCCTCGAGCTCGGCGGTGGCGTCGTCGAAGCCGTCGTCGTCCTCGAACGACACGCGGAGCGTTCCTGGCGGATCCAGGCCAGCCGCCGCGGCGGCCGCATCGATGGATGCCCGTCCCGCGAGGACCGTCGCCGCCCCATCCAGCAGGATCGTGGCGTCGTCGAATTGCCAGGCCCGCATCGCTTCACGGATCTGGCGCGGCAGGCGCCACGAGCCGGCCTCCTGGGTCACCTCCGCCAGGTGCGCCCTCGCAACGGCCCGCGCGGTCAGCAGCGGAAGGTCTTCGGGCCGCGCGACCCACGTGCGCCACAGGTCGTCGTACGTGGCGTCACCGGGCTCCTCCAGCAGGTCGAGCAGGCCGCGCCAGTCGGGCACGCCGCTTCCCCCCTCCGTGACGCCCCAGCTCGGCTGGTAGGCACCGACCCCGTCGGCGGCAGCGGCCCAGGCCCGGCGCAGGCCGTCCTCACCGGCCCGCTCCGCGATCTGCACGGCGAGGTCGTACGCGGCGGCGTAGGCCTGGTCCTCCGTGGCGGCGTCCTCGCTCCCGACGGGCCCCCACGCGTTGAGGGCGATCGTGTCCGCATCCGCCTCGCCCGGCGGGGCGTCGTCGGTCAGGGTGTCCGGGCTGACCCGCAGGTCCATGTCGCCGGCGGCCGCAGCCGCGTAGTACGAGGCGAAGGCCTCGTTGGCCCACCGATCGGCCAGGAGGGCACCGTTGAACCAGGCATGGGCCGCTTCGTGGAGGACGACGAGATTGCCCGCGTAGTAGGCGATCTCCACGCGCCCGCCGCTCGGATCGAACAACCCGGCATACCCACCGGTCGTGCGGCTGAGTGCCTCCTCGACGATGAGTGGCTCCGCGTGCGACCACGGCAGGCCGATCCGTTCCCCGAGGGCGGGCAACGCCCCGCCGATGAGTTTGGTCACGCGATCACCCCAGGCAACATCGTCTGGCCAGGACCGGACGACGACCTCCGCCGGGGCGCCGAGCACGGTCGCGGTCAGTTTCGTCTCCGTGAAGGACGCCGGCTTGTCGGCGACGAGGTACGCGAAGAAGTCGAGTGGCTTGTCCAGGACGCCGCTCCGGAAGATCGTGCGCTCCTGGTCATCGACGACCGGTTCCGGGATGCTCCCGGCCTCCACGATGACGTCGTAGCCCGCTGGGAAGACCACCGTCGTACTGGATCCCGGCGTGTCGTCGCTGGCGTAGGCCCACACCGGGAACGAGATGAGCGCCTCGCCGACGCGCAGCTCGCGGGTGGCGCGCCCGCCCGGGTCCGCGAGCGAGAACGTCAGACGATAGTCCGCGGTCTTGCCGCTGAACAACCGGGCCCCGAAGGTCAGTCGCAGGATCGTCGCGTCGTCCGTGCGGCGGTTGACCGTGGCCTTCGGCGAGCCCGATCCGCTCCACGTCAGCTTGTACCCAGAGGCGATCGAGGGGACCGCGAGGAACGCCTCGTCGAAGAAGTAGCGCTTCGTGGTCGTGTCCTTGAGACGGTTGCGCACGGTCAGGTCCACCGTGACGCGGATCCGTTGTTCCCCCGGCAGGACGTCGTAGCGCGCCTTGCCGACGATGGTGAGGTCGGGTGTCGCCGCCGCGACCTCGGCGGGTGCGGTGGGGCCGGCTGGGACCCCGAGCAGCCCGAGGGCCAGGATCAGGGCCGCCACGACGCGAGGCCACGCGATCCGGGTCCCGGCCGTGGTCATCCGTCCTCCGCGATCTCGGCGTAGAGCTCGGCGTGACGATCCAGCAGCGCGGCGTTCCGGGTCACCCGGTCCGACTGGTCCGGCACGCGGCCACCGAGCCACAGCCAGCTCGTCGATTCGTCGAACAGGCGGTCAGCCATGGCGACGATGCGCACGAGTGCGCGACCCAGGTCGTCGTCGCGGACGGCCTCGATCGGCAGCTCGACGGCCAACAACGGGCGCTCGTCCTCTCCGATGCTGAACTTCGCGAACGGGAACGTGTCGTTCCAGCGCAGCAGCTTGCGGTACGACTTGCGCGGCAGGTCGCTGATCGGCGGCGCAAAGTGCGCCCAGCAGATCAGGGCGAGGGACGGGTCCAGGATGACCGTTACTCGGAGATCGAAGCGGCGCCGTCCGTCGAGGACGAGATCCCAGCTCGTGATCCCGTCGCGATCGGCTCGTTCAAGGGGCTCGAGGCCCAGGTCAGCGAACTGACGCTCGACGTCGGCCGGGCGCGGACGGGGATCGGTCGTGACCGACGTCGCGCCGGGGTCGGCGGATGGCATGGCTCGCGGAGTCTAGCCCAGATGCGTGCGGCGGACGCCTAACGCTTGGGGCCGCGCGCCCCCACCGCGGTCGGCGGCTCGTGCGTGAGGGGTCCCGCGGCCGGTGCGGCCGACTTGCCGGGACGCCGCTCCACGGACCCGCCGCTCGGCACGACCTTCCGGACCCAATCGGCCAGCTTGACGTCCGCGGCGACCTTCACATTCCGCCCGATCCGGGCTCCGCGAGGCACGACAGCCCGCTTGCCCACGACGGTGATGCCCGTGTTCAGGCGGTTGGGCTCCTGCCTGTTCGGCTTGTCCGGGAACGGTCCCTCGCCGACGATGGCGCCCTGGCCGACGACGACCTCCTTGTCCAGGATCGACCGGTCCACGACGGAGCCTGACCGGATCACCGAGTCGAACATGACGATCGAATCGCGCACAACGGCACCGACATCGACACGGACGCCCGGGGACAGCACGGAATTCACGACCGTTCCGTTGATCACGCAGCCGTGGCTGATCAGCGAGCGATGGACCTGCGCCGTCGGCCCCACCTTGGCCGGAGCGCGTTCCTCGGACCGCGTATGGATGACCCAGCCCTTGTCGTACAGGTCGAGCTCCGGGATGTCGTCCAGGAGCGCCATGTTCGTCTCCCAGAAGGACTGGATCGTCCCGACGTCCTGCCAGTACCCACCGTAGCGGTAGCCGAACACCCGGGCGTTGTCAGCGAGCATCGCCGGGATGACGTCCCGGCCGAAATCGGCGCGGTCCTCCGTCAGGTACTTGCGCAGGGTCTTGCGCGAGAAGACGTAGACGCCCATCGACGCAAGGTCGCTTTTGGGCTGCTTGGGCTTCTCCTGCCACTCGACCACGCGATCCTGCTCGTCGAGTGCCAGGATCCCCATCCGGGACGCCTCCGCGAGCGGCACCTGACGCACTGCGATGGTGACGTCGGCCCGGCGGCGCTTGTGCGCCGCGACGAACGGCTGGTAGTCCATCTTGTAGATATGGTCGCCGGCGAGCAGGACGATCGTGTCCACGTCGGAGTGCTCGATCACGTTCATGTTGCGGAGCACGGCATCGGCCGTGCCGCGGTACCACTCGGCGACGCGCCCGCGCGAGATATACGGCTGGAGCAGCTTGATGCCACCCCGATTGCGGTCAAGGTCCCACGGCCGGCCGAGGCCGATGTGGTCGTTCAATGAGCGTGGGTTGTACTGGGTCAGGACGACGACGTCGTCGAGCTCGGAGTTCACGCAATTCGACAGCGTGAAGTCGATGATCCGGTACTTGCCACCGAACGGGACCGCGGGCTTCGCGCGTTCTTGGGACAGGATCGACAGCCGTTCTCCCTCGCCGCCTGCGAGGATGACTGCCATGGTGCGCTTCACGGGTGCGGATGGGCCTCCGAGTGCGGATTCCAGTGGCTCGATGCTAGCACGCGGACCCGCCCAACTCGTTTCGGGACGATGATCGGTTCGCCGTCGCTCGCACACATCTGCGTCGCAAACGCACAGGATCCGCGACCTACAGGAACAGCCTCGGGTTCACGAACGAGCCGTTGAGCTCCACTCCCCAGTGCAGGTGCGCGCCGGTCGACCGGCCGGTGCTGCCCTCGTATCCGATGATCGTGCCCTTCGACACGGCCTGACCGACCTCGACCGGCCGCTTGGGTTGCATGTGCGCATACCAGGTGCGCAGCGATTCGGAATGGGCGATCA
>JBKJHI010000245.1:0-4541 GCA_046599085.1 Candidatus Limnocylindrales bacterium
GCCAGCTCCGCGTTCGGCGGCAGGACGCCCTGCAGGTCGGCGACCTGGCGGTCGATGACGTCGAGGTCGTACACGTACAACGGCGTCCCGAATCGGTCGGCGAGGTCGTGCGGGTCAAGGCCGGCCAGGCGGCCCGCCCGCAGGATCTCGTTGCGCTGCGGCGGCCGGCCCCGGCCGGGCCGGACACCCGGGTCGGTGGGAGAACGACCCGGCGCCGGCGGATGGATGCGAGCAGGGGGGGGGATGGTCATCGAAGGGCGTCCTCGAGGGCGACCCGGGCGCTGGTCCCGGCGTCGCGGTCCTTGACGAGCAGTGCGACCGACGCGGCCAGGCCGTGTTCGCGAGCAAACGGGTGGTCCAGGGCGCGGGACCCAGGGATGACGACGGCGCCCGCGGGCACGATCAGTGGAGCGTCAGCCGTTCCGATCAGGACCACGCCGCGAACCAGGTCGTACAGGCGGGACGTCCCGGTCAGCGTCACGCCAGCGCCGATCACCGCCTCGCGGCCGATGAGCACACCCTCCAGCAGGGCACTCCCCGCACCGATGAACGCATCGTCCTCGACGATGACCGGGCGGGCGCCGGGCGGCTCGAGCACGCCGCCGATCGTCACGCCGGCGCCGAGGTGGACACGGGACCCGATCTGGGCACAGCTCCCGACGAGCACGTGCGAGTCGACCATGGTGGCGCTTCCGACCCACGCCCCGACGTTGATGTACGACGGCGGCATGACGACGACATCCGGTTCGAGGTGTGCGCCCCGCCGGACCGCGGTGCCGCCGGGCACGATCCGCCACGGGCCATCGCGAAGGTCCCGCGGCGGGAACGCCGCACGGTCGCGGAACGTCAGCGGACCTGCGACCCAATCCGCCGATGTCCGGTCACGAAAGGCGTCGAGGATGGCCGCCTTGACGGCCGCATCGACGCGCCATCCGCCGACCGCCGTTGGATCGGGATGGGCAGCTCGGATGGTCCCGGCCTCCAGCCCGTCAAGGACCGCATCGACCGACGTGAGATCGGGTGACGCGGGCGCGTCCGTCGTCATGCCACGGCCGCCTGGGACGACGTGGCGATCCGACCGCCGCCGCGCTCGACGAGGCCCAGCGATCGCAGCGTGACGGCCAGCCCCGCACGCGAATCGGGGTCGAGCGAGAGGAGCGGCCCACGGACGGTGTCGTGCTCCAGCAGGCCCATCATGGCGAGGGCCGCCTTGACCGGCACCGGGTTCGGGGCCCCGCCAAAGTTGGCCAGGAACAGGGGCAACCAGCGCTCATGGGTGCGCCGTGCCGCGTCCCAGTCGCCGGCGCGAGCGGCCGCGCACAGCGCCACGAGTTCACCGGGGATCTCGTTGCCCGCGACCGACACGACGCCGTCGCCACCGAGCGCCAGGAGCGGCAGGGTCCAGGCGTCGTCCCCGGCGAGGACGGCGACATCGCGCGGCCGCTCGCGGCAGATCGTCGCGATCTGCTCCAGGTTGCCGCTGGCTTCCTTGACCGCGATCACGCGCGGATGCTCGGCAAGGCGCAGGAACGTCGCGGCATCCACGTTCGTCCCGGTCCGCGAGGGCACGTTGTAGACGACGATGGGCAGGTCCCCGTCGTCCGCCACCGCTCGGAAATGCGCCTCGAGCATCCTGGCGTTCGGCCGGTTGTAGTACGGCGCGACCACGAGCGCGGCATCGGCCCCGAACTCGGCGGCGCGCCGCGTGGCCGCGATGGTCGACGCGGTGTCGTTCGTCCCGGTCCCGGCGATGACCCGGATCCGGTCTCGGGAGGCCCGCTCTGACGCGACCTCGACGGTCGTGGCGATCAGCCATTCGCGCTCGTCGAGCGACAGGGTCGGGGTCTCGCCGGTGGTGCCGCACGGGACGAGGCCATCGATCCCGGCCATGACCTGCCACCGGACGAGGCGGCGGAACGCCTCGCGATCCAGGGCGCCGTCGGCGGTGAACGGGGTGATGAGGGCGGTGAACGCACCGCGCAGGATGGGTCGGGTCATCGGGGTCGCTCCTTGCGTGGGTGTCGGACGGTCAGTGCGTGACCATGGGTCGGTGGAGGAGGTCATGCGGCAACGGCCTGACGGGCCAGCAGCTCGTCAACCACGGGATCGAAGGTGTGGATGCCCGGCGATCGGGGTGTCCGGCGTAGCCAGTCGGCGGCGGCGAGCACGCCCTGGGCATACACCGATCGATCCCGCGCGGTCAGGCGCAGTTCCACGGTCTCGCCGAGCGCATCGAAGCCGACGAGGTGCATCCCCGGGCTGGAGCCGGCGCGGATCGAGACGGTCTCGAGCTCATCGGCGGACGTCAGGCGCGGATGGTGCCCCGTGATGCGCGTGGCCAGGTCCAGGGCGGTGCCGGACGGGCGATCCGCCTTGTTCCGGCGATGCCACTCCACGAGATACGGATCGAAGCCATCGACGCTGCCGAAGAGGTCCGTGGCGACCTCCACGAGCCGCGCGAAGAGGTTGACGCCGAGGCTGAAGTTGGCCGCGACCACGGCGCTCGCACCATGCGACCGGAGCGCGGCGTCCACCTCGTCCCGCATCCCGCCCCATCCGGTCGTGGCGATGACGAAGCGACGGACGCCAGCCTCCAGGCCGATCGCCACGTTGCCGGCCACCGCGTCACCACGCGAGGCATCGACGACCACATCGGCCGCGCCAAGGGCGACCGGGTCGTGGCGGGCAAACGTCGGCCGGCCCAGCACGGGCGTCCGCTCGCCACGTTCACCGGCGGCCGCGGCGATGGCCCAGCCGAGATGGCCGTCGCCCAGGATGATCGTCTGCATGTCGCGTGGTCCTCACAGGTGATGGGACCTCGACGGGTTCGGAGCCAGACACAAAGAAGCCGCGGTCACCGTCGTGGTGCCGCGGCCGCTGCCGGTGGAGCCTCCGTTCCCGTGAGGCCCCGGTTCGTCTGGTTGACGCGCCGTTAGAGCCCCAGGGCCCGTGCCTCCCGGCAGGACCGCCAGAGCTTCTTCTTCGAGTCCATCGAGAAGGTTCGGCAGTGCATCGTTGCGAGACTATACGCATAGTCCTCACTCTATGCAAACAATGTGCTCAGTGAGGGCCGGCGTGCGGACTCAGGCGCCGTGGCCCTACCATTGGCCGCCCATGCCCGCACCGTCACGCCGTCACGCGCGACCCATCAGCGATCGATCGCGCCCGGCACACCCACTTGCCAACCTGCCCAGGCCACTGAGCGAGCGCGAGCTCGGTCGTCGCCGGGTGACGCCGTTGCGTCTGGTCCTGTCGGCGGGCGCGTTCGCGGTCGTTGTCGGTGCGGCCATGGCGGCCGCCTCGATCGGCGGCGCGCCCATGTACCCCGTCGGCGAAGTCGCTGGCGCCGTCGGTTCTGGCCACCCCTCCGCGTCGCCCGATGCCGCGCGCTCGTTTGCCCCTGCGACGCCTCGCACGACCCCCGTGCCGCTCCCGACGCCTACGCCCGACCCGACCGCGCCGGCCCCCGCCAGCCTGACCGACTACGTCTCGCCTCTCCCGCGCGGTCGGCTGACGTTGCCGTTCGGGCCCACGCCGTGGGGGTCGCGGATCGTGGGCGGTCAGCCATTCCATGACGGCATGGACCTCGCGACGTTCTGTGGCGATCGGGTCGTGGCGGCGCACGCCGGCACCGTGCTCGCGGCCGGCCGAAAGTACGACCAGCACATGGGCTGGATCGGCGACCTCAAGCCCTACCTCGATCGTCTCGATAAGAAGGCGCTGTGGTCGACCCTGCCGATCGTGGTCGTGATCGATGACGGCAACGGCTATCGCAGCGTCTACGCGCACTTTCGCGAGGTTGTCGTCAAGCGCGGCGATGTGGTGAAGGCGGGTCAACTCATCGGCTACGAGGGCCAGACCGGCCGAGCCTCTGGCTGCCACGTGCACTACGGCCTGTTCAGCCCCCTCGAGGCCGCCACGTTCGCGATCGATCCGGATGTGGTCAAGCGCATGAAGGTCCCGGCACTTGAGATCGCGCGCGTCGATCCGTTGATCGTCCTGCCGATGCATGCGCCCAGGCCCAAGCCGTCCCCATCGGGCTTCGTTGGCACCGGATCATCGAGTCCGAGCCGCAGCCCCTGACCGCCCCGCCTAGCCGATCACAGGCAGCCGGCAGCGGCCATCGCGACGCTGTGCGCGGCGAATTCTGCGGAATCCTGGCTTCGATTCGGTCATAGCGGCCCGGAGATCCCGCCGTCCTTGCGGATGCGCCAGAAGTGCACCGCGAGGAAGATCGCCGTGATGAGTGGCAGGACCATGATGTGCAGGACGTAGAAGCGCAGCAGGGTGTTCTGGCCGACTTCCAGGCCACCGAGCAGCAGGCGGTTCACCGGACCCGAGACGATCGGGAAGTACGACCCGAAATTGGTGCCGATCGTGATCGCCCAGAACGCGATCTGGTCCCAGGGGAGGAGGTACCCGGAGAACGACAGCATGATCGTCAGGAACAGCAGGACCACCCCGACGACCCAGTTGAACTCGCGCGGCGGCTTGTAGGCCCCGTGATAGAAGACCCGCATCATGTGCAGGAACACGAAGAA
>JBKJHI010000028.1:0-4466 GCA_046599085.1 Candidatus Limnocylindrales bacterium
ACCCAACGGCTGGCCCGCTCGCCCGTTCGCCCGTTCGCCAGTCGTGTGCATCCGATGCACGTAACTCGCCTCAGCGTCGCCGGGGCGCCCATGCCATGCACGAAACCCCGCATCCGATGCTCCATCTCGCGCACGATCGACCACGTTCATCCGTTCAGCGGCTTGTAGGTGATGCCGGTGCGGCATCAGACGCACGGATCTGACTGCGAGGGAGCGGTGGGCGTTCGATGCGTGCGTCTGATGCACCAGTCATCGGCCGATGTGCATCCAACGCGTCATTTCGCGCGGCGGGGCTTCGCGCGGCGACCTTGTGGCAGCCAGCGCCCGCGTGAGCGGCTCTCGCCGGGGGGCTGGGCGGGGCCCGGGTGAGCGGCTCGCGCCGGGGGGGCAGGGCAGGGCCCGCGCCGTGGGGGGGCCCGCTGCGAGTCGCGCTGCGCGGCCCGCGTCGGCCCGCGTCGGCTTCCGCATGGGAGGATCGGGCGTCGTGCTACCCGGCCGCGGCCGCGATGCTCAGCCCGAGCGCCGGTGACAGCCGCCGGGTCGCAGTCAGGAGATCAGCCACCAGGACTTCGATGCGGGCGTCGTCAAGGCGCGACAGCGGGATGTTCAGCCCGACTGCCGCGACACACGAACCAGCCGCATCCAGGACCGGCACGGCCAGCGCACCCGCCTCCGGGAAGAGCTCGCCCCGGTTCACGGCCCAGCCGCGCCGGCGCGTCGCTTCCACGACCTCGGAGAGGACCGCGGGATCGGTGACGGTCGCCTCGGTGTAGGGGAGAAGGGGCCGGGCCAGGTACGAGCGCAGCTCGGTCGGCGCCATCTGGGCCAGGAAGACCTTGCCAGCGGCCGTGGCATGGAGCCAGGCCCGCTGGCCGCTCCGGGTGAAGGCGCGCACCTCATGCGTCCCATCGATCTTGTCGATGAACACGACGCTGTCGCCGTCGCGGATGGCGAGGTCGACGCTCTCGCCGGTCGAGGCGACGAGCTCGGTCATGACGCGCCGTGCCTCGTCTCGGACATCGACGGTGTCGAGCACCCGCGTCCCGAGCTCGAACAGCGGGAGGCCCAGCCGATACCGGCCGGTGGACGCCTCGTGGTGCAGCCAGCCGATGCGCTGGAGCGAGCGCGCGACCCGCCAGCCCGTGCTGCGGTCGACACCCATCGCCGCGGCCAGTTCCGCCGCGCTGACCCAGCCCCGCGCGGCCACGATGTCGAGTGCGAGGGCGATCCGCTCGACGCCGGGACGGCCGCCGTCGCCGGGACGGCCGCCGTCGCCGGCACGGACCGCACCGCCGGCACGGACCGCACCGCCCGCACGGACCGCATCGCCGGCACGGACCGCATCGCCGGGGCCGCCGCCGCCGCCCCCGGCATCGTTGGTCGAAGGCTTGCGCCCGTCGTGTACCATCGGCGGAAGTGTCGCAGAAGTAGCAACGGCATTGCAAGCGCTGCAACAAAGCGCGCGAGGAAAGGGACGCCATGGCCACGCTCCCGGCGCGGGCGAACATCGTGATCATCGGAGCCGGCATCGTCGGCAACAGCCTTGCCTACCACCTGGCGAAGCTCGGCCACCGCGAGATCGTGCTCCTCGACAAGGGCACGCTCCCGAATCCCGGCGGCTCCACCGGCCACGCGTCCAACTTCATCTTCCCGACCGATCACAGCAAGGAGATGACGGCGCTCACGCTGGACAGCGTCCGCCAGTACCAGGAGCTCGGCGTCTTCACCCAGAGCGGCGGCATCGAGGTCGCCCGCACGCCGGAGCGCATGCAGGAGCTGACCCGGCGCATGGCGTCGTCCCGCTCGTGGGGCATCGAATCCGAACTGCTGGACCCGGCCGGCGTCAAGGCCCTCGTCCCATTCATCGACGAATCGATCATCCTCGGCGGCTTCCACACCCCGACCGTGGGTGTCGTGGATTCCCTGCGAGCCGGCACGATCATGCGCGAGCGCGCGGTCGAGATGGGTGCGCTCACGATCTCGGCGGCGACCGAGGTGACCGGACTCGACGTCGTTGACGGGCGGATCACGCGCGTGCGCACGGACAAGGGCGACATCGAGGCCACGACGGTCGTCATCGCATGCGGCGTGTGGAGCCCGCGCATCGCGCGGATGGCCGGCGCGTCCATCCCGCTTGCCCCGGCGGTCCACCAGATGATCAGCGTGGGTCCGGTGCCGCAGTTCGCGGACACGGTCGGCGAGATCAGCTTCCCGATCGTGCGCGACATGGACACCAACATGTACGAGCGCCAGCACGGCGGCGACCTCGAGGTCGGCTCGTACGCGCACCGGGCGATCCTGATGGAGGCGGACGACATCCCGTCGATCGCCGCGTCCGCCCAGTCGCCGACGGAACTGCCATTCACCCAGGAGGACTTCGAGCTCCAGATGGAGCACGCCCTCGAAATGGTCCCGGACATCCTGGGCGACGAGCGGGTCGGCATCCGGTACGCGATCAATGGCCTCCTGTCACTGACCCCGGACGGCATGCCGATCCTGGGCGAGACGCCGGAGGTCAAGGGCCTCTGGTCGTGTGCCGCCGTCTGGATCAAGGAGGCGCCCGGTATCGCGCGCGCCGTGGCCGAGTGGATGACCCACGGCTGGTCGGAGATCGACCTGCACGGCTCGGACGTGGCCCGCTTCTACGACCACCATCGAGCGACGGCCCACATCACGGCCCGCACCGCCGAGGGTTTCAACAAGACGTACGGCATCGTCCACCCGTCGGAGCAGTGGGCGACGAACCGCGATGTCCGCCTGTCGCCGGTCCATCGCCGGCAGCTGGAGCTTGGGGCCGAGTTCTTCGAGGCGGCCGGCTGGGAACGGCCCATGTGGTACGGCGCCAACGAGACGCTGCTGGCGGAGTACGGCGACCGCGTCGCGCGGCGCGAGGCCGAATGGGAATCCCGCTGGTGGTCGCCGATCATCAGCGCCGAGCACCTGGCCATGCGCGATCGCGTCGCCATGATCGACCTAGCGGCGTTCGCCATCTTCGACATCAGCGGACCCGGCGCGCTCGATAGCCTGCAGGCGCTCGTCGTCGGGCAGATGGACGTGCCTGTCGGCCGCGTCGTGTACACGCCCCTGTTGGCCGAGAACGGCGGGATCTACGCCGACCTGACGATCATGCGGCTGGCCCACGACGTGTTCCGTGTGGTGACCGGTGGCGGCATGGGCATGCGCGACAAGAAGTGGTTCGTCGATCACCTGCCGGCCGACGGGTCGGCCCGGCTGTTCGACGCCACGTCGGCGTACTACACGCTTGGCATCTGGGGCCCGAAGGCCCGCGAGGTCCTGGCCGCCACGACCCGCGACGATGTGTCCGACGCGGGCTTCCCGTTCGGGACGTGCCGGGTCATCGAGATCGGGTCCGTCCGGGCGCTGGCGTCGCGCATCTCCTACGTCGGAGAGCTCGGCTGGGAGATCTACGTGCCGATGGAGCAGGGCCTGCGGCTGTGGGACACGCTCTGGGTAGCCGGGCAGCCGCACGGCGTCATCGCCGCCGGCATCGGCGTGTATGCCACGACCGGACGGCTCGAGAAGGGCTACCGTGCCCACGGCGCGGAGCTCGAGATCGAGTACGACCTCGTCGAGGCTGGGATGGCCCGGCCCAAGGTCAAGGCCGCGGAGTTCATCGGCAAGACTGCGTACCTCGCCCAGCGGGCTGTGGAACCGGCTGCGGTGCTGTGCACCCTGACCGTTGATGACCACCGCTCGTCGAGTGGTGTCGAGCGCTACATGCTCGGACGAGAGCCGATCCTGGCGCTGGACGGTTCGCCGCTGGTCGATGCCAAGGGTCGTCGCTCGTACGTGACCAGCGCGGGCGCCGGGCCGTCGGTCGGCAAGCACCTCCTGATGTCGTACCTCCCGCCGGCGCAGGCCGTGTTGGGGACGAAGCTGCTCGTGGAGTACATGGGCGAGCGCTACCCGGTGACCGTCGCGGTCGCCGGCGCCACGCCCCTGTTCGATCCTGAGAACGAGCGAGTGAGGAGCTGACCGCCATGCGCGTCCTCGCCCTCGTCAAGCGTGTTCCGGCCACCGGTGGTCGCATCACGCTGGCCGCCGATTCGCGAAGCATCGATGCCGCGTATCTCGGCTTCGTCGTCAGCCCGCACGAGGAGTGCGCCGTCGAGGAGGCCGTCCGGATCATCGAGGCCCACGGGGGCGAGACCGTCGTCATGACGCTGGGCCCGGCCGAGGCTGCCGACCAGCTGCGCGACGCGCTGGCCATCGGCGTGGACCGGGCCGTCCACCTGGAGACCGACGGCGCCGACTGGGATCCGGTCGCCACGTCAGCCGCGCTCATCGATGCCGTTCGGGCGCTCGAAGCGGAAGGCGGAACGTTCGATCTCATCCTGACCGGCAACGAATCCGCCGATTCGGGTGGCTTCCAGGTCGGCATCCGCCTGGCCGTGGCCCTGGATCGGCCGATCGTCAACGGGGCCAAGGCCGTGGAGGTGGGGGAT
>JBKJHI010000238.1:0-8229 GCA_046599085.1 Candidatus Limnocylindrales bacterium
CCTGCGCGAGATGGGCGTGCCCGAGGGCGATCGCCTGGCATTCATCGGGCTGTTCAGTTCGCTCATCTTCGTCGTCGGGATGCCGCTCGTCCCGTTATGGGGCGTGTGGGCCGACAACGGGACGAGCGGCATCCCGACCACGAAGATGAGCGAACTGAACAGGCCGATGAATGCGAGGCGATCCCCCTCGGGCACGCCCATCTCGCGCAGGTAGGACGGCACCAGGGCGAAGATCTGGCTGACCCCCATGCCCTCGACCATGCTCGTGAGGAAGAACACGACGAGCAGGACGCGCCAGTCCTGGAGCGGGCGCCGCGGGGCTGAAGCGGGGTGGGTGGGGTTCGAGAGGGCCGGCTGGGTCACGGCGCGGAGCCTAGTGGAACGACGCACCCGGCGCTCGTCCCGCGGCGGGGCGGCGGGGCGGCGCGTGTCGCAGGCAGCGCGGCGCGTCGGCCGCGGCGCTCGGCGCGTGTCGCAGGCAGCGCGGGGCGGCGGGGCGGCGCGTGTCGCAGGCAGCGCGGCGCGTCGGCCGCGGCGCTCGGCGCATTCAGCGAACGCGAAAGCGCCCGAAGGAACTGTGGGAGGACCGGCCGGTCGACTCGACACGGCTCCGAACAAGTCCGGAGTCCCGTCGCGCCTCCCTGGTGCCTCGCTCGCTGGCCTTGCGGCCCTCGAACCTGGCCCCTGGGCCCGTCCCGTCGATCACTCGTCGGTCCGGTCTGGCGGTTCGCACTGCCCCTTCGGGCAAGACGAAATGTAGCCCGCGGGCCCATGGCGCCACAACTGCCTTATCCACGAATGTGCCGCGAACGGCGGCGAAGTTATCCCCGAGTTCTCCACCCATGTGGACGAGGTGTGGAAAGGTCGACTTCCAAGAGCTCGGCGATACTGGTCCGATCAGCCCCACACGGTCAGGAGCCCAGACCATGCGCACGATCCTCGAACGACTCGTCTCGATGCAGGACGGATGGGCGAAGCCCTTCGGTGAGTTCAACCACCGCTGGCTGACCGCCCTGTTCCGCCCGATCCGGCCCATCAAGGACCTGCTCAACGGGACGTGGCTCGGGCATCCGTTGCATCCGGCGAGCACAGACCTGCCCATCGGTGCCTTTTTGGTCGCCCTCGTCCTCGACCTTGTCGGGCAGGGCCAGGCGGCCTTCGTGGCGATCGTGGTCGGGCAGGTCACCTTCTTCCTGTCGATCCTCAGCGGCCTGGGCGACTACGCGGACACGGACGGTCGAGCGCGCGTCCGGGCGACGATCCACGGCACGATCATGGTCATCGCCGGGGCCCTCACCGCCACATCGCTGATCCTGCGCGACGGTGGGACCGCCACCGGCGCCGCCCCGACGATCCTGCTGGCCGCGGGCTTCCTTGTGATCCTCCTGGGTGCCTATGTCGGGGGCGACGTGGTGTTCGCCCTCGGGAACATGGTCAGTCGCCATGCCTTCCGCGGCGCGGGCACCAAGTGGATCCGCCTCGACACCGGCGACCTCACTGACCTTGCCGAGCTGCCGGACCGCTCGCCGCACAAGGTCCGAGCCGGGATCAACGACCTCGTCCTCGTCCGCATCGACGACACCGTCCACGCGCTGCATGCCGTGTGCGCCCACGCCGGCGGACCGCTCGACCAGGGGACGGTCACCGCGGATGGCTGCCTCGAGTGTCCATGGCATGGCGCGCGCTATCGGCTGACGGACGGCGCCGTGCAGCGCGGCCCATCCGTGTACGACCAGCCGGCGTACGAGATCCGCGCGGCCGATGGCGGCGGCTACGAGGTCCGGCGCGCGGCCCCGTAGACCGCCAGGGCTCGAGCGCGCGCCTCGGCGTGCTCGACGATGGGCGCCGGGTAGTCGATGCCGATCCGGCATCCGGCCGCGATCTGCTCGTCGGTGGTCATTTCCCAGGGCGCGTGGATGTGCGCCGCGGGCACAGACCGGAGTTCCGGCACCCAGCGGCGCACGTAGCCACCTTCCGGGTCGTGGCGTCGGCCTTGCAGGACGGGGTTGAAGATCCGGAACCACGGCTGGGCATCCGTCCCGGTGGAGGCGGACCACTGCCATCCGCCGTTGTTCGAGGCGACGTCGCCGTCCACGAGCCGCCGCATGAACCACGCTTCGCCTGCTCGCCGATCTATGAGCAGGTGCTTCGTCAGGAATGACGCCGTGATCATGCGGGCCCGGTTGTGCATCCAGCCGGTCGCCAGCATTTGACGCATCCCGGCATCGACCACTGGGTAGCCGGTCCGCCCCTCTCGCCATGCCTCAAGGGCACCGGGATCGTCCACCCACGGCACGCGATCGAACTCCGGCCGGAATGACCGCCGCGCAACCTCGGGATGATGGAACAGCACATGGGCGTAGAACTCGCGCCACACCAGCTCATTGCCGAAGACGCGCCGCCCGTCGCCGCCGCCATCGGCCCGTTGGATCACCTCGAGCGGTGACAACAGACCGAGATGCAGGTCGGCCGACAATCGCGACGTGCCGTCCACGTCGTCCAGCCGGTCGCGCGACGCGACATAGCCATCGATGCCTCGCCGCAGCCAGCGTTCCAGACGCTCCCGCGCGGCACGTTCCGACGGTTCGGGCAGGTGAGCGGGTTCGGCCATGGCGCCCGGGTCGAGTCCGAGCTCCTCGATCGTCGGCAGCGCTCCCGTGTCCACGTCCGGCAGCGGCGGGAGCCCCGTCGGGGCGGGCACGACGGCTCGGCGCGGCAGTGCCTCCCAGGCGCGGCGGAACGGCGAATACAGGTTGAACGGCGTCCCCTTGGCCGTCGTCACCTCGTCCGGCTCGTGGATCAGCACGCCGCGCTGGGGATGCCAGCGCACGCCGCCCGAGGCCAGGCCGTCGGCGACCGCGAGGTCCCGCGCACGCCCGTACGGGCCGTGATCACGAGAGACCACCACGTCGGTCGCGCCGATCGCGCGCGCCATGGTCGGGACCACCTCCCTGGGATCGCCGACACGGACCACCATGTCAGACCCGATCGAGCGCAGGTCGGCACGCAATGCCGAGAGGGCGCCGAGCAGGAACCAGGCGCGGGTCGGCGACGCGTATCGCCCCGTCAGCAGCCGCGGGTCCAGGACGAACAGCGGCAGGAGCCGGTCAGCGGCCTCGATCGCGCTGGTCAGCGCTGGATGGTCGTGCAGGCGGAGGTCGCGTCTGAACCACAGGATGGCGGTGCGCTCGGTGCTCATGACCGTCCCTTCGCACGATAGGCCGCCATGGACGGCCCGCCAGACGGCATCATCGACGGACGATGCCTGACCTTCTGCTTCCGGACCCGGCGGTCGTCCTCCTCATCGGGGCGGCAGGCTCCGGCAAGTCGACCCTGGCCGCTCGTCTGTTCGCCCAGCACGAGGTCCTCTCCTCCGATACGTTCCGGGCGCTCATCGCCGGTGACGCCGCCGATCAACGGGCGACGGGCGCCGCGTTCCGCGCGCTCGGCCGCGCGCTGGAACGGCGAGTGGCGGCGGGCCTGCTGTCGGTGGTGGACGCCACGAACGTGCGCGCCGCCGACCGCCGGCCGTGGATCGCGGCCGCGCGCCGCCACGGGATGCCCGTCGCGGGGATCGTGTTCGACCTGCCTCGCGACGAGATCCAGGTCCAGAACGCCAGCCGCACGCGGGTCGTGGACGAGGCCGTCATCGACCGCCACCTCGGCCGCCTGGACGGGACACTGACCCGAGGCGAACTTGCCGCGGAAGGCATCGCGCCGGTCGTCGTGCTGCGTTCGGGCCAAGACGCCCGCACGCTCACGATCGAACGGATCTGACCAGGGTCAGTCGGCGGCGCTGACCCGACCGAACGCGCGAGCCCGCACCTCGACCCACACGCCATTGCGCATGTACACGTCGTCGGACGCGATGGCGATGGCCTCGACCTCGCTCGCCGCGCGGACCAGCAGGATCGATGCCGAGACGTCGACGAAGGCGCCAGCCTCCACGTAGATCCCGGCGGCCCGTCGCTCGACGATACCGGCAAGGTGCTCGGCACGGAACGGCGCCCGGGTCTCGGCGGCGTCAGGCGCGTATGTCGCCTCGACGAACCAGATCGGATCGATCACCGGAGCAGGGAGGGCGTGACGTTCATCCATGCCGGCAGTCTACGCGGAGCCGAAGCCGATGAGCGCGATGGCCGCGGCGGCAAGGGCGATGCCAACGGTGTGATCCCTGGTCACGCGCTCATGCAGCAGCATGGCCGCGAGGATCACGGTGGTGACCGGGTAAAGCGCGGACAGGACTGACGCGATGGCCAGCGCGCCGGACTGGACGCCCAGGAGATAGAACGCGTTGCCGGCCATGTCCAGGATGCCGACCCCGATGATCAACGGGATCGTGCCACGCGGCGCGCGCCACGCGGATCGCGTGATGAGGACCACGACCGTCACCAGGACCGCCTGGGTCCCGCGGATGACGGTCAGCGAGCTGAACACGAACCCGTCGCCGATCTGCGAGATGACCACACCGAACAGGCCGATCGCCGTGCCGGCGATCAGGGCTTCCTTGAGACCCGCCCGTCCCCCGCCCTCATCGGCGACCCGCGACACGAGCACGACTGCGACGATGGCCACGGCGATGCCGATGAGCACGGCCTCCGACGGCCAGCCCTCGAGGACGATCCCGGCCGTCACGGGGATGATCGCGGCGAGGACGCCGGTGATCGGCGCCACGATGCCCATCCGCCCCACGGCCAGGCCGCGATACAGCCCGGTGATCCCGATCCCGCCGAGCAGCCCGGCCAGCAGGCAGAGTCGAAGGTCGTCGTCGGCCGGGAACGGCTCGCCGCGGACCGTGGCGATCGCCAGGGTCAGCCCCATGCCGACCAGCTGCGACAGCAGGACGACGCCGAAGACCGGTGCCCGTCGGCTGGCCAGTCCCCCGCCGAAGTCGCCTGCGCCCCAGCTGAGGGCCGCGGCCAGGCCGAAGAGGATGGTCGCCGTGCCGGCCGGGATCGACTCGATCAGGCCGCGCCCTCGATCGCTGCCCCGTCCGGGGTTGCGAGCGCCGGGTCCGGCACGCCATCGTCGACCGCGGTCGGGCCGTGCAATTCCACGACCGCATCGGCTGCGGCGTCGTACCGGTCCGAGGTGGTCAGGTAGATGATCTGGAAGTCGCTGGCGACGCGCTTGAGCAGCGCGAGCGCCCGGACCGCCCTGGTGTCATCGAGGGTCACGAACGGATCGTCGAACACGAGGGGCGGTCGGCGGTCGCCGGTCACGAGGCGGACCAGGCCAAGGCGCGCGGCGAGGTACACCAGGTCGAGCGTCCCCTGGCTCAGGGCACCGACCGGGACCCAGTCACCGCGCTCGGGCGCGTAGACCTCGATATCGAGGGACTTGTCATCGACCCGGACGCGTCGGTAGCGGCCACCCGTGACGGCGGCGACGTCGCGGACCATGTGGCCCTCGAGGTAGCGAGTGGCGGTCTTCATCGTCGCCACCTCCGCCCGCGCGATCGACGTGAGCGTCAGGGCGAGGACGCGGTGCCGGCGCTGCAGGTTGGCCAGCTGCTCCCGCCATGTCGCCAGGCGTTCGGCCTCGGCCGCCACCTGTTCGGCGTCGACGGCGTTGGCCTCGACCCGCGCGCGTGCGTTTGCCTCGTCATCACGGGCGCGCTCGACCGCGCCCTCCTGATCGTGGACCTCCACCTCCAAACGCTCGCGCGCACGTGGTTCCTTGGCGATGGGGCCCAGCGCCTCGAGCGCACTCGTCTTCTGTTCGATCTCGAGTGCCGCCGCATCCCGCAGTGGCGCCAACGTATCGCGCGGCTCCTTGCCGACGAGCCCGTCGAGCTGGGCGGCCAGCTGGTCCATCCGGGCGACGTGGGCCTCCTCCCGTGCCAGCAGATCATCGGCAGCGGCCAGATCGTCGAGCCCGAGCGCTCCCAGCTGCTGCGTGGCGTCGGCCTCCGCCTGGCGAAGCTCGGCTTCCATCTCTGACCGGCCGCGGAGGCGTCGATCGATCTCCACGTCGCGCAACTGTCCCTGCATGCTGTACCGACGTCGCAGCCAGACGGCGATGACGGCGAGCACCAGGCCGATGGCCGCGCCTCCAGCGCCGAGGATCATCGGCGCCTGACCGAGGTCGATGATGCCCAGCGTCCGAGTCGCGAAGGCCGCAGCGGCAAGCACGAGGCCGATGACGACGAAGATCGTGGAGAAGCGTGAGAGCGGCCGCCAGGTGGGTTCCGCCGTGACCTCGAACTGGACTTCGACCTCGCCCGACAGGAGCGCGCGCAGTTCCCGGATGCGGCCATCGAGGTCGCGCAGCCGTCCGACGCTCTGCCGGAGGACCGGCAGCGGATTGGGCGATGGGTGCGTCGTGGCCAGCTCATCGAGCTCCGTCGAGACATCGACCGCCTCGCGGAACCGATCGTAGCGAGCGCTTGCCGCAGCGCGGTCCGCCTCCAGCCGTTCAGCCTGGCGCGCCTTCTCCAGGAGGCTGCGCCGCTCCCTGAGTGCCGTTTCGGCATCGCCCCGCCGCTCGCGGGCGCTGGTCAGCGCATCACGATCCCGCTCGAGCTGGGCGAGGGCCAGCTCACCTTGTTCGAGCGACGCCGCGGCGGAGCTCACGGCAGCCTCGGCGACCTTGAGGCGGCCTGGATTCTTCTCACCCCTGGTCGTCAGGTCGTGCAACGCTCGATCGAGCTTCTTCTTCGCCCGTCCGGTCCCGCGATCGGCGCCGCTGATGCTTGCCTGGAGGCGATCCCGCAACGCCGACTCATCCCGAGCCAGATCGCTGAGCTCGTGGTGGCGCACCGAAGCGGTCGAACGGAAGAACGGCTCCGTGGGGATGCCGCTGAGCTCGGCCAGGACCTGGTCGGCAAGCGTCGGGTCCGTGACCGACTGCCCGTCGTACTCGAGGCGAACCGTGCCCTTGGCACCCGCGAAGGACTTCTCCAACGTGCCCGTCGCGACCCGTCCCTCCTCCTCGTCCTGCTCGAACTCGATGGCGACCCACGGGCGCACGCTGTCCGCGGCGTCCCAGGAGCGAAGGACATCAAGGTCGCCGGCCGCGCTGGTCACGCGCCGGGTCAGGGCGAGCTCGATCGCGCGCTGGATCGTCGACTTGCCGGCCTCGTTCGGCCCGCGCACGACGGTCACGCCCGAGGCGAGGTCGATATCGAGTTCACGGAAGCGGCGGAAATCGCGGACCTGGAGCCGCCGGATCCTCACAGCGATACCTCGTGGCCAGCCAGCAGCAGGCGTCCGAGTCGCAGTGCATCGCGCAACTCCGCCGCCTCGCTGGAGGTCGGGTCGGCGGCCTCGAGTTCGGCGATGCTGCCCTCGAGGTCTCGGATGAGTGCCCCGGCGATCGTGTCCGGAGACGGGATGGCCCCCTCGGTGAGCGCTGGCGTCGAGACGTCGCGCACGCGGACCTTCAGGAAAGAGGGCGCGAGGGCGGCCTCGATCTCGTCCGTGTCCAGGTCGAGTTCGTCGGGTCGCACGCCGGTCAGCCGGACGTCGAGCACGAGATCGGCGTCGGAGAGCCTCTGCAGGCTGGCGATCAGGGCGGGCTGCGAGGCCACGCCGGCGGCGTCGATCGCCTGCTTCTCGAACCTCGTGCGGCCGACGGGTCGCTCGGTGACGGTCACGGCCCGGCCGGTCCCCAGTTCCTCGAGTTCGACCAGGAGCGCCTTCCCGGCGCGGTCCTGATCGAGGGCGACGGGCTCCGGCGCGCCGGCGTACGCGTACGTCACGCTGCCCACCTTGGCCTGCTGCGACGAGTGCCAGTGGCCCAGGGCGAGGTAGTCGAGGTGGGTCGCACCGATCTCCTCGGTCGTGATCACGACATCGTCACGATCCGACTTGCCGGGGATCGCGATCGAGCCATGGACCATCCCGATCCTCCAGGTGGCGACGGGCGAGCCATCAGCGAGGACGTCAAGATCCCGGAGCGGGCTGTGCGGGGCCTTCTTCGTGGCAAAGACCGGCCCATGGACGACGGCATCGCACGCGGCGAGGTGGATGCTCGGCTGGTCTGGCGTCAGGACGGTCACGAAGTCGTCGCCGGACGCGCTGCCGGACAGCGACTTCAGGTCGTACGCTCGGTAGATCGACGAGCGCTCGTAGCAGTCGTGGGTACCAGGGATGATGACCGTGCGGATCTTCGCCGACACGAGGCGCTGCAGCTGCGCCGCGACGCGCTCGACGGATCGCCGGGGCTGCACGTTGCTGTCGAACAGGTCGCCGGCGATGAGAACGAGGTCGACCTTTTCGGCGAGTG
>JBKJHI010000115.1:0-4972 GCA_046599085.1 Candidatus Limnocylindrales bacterium
AGGGCGGCGAGGAAGATGATGATGTCGAGGCCCGTCGCTCTCCAGATCGCGACGCCCGCGACCGAGAGCCGCGCGACGAGCGGATCGCTGAGCCACGGGACGGGACCCAGACCGACCAGCCCCAGGGCGTGGTTCAGGAGACCGTACTGGCTGTTGTACAGGTACCCCCAGATCAAGGAGATGGCAACGATGGCCGTGATGGCCGGCAGGAAGTAGAAAGCGCGCAGGGCCCGGAAGAAGCGCGTCTGGCTGTGATCCAGGCCGAGCGCGATGATCAGGGAAAGCCCGACGATGCTGGGCACGCCGATGATCACGAAGAACGCGGTGTTGCCGAGGGACTCCCAGAACTGCGGGTCGGCGAACAGCGCCTGGTAGTTCGCGAGACCGATGAACTGGACCGTCGCCGGATCGCCGAGGCCCGCGATATCGAGGTCCGTCAGGCTCACGATCGCCGCCACGATGATCGGCAGGACGCCGAAGATCGATAGCAGGGCGATCGCCGGGCCCACGAGCAGGTACGGAGCCGCCGACGACCGCAGGGCCGGGCGGCCGCGAGCGGCGTGTCGAGCGTGGCGTGCGGTCATGGTGCGCTGCTCATGGTGCTGCAGACGGACCGAGGCGGGCGCGGAGGAGCCAACACCCGCCCCGGATCGTCTCGATTACTGCTGGAGGTCCGACACCGTCTGGTTCAGCTTGGTCAGCGTCTCGGCCTTGTCGGCGCCGTTGAGGGCGATCTCATTGATCGCCCCAAGGATCGCGGCACTGACCTGGTCCCACGCAGGCACCAGGGGAAGCAGCCTGGCGTCGGCCAGCTGGTCCGCATAGACCTTGACGTTCGGGTCAGCGGTCACGGCCGGGTCGGCCGCCGCCACCTTGTTGGTGGGCAGCTGGCCGGTGGCGGTGAACCACGCGACCTGCGTCTCGGGCTTGGCCAGAAATTCGAGGAGGGCAAGGGAGCCCTCGAGGTTGTCGGTGTCCTTCCAGACGCCCAGGTTCGAGCCGGCGAAGAGCGCGGTTCCGGCAACGTCCTTGGGAAGCGTCGTGACCGCCCACTTGCCGTCGAGCTCCGGGGCCTGCTCCTTGACCGCGTTGGCCAGGTATGGGCCGGAGATCAGCATCGGCGCGGCGCCTGAGATGAAGCCCGCGGTCTGATCGAAGTCGGACGCGGTCGGGACGAGCTGCTTCTCGAAGAAGCTGGTGTAGAAGTCGACCGCCTTGCGGAACTCCGGCGTATCCGTGTCGACCTTGCCGTCGGCGCCGATGAGGTCGCCCCCGGCCTGCCACGTGAACTGGATGGGCAGCGGCGCATCCCACTGCGGGATGTAGTAGCCGAACTTGTCGGGACCGCGCGCGGCGAGCTTCTCAGCAGCCGCAGTGAACTCGGCCCACGTCGTCGGCGGCGCGCTTAGGCCCACCTCGCTGAAGATGTCGGTGCGATAGAACAGCACGCGGGTATCCGCGACCCATGGGACGTTGGTGATGGTGCCCGCAGGCGAGAGCCGATCGGCGGCCACGGCGTCGAGGAACTGCGAGCTGTCCAGGCCGGGGTATGCGGCGATCGTGCCACTGACATCCTGGAGCGCTCCGGAGGCCTGGAAGGTCGGCAGCAGCGACAGCCCGATCTGGGTGACGTCGGGGCCGTTGCCGGAGGCGACGGCAGTCGTCAGCTTCTCGTTGACGCTGTCCCAGGGCACCGCTTCAACGTCGACGGTGACGCCGGTCGCGTCCTCGAACGGCTTGACGAGGGCCTCGAACTTGGCGGCGTCCTCCATGGTCCAGACCGTGACGGTCGTGCCCGAGAGGGCGTCGGTGGGAGCGACGCTCGGGGCGACCGAGGGTGCCTCCGATACGGCGGGCGGGCTCGATGGTGCCGCTGATGAGCAGGCGGCCGACACGAGGGCGAACGCAACAAGCGTCCCTCCGAGGCCGCGGATCCTGAGCTTGGTGCGCATGTCTACTCCTTGTCCTGATTGGTCAGCCCGCGTGGCCTCGACTGAAGACCGTCGCGATCGGTCCCGGGCGTGGATCGTGTGGCTCTGGCGTGGTCGGCGATGAGATCCCGGTACCAGCGGGCGCTCGCCTTGGGGATGCGTTGCTGAGTGCCGTAGTCGACGTACACGAGGCCGAATCGACTGCGGTAGCCCTCGCCCCACTCGAAGTTGTCGAGAAGGGACCAGGCGAAATACCCCCGAAGGTCCACCCCGGCGGCGATCGCCTCCCCGGCGGCCGCGAGATACCCGGCGAGGTACTCGACGCGCTCCACGTCCCGGACTTCACCCGAGGGATCGACGTAGTCGTTGTACGACGCGCCGTTCTCGGTGATGTACATCGGGAGCCGCGGATAGTCGCGCTGGAGCCGGAGGAGGACGTCGCGCAGCGCATCGGGGGTCACGGACCAGCCCAGCGAGGTGGTCGCCGGTGGCGCCGGAACGCCGCGAGCCCCGAGGTGCGTATCGGTCGGGTCGGCATGCACCAGCACGCGCTGGTAGTGGTTGACCGCGAGGAAGTCGACCGGCACGGCGATCAGCGCCTCGTCCCCTGTCCGGATGTGGCCCGGCAGCCCGGCCCGCTCGTACAGCGTCAACACCGCGTCGGGGTACGCGCCTGCGAGGACCGGATCAAGGAACAGCAGATTGCCGTTCGCGTCGTACCGCGCCGCGGCCGCGACGTCTTCCTCGGCCGTCGATGCCGCGACGACATCGGTCACCAGGTCGGCGACCCCGATCTCCGCGTCGGAGCGCGCCGCCCGGATGGCGGTCACCGCGAGTCCGTGGCCGAGATTGAGGTGATGGGCCGCGGCCACGGCATCGGACAGGTTCGTCCGACCGGGTGCGTGGATGCCACTCTCGTATCCGAGGAACGCCTGGCACCACGGCTCGTTGATCGTGATCCAGTCGCTGGCCAGATCGCCCAGCGCGGCGACCGTCGCCGCCGCATACTCGGCGAATCGCAGCGCCGTGTCGCGGGCCGGCCAGCCCCCGGCATCCTCGAGCGGCTGCGGCAAGTCCCAGTGATAGAGCGTCACGAACGGCCGGACCCCGTCAGCCTGCAGCCGTTCGAGCACGGAGCGATAGAACGCCACGCCCTGCGGATTGAGCGGGCCGCGTCCAGATGGCTGGAGTCGGGCCCACGAGACGGACATGCGGTAGGCCCCAAGGCCAAGATCGCGAACGATGTCGAGGTCCGAGGCCCAGCGGTGGTAGTGGTCGCACGCGACCGCGCCCGTGTCACCGTGCACCGTCCGACCGGGCGTGGCGGCGAAGGTGTCCCAGATCGACGGGCCGCGTCCGCCCTCGGAGACCCCGCCCTCGATCTGGTAGGCAGACGTCGCAGCACCGAACAGGAAGTCAGCGGGGAATGCGGCCGGATCAATGCCGCCGACTGCGCGACTCATCGGGCGAGGCCCGCGGCCACGGTGGGCGTGGCTGCGCCCGGGACCGGGAACCCGTGCGACAGCAACTCGTCAACGACAAGCGTCGCCGCGCCAAGCGCGACCGCATCGTGGCCGAGCTGGCCCTGGACGATCTCGACCGAATCGAATGGTTGGCGCAGCGAGTAACGTCCGGCTCGCTGACGGACGTCGTCGAGCACCGCGGCGGTCAGGCGCAACCCGACCGATCCGGCCAGGACGATGCGCTGCGGGTTGAACAGGTTGATGAGGGTCGCCAGGCCCGCGCCCAGGTGCTCCGCCATGTCGGACACGATCTGGCCCGCGGCGAGGTCGCTCGAGGCTGACGCGAACAGTCGCTCGAGGCGGGCCCCGTCGGCGTCCGCGTCGTCAACGATGCCGGCCACGGTTGAGTCGAGTGCCGCCCACCGACGCAGCAGCGTCAATTCGCCGACATACGCCTCGAGACAACCGCGCGATCCACATCGACACGGGTCCCCGCCGACGACGATCGGCGCATGGCCCCATTCGCCGGCACTGCTCTGCGAGCCGCGGTACAGGCGACCGTCGGTGAAGACCGCCGCGCCGACACCGATGCCGAGCAGGGCGATGACGGCGTCCGCTGCGCCGCGCCCAGCGCCGAACCACATCTCGGCCTGTCCCATCGCCTTGGCGCCGTTGTCGATGATGACCGGCGCGTCCACGGCGGCGCGCAAGAGACGTCCCAGGGGCACGTCGTCCCAACCGAAGCCGACCGCGTGGACCACGGAGTCCGCTCCCCGCTCCACGACGCCCGGAACGCTGACCCCGATGCCGAGCAGGCCGTCAGGCCCGATGCCGCTGGCCGCGCGAACTGACGCCACGGCCTCGCTGATCGAAGCTACGACGCTCGCAGGATCGGATCCGGCGAGGTCACCCGGAACGAACGCGTCTGCTCGCCGCTGCCAGCCCAGGTCGAACGCCTCGATCCGGACGCCGCGCTCTCCGACATCGACCCCGATGGCCATCCCGCGATCGGGCACGACCCGGACGATGGTGCGCGGCCGTCCTCCGCTGGATTCCTGCGTCCCGACCTCGTTGACGAGGCCCTCGTCCAGCAGATCCGCGATGACGAGGCCGACCGTGGCCGGGCTGAGCCTCGTCCGTCCCGCCAGTGCCTGGCGCGTCGACTCACCAGCGAACAGCAGCTCGCGCAGGATCGAGGAGCGGTTGGTGCGGCGAAGATCTCGGGCTGTCGACGGGGTCGGCATATACTTCCTTCACGTCTTCGTGTAAGTCGTACATTAACTATGCTGTCAAGCGTTGTCCCGCCGTCGTTCAAGCCGCGATCCGGTCCGCGCCCAATGGCTGCCGCTGTCGGGCTTCGGCCGACCTGCTCGGCCGCACCAAGGCGACCTTGGCGCTCGCTGATGTCTCCGCTAGACTCTCGTTCGTCCGAGCGGGAGTAGCTCAGTCGGCAGAGCGTCTGCTTCCCAAGCAGAAGGTCGCGAGTTCGAACCTCGTCTCCCGCTCCACACCTTCCATCGGCGACTACTGCAGCACTCGCCGCATTGCCACGCGATCGCTCCGACAGCCGGCCGAAGC
>JBKJHI010000075.1:0-2660 GCA_046599085.1 Candidatus Limnocylindrales bacterium
GGCCGAGCTTCCAGCCTTCGAGGTAGACCGTCTCGATCTCCTCGGCGGTGGCGGCTTCCGGCATGTTGACTGTCTTGCTGATGGCGCCGGAGATGAACGGCTGGATCGCGCCCATCATCCGGACGTGGCCCATGTAGTGGATGGACCGCGCGCCGTTGGCGGGCTTGAAGGCGCAGTCGAAGACCGACAAGTGCTCCGGCTTGATGTGCGGTGCCCCTTCGATCGTCTCGCGATCGGTCAGGTAGGTGAGGATCTCGTCAGTCTGCTCGGCCGTGTAGCCGAGCTTCCTGAGGGCGGCTGGCACCGTCTGGTTGACGATCTTGAGGAAGCCCTCGCCGACGAGCTTCTTGTACTTGATGAGCGCGATATCCGGCTCCACGCCGGTCGTGTCGCAATCCATCATGAAGGCGATCGTCCCGGTCGGAGCAAGGACCGTGACCTGCGCGTTTCGATACCCGTGCTGCTGACCGAGGGCGAGCGCCTCGTCGTAGACCAGCTGGCTGTGGCGAAGCAGATCGGCCGGGACGCCCTTGGTCGGGATGCGGTAGGCGGCATCGCGGTGCTTGCCGATGACCCGCAGGAACGGGGTCTCGTTGACCTTGTAGTCCTGGAATGGGCCGCCGTGGTCGCGGGCGATGATGCTCGACTGCTTGTAGGCCTCGCCGTGCATGATCGCGGTCAGGGCGGCGGCGAAGTTGCGGCCTTCCTCCGAGTCGTAGGCAAGGCCACGGCTCATGAGCAGTGCACCGAGGTTCGCGTAGCCCAGGCCGAGCGGCCGGAACGCGTGCGAGTTCTCCTCGATCTTGGGTGTCGGATAGCTCGCGTTGTCCACGAGGATCTCCTGGGCCGTGAGGGTGACCTTCGCGGCGAAGCGGTAGGCCTCGACGTCGAACTCGCCGTCCGGCCGGACGAACTTCATCAGGTTCAGGCTGGCCAGGTTGCAGGCCGTGTCGTTGAGGAACATGTACTCGGAGCACGGGTTGCTCGCGTGGATGCGATCCGTGTTCGCGGACGTGTGCCAGTCGTTGATGGTCGTGTCGTACTGGATGCCCGGGTCGCCGCAGACGTGCGCGGCCTCAGCCATCTTGCGGAAGATGTCGCGCGCCTTGTAGGTGTCCATCGGCGCGCCATCGACCACGGCGTGGGTCGTCCACTCCTGGTCCTGGACGACGGCCTGCATGAACGCATCGGTGACGCGCACGCTGTGGTTCGCGTTCTGGAAGGCGACGCTCCCGTAGGCCTCGCCCGTGAAGCTCGGGTCGTAGCCGGCCTCGATCAGGGCCCAGGCCTTCTTCTCTTCGTTGAGCTTGGAATCGATGAAGTCGATGACGTCCGGATGGCCGGCGTCCAGGATCACCATCTTGGCCGCGCGGCGGGTCTTGCCGCCCGACTTCACGACGCCGGCGAAGGCGTCGTAGCCCTTCATGAAGCTCACCGGGCCGGAGGCCGTGCCGCCGCCGGTCATCTTCTCGCGGCTGCTGCGGATGGTGCTGAGGTTGGAGCCCGCGCCGGAGCCGAACTTGAACAGCATGGCCTCCGTCTTGGCGAGGTCCATGATGCTGCTCATCGTGTCCTGCACGGAGTTGATGAAGCAGGCGCTGCACTGCGGCTGTGGCTCGATGCCGACGTTGAACCAGACCGGCGAGTTGAACGCCATCTTCTGGTGGACGATCAGGTGGGTCAGCTCGGCCTTGAACGTCAGCAGGTCGGCGTCCGTGGCGAAGTAGCGCTGCGTTTCCGCCCAACCGGTGATCGTGTTGACGACGCGATCGATGAGCTGGCGGACGCTGGTCTCGCGCTCCGGCGTACCGAGGTGGCCGCGGAAATACTTGCTGACCACGACGTTGGTCGCGAGCTGGCTCCAGAAGTCGGGGACCTCGACGTCCTTCTGCTCGAACACGCTCTTGCCGCTCTCGTTGGCGATGCCGGCGGTCCGGTACTCCCAGGTGATCTCGTCATAGGGATGGATGCCGGGGGTCGTCCAGCGGCGCTCGAACGTCAGGCCCTTGACCTTCGTCCGGCCATCCGGCTCCGTGCCATCGAAGGAGGCGCCCCACGGGCCGGCATGCCGACTGCGCTGCGGGGGTGTCGCCTTGGTCTTCGCCGATCGATCCAGGACCGGGGCCGTGTTGCCGTTGGCTCGAGCCATCTGCCTCTCTCCTCCACGTGTTGCGGTAGCTACCGCTGCCTCACTGTCGTCGATGCCGAGATGGGTCCTGGGGGCAGCCTCTCGATCGGCGGTGACGGGCCGATCGGGGTGTCGTGGGCGCGCTCGGTGTTGCTGGCGACCCCAAGAACGATACGCCCCGACCCCGGGCGCGTCAACCCCAAACCACCACATCTGGGGTTGCAATTCACACGTGCACCACAAGATGTAGTGGTTGGGGCCATCTTGGCGATTTCCACGTTCGGGGGCCGCGCGTCCACACGTGGGCGCGCCCGGTCCACACTGGGTGGGCGGTTATCCGCCGCCGATCGCGACTTGTCGACGGGTCGTCCACAGGTCCGTCAACAGAACGTATGTGCGGTTATCAGGGGCGTGGCGGGGTAGGGGCGTGGTGGCCGTGGTGGCCTGGTGGTCCGGCCCGGCCGTGGTGGCCCTCGCCTGGCGGCCCGCGCCAGGTGGCCCGCGCCTGGTGGTCCGCGCGACCCGACCCGGC
>JBKJHI010000017.1:0-8982 GCA_046599085.1 Candidatus Limnocylindrales bacterium
TGCGGCCGCGCCTCGCGGTCTTCCGCAGCCTCAACCACATCTACGCGCAGGTGATCGACGACGTGTCGGGAACGACACTCGCCGCCGCCTCGACCGCCGAGAAGGAGCTCAGGGGCTCCAGCTCGTCCAAGTCGGAGGAGGCGGCCGTCGTCGGCCGTCTCGTCGCCGAGCGAGCCAAGGCCGCCGGCGTCGAGCGCGTGGTCTTCGATCGAGCCGGGTTCCGGTACCACGGGCGGATCAAGTCGCTCGCCGATGCCGCCCGTGAAGCCGGCCTCGACTTCTGATCGCAAGGAGATACCCACGTGGCACGTATCGATCCAAGCAAGCTCGCGCTCGAGGAGCGCGTCGTCCAGATCAACCGGGTGGCCAAGGTCGTCAAGGGCGGTCGGCGATTCAGCTTCAGCGCAGTCGTCGTCGTCGGTGACGGCGCCGGCCACGTCGGCGTGGGCATCGGCAAAGCCGGCGAAGTGCCGGAGTCGATCCGCAAGGGCGTCGAGGACGCCAAGAAGAACCTGATCAAGATCCCGATGGTCGGTACGACCATCCCGCACGAAGTCAACGTGCAGTACTCGGCCAGCAAGGTCATGCTCAAGCCCGCCAGCCAGGGCACCGGCGTCATCGCCGGCGGCTCCGTACGTGCCGTGCTCGAGTCGGCCGGCGTGCGCGACATCCTGTCCAAGATCTACGGGTCCACCAACCCGGTCAACGTGACCCGCGCGACCATCGAGGCGCTGCGTGGCCTGCACTCCGCCGAGGAGCTGGGCGCCCGTCGCGGCGTCAAGCTCGTCAGCCGCATCTCCGGACAGCCGGCGCCGGCCGTGGAGGGTATCGATGGCCGGTAAGCTGAAGGTCACACAGATCAAGAGCACGATCAGTCACATCGCGCGCAACCGAGCCACCATCAGGGCGCTCGGTCTGCACGGGATCGGCAGCACCCGCACCATCGCCGATAATCCGGCGACCCGCGGCATGGTCCGTCAGGTCCGTTTCCTCGTCACGGTCGAGGAGATCGCCGAGCACGAGACCGAGGAGAAGGCATGAAACTCCACGATCTCCGCCCGGCCGAGGGCTCCCGCAAGGAGCGCACCCGGGTCGGTCGCGGTATCGCCGCCGGGAAGGGCAAGACCGCCGGCCGCGGGACCAAGGGCCAGAAGGCGCGCGCCGGTGGCGGCATCCCCGCGTGGTTCGAGGGCGGCCAGACGCCGCTGCACATGCGCATCCCGAAGCTGCGTGGCTTCAAGAACCGCTTCAGGATCGAATACGAGGTCGTGAACATCGGCGCCATCGCGGCGGCCGTCGAGCGCGGCGCATTCGAGATCGAGGCTCCGGCTGGTGCCAAGGGCAAGTCCAAGGCGGAGCCCCGCATCACGATCAACCAGGACATCCTGCGCGCCGTCGGGCTCGTCCGGACGCTCAACAAGCCGCTCAAGATCCTGGGCAACGGTGAACTGTCCTCGCCGCTCTTCGTCGTCGCCGACGCGTTCACCGCATCGGCGCGCACGAAGATCGAGGCCGCCGGCGGTGCCGTCAACGTCCTCGAGGTCCCGACCACGGCGCTCAAGGCCCTCGGGTTCGATCTCGAGACCGAAACGGAGCCGGCGCCCGCCGCCAAGGCTTCCAGGGCCGCTCCGGCTGCCCCGAAGGTCGAGGCTGAGCCTGCGGCCGAGGCTGAGCCCGAGGCCGAGGAGACCGTCGCCGACGTGGTGCCGGCCGACGTGGCTGCGGCCGAGTCCACGGTCGAGGCCGATGCCGAGACCGAAACCCCGTCCGGCGACGACGCCTGACCCGTGTTCGATTCGCTGCTGAACGCGCTCCGGGCGCCGGACATCCGGCGCCGGATCCTCTTCGTTGCCGCGTTGCTGATCGTCTTTCGGTTCCTGGCCAGCGTGCCGGTGCCGGGTGTCGACCGCACCCAGCTCGAGAACTTCCTGTCCGGCAACCCGTTGTTCGGGCTGCTGAACCTGTTCTCCGGCGGCGGCCTGTCGAACTTCTCCGTCGTGGCCCTCGGCCTGAACCCGTACATCAACGCCTCGATCATCATGCAGCTGATGCAGGGCGTCGTGCCCTCCCTCCAGCAGCTCAGTCGGGAAGGGGAGTACGGGCGCAACAAGATCACCCAGTACACCCGCTACCTGACCGTACCGATGGCGTTGCTCCAGGCCTACGGTTTCCTCGCCCTCCTGAACTCGCAGAACCCACCGGTCCTGACTGGCACGTTCGATCTCGCCAGCTTCGACACGTTGACCCAGATCGCGACGCTGACGGCAGGCTCCATCGCGCTGATGTGGGTCGGTGAGCTGATCACCGAGCGTGGGATCGGCAACGGCATCAGCTTCATCATCTTCGCCGGCATCGTGAGCCAGGCCCCAGGCGCGATCAACGCGTTCCTGGCCAACCCGAACATCGCCGCGTTCCTCGCCTTCATGATCGTCGCCATCGCCGCCGTCGGCGTGATCATCTACATCCAGGAGGGACAGCGGCGCATCCCGGTCCAGTACGCTAGTCGCGTCCGCGGCCGGCGCATGTATCAGGGCGGCCAGACCTTCCTGCCGCTCCGGGTCAACCAGGCCGGCGTCATCCCGATCATCTTCGCGGTCAGCATCCTGCTCTTCCCGGTCCAGCTGGCCTCGTACTTCACCGGGTCCGACATCGGTATCGTGGCGAGTGTCGCGGCCGGTATCGTCACGTTCTTCCAGCCGAGCTCGATCATCTACGTGGTCCTGTACTTCTTCCTGACCATCGGATTCACGTACTTCTACACGGCCTTCACATTCAAGCCGGACGAGACGGCCGAACAACTGCGCAAGAACGGTGGTTTCATCCCGGGCATCCGGCCAGGGCGCCCGACCCAGGACTACCTGGCCCGAGTGGTCAGCCGGATCACCTTCGCCGGCGCGCTCTTCCTGGCCATCGTGGCGGTCTCGCCATCCCTCGTCGGGGTCATCTTCAGCGACCTGGCCGCCCTGGGCCTCGGTGGCACGAGCCTGCTCATCGTCGTGTCGGTCGTGGTCGAGACGATGAAGCAGATCGAGGCGCAGCTGATGATGCGCAACTACGAAGGCTTCATCCGCTGATGCTCGCGGTGTCCACCATGGCGACGCCGTCGGCGCGCGTGGCCGGCGTCGCCGTGCCGGCGTCGGGCCGGCGATGAGGGTCGTCGTCCTGCTTGGCGCCCCCGGGGCCGGGAAGGGTACCCAGGCGCCGATCCTGGCCAAGCGCCTGGATCTGCCCCACGTCGCCACCGGCGACCTGTTCCGGGCCGCCGTCCGCGATGGTTCGCCGGTCGGCAACGAGGCGCGGCGGTACATGGAGCGCGGGCAGCTCGTCCCCGACATCATCACGGTCAAGATGCTCCTGGAGCGACTCGCCCAGCCAGATGCCGCCGACGGGGTGATCCTGGACGGCTTCCCGCGCAATCGGGCCCAGGCCGTGTCGCTCGATGGCGCCCTCGCCGAGCGCGGCGCAGTCGTTGATCGTGCGGTCAGTATCGATGTCCCGCCCGACGAACTCGTCGAACGGATGTCGGGCCGCTGGGTCTGTCGCGATTCGGGGCACGTCTACAACGAGCGAACGAATCCGTCGCGCGTGGCCGATCAGTGCGACCTCGATGGGTCCGAGCTGGTCCAGCGTGAGGACGACAAGGCCGAGACGATCAGTGCCCGGCTCGCCACGACGCTGTCCAGCCTCGCCGAGGTCAGCGACCATTACGCGGCGCGTGGCGTGCTGCGCAGCGTGGATGGCCGGCAGGGGATCGACGCCGTGACGGCCGACCTCGTCGACGCATTGGCCGACGCAGCGACCGATGCCCCGACCGCATCGGCGGGCAGCTGAATCGTGGTCACCCGCAAGTCCCGCGCCGAGATCGCCGCCATGCGTCGCGCTGGCCGAGTCGTGGCCGAGGTCCTCGCTCTCGTCGAGTCGGAGCTGAAGCCCGGCGTCTCGACCGCGCATCTCGACCGCATCGCCGAGGCGCACATGCGCAAGTCGGGTGCGACACCATCCTTCAAGGGCTATGCCGGCATCAACCCGCGACGCCCCTTCCCCGCGAGCCTGTGCATCTCCATCGACGACGAGATCGTGCACGGCATCCCGGGCGAGCGGACGATCCGGGAGGGCCAGGTCGTCAGCGTCGATGCCGGCGCGATCATCGACGGGTGGCACGGCGATGCCGCGCGGACCTTCTACGTGGGCGAGCCACCGCCGGCCGTGCGCGACCTGATCGACGCGACCCGGGCCGCGATGATGGCCGGCATCGCCGCGGCCGTCCCCGGCAATCACATCGACGACATCTCGGCGGCGGTCGAGGACATGGCCCGGCCGCACGGCTACGGGGTCATCCGGCAGTTCGTCGGGCATGGCATCGGCACCGAGATGCACGAGGAGCCGCAGGTCCCCAACTACCGCACCGGCCGACGTGGCCGCAAGCTCGAGGCCGGGCTGTGCCTGGCTATCGAGCCGATGTTCACGATGGGGGATTTCCGAGCCCACATCCTGGACGATGACTGGACGGTCGCGACCATCGATGGCTCGCTGGCCGCCCACTTCGAGCACTCCATCGCGGTGACCGAACACGGTCCCGAGATCCTGACAGCGGTCTGACCATGGGGCGGTTGCCTGATCAGGCCGAAGTTGGTACGCTACGCGTTCGTGTGTCGGTCCGTCCGGACCGGCACTCCGCGTGAGAGAGGGAAGCGATTAGCCTGTGGCCAAGCGAGATGCGATCGAAGTGGAAGGTACGGTCATCGAACCGCTGCCCAACACCATGTTCGCGGTCGAGCTGGAGAATGGCCATCGGGTGCTTGCCCACATCAGCGGCAAACTCCGGATGAACTTCATCCGGATCCTGCCGGGCGATCGGGTCCGCGTCGAGCTGTCGCCGTACGACCTGACCCGGGGCCGCATCACCTACCGACTCAAGTAAGCCACTCCACACCAACACGATCGAGGATCCGTTGAAGGTCAGAGCTTCCGTCAAGGCGCGCTGCGACAACTGCAAGGTCATCCGGCGCCACGGCACCGTGATGGTCATCTGCAGCAATCCCAAGCACAAGCAGCGGCAGGGGTAATCGATGGCACGCATCGCCGGTAACGACATCCCGCGTGAGAAGCGCGTGGAGATCGCCCTGACCTACATCTTCGGGATCGGGCTGCCCACCAGCCAGAAGATCCTGGCCCAGACCAACGTCAATCCGGACACCCGCGTCCGCGATCTGACCGAGGAGCAGGTCAACCGCCTGCGCGAGCTGATCGACCGCCGCTACAAGGTGGAGGGCGACCTCCGTCGCGAGGTCCAGCTCAACATCAAGCGCCTCATCGAGATCGGCTCCTACCGCGGTCTTCGCCATCGGCGAAACCTGCCGGTGCGCGGCCAGCGGACCAAGACGAACGCTCGCCAGCGGCGCGGACCGAAGAAGACGGTCGGCGTGCGGCGCAAGAAGTGATAGGGGACTGACCAGCGATGGCTGAACGCAAGCGCGCTGTCAAGCAGCGCCGTCGGGAGCGCAAGAACGTCCCCCAGGGGCACGTCCACATCCAGGCGTCCTTCAACAACACGATCATCACGATCACCGACCTCAACGGTGCGGTCATCAGTTGGGGTTCGGCCGGAACGGCCGGCTTCAAGGGATCGCGCAAGAGCACCCCGTACGCTGCGGCCCTGTCGGCTGACGGCGCGGCCAAGCGTGCGATGGAGCACGGCATGCGCCAGGTCGAGGTCTACGTCAAAGGCCCCGGCGCGGGTCGCGAGCAGGCCGTCCGATCGCTCCAGGCCGCCGGCCTTGAGGTCAGCGCCATCACCGATGTGACCCCGATCCCGCATAACGGATGCCGCCCGCCCAAGCGGCGCCGAGTCTAGTCGAGTCCGAGGACCATGGCCCGTTACACCGATTCCGTCTGCCGGATCTGCCGGCGAGAAGGTGCGAAGCTCTTTCTGAAGGGCTCGCGCTGCTATACCAAGAAGTGTGCGTTCGAGCGTCGACCGTCACCTCCCGGCCAGCACGGCGTCCGTCGCCGCAAGGTCGGTGAGTACGGGATGCAGCTGCGCGAGAAGCAGAAGGTCCGCTAGACCTACGGCCTGCTGGAGCGCCAGTTTCGCAACTACTTCGACTCGGCCGAGAACCGACCCGGTGTGACCGGCGAGAACCTGCTCCGCTCGCTTGAGCTGCGCATGGACAACGTCGTCTACCGGATGGGCATCGCCAGCTCGCGGGCACAGGCTCGCCAGCTCGTCACGCACGGTCACTTCGCCGTCAACGGCGTCCCGACCGATATCCCGTCCTACCAGCTCAAGCCGGGCGACCGTCTTGAGGTCCGCGAGGTGCGCCGCGCCCGCGAGCCGTTCAAGCTGGCCAAGGAGACCCTCCGCAACCACCAGGCACCGGAATGGCTGTCGATCGACGCCACGACGCTGTCCGGCTCCGTCGTCACGCCCCCCAGTCGCGACCAGATGCCGCTCGATCTCAACGAGCAGCTCGTGGTCGAGTACTACTCGAGGTAACCGCCCCTCATGATCGAACTCGAGACCCCGCAGATCGAGCCCGTCGAGGAAGTCGGCACGTACGCCAAGTACGAAGCCGGCCCCCTCCAGGCCGGCTACGGCGTCACCCTCGGCAACGCGCTCCGGCGCGTCCTCCTGTCCTCGCTCGAGGGCGCTGCGGTCACGAGCATCCAGATCCGTGACGTCTACCAGGAGTTCTCGACGATCCCCGGCGTCAAGGAAGACGTCACCCAGATCGTCCTGAACGTCAAGAAGCTGCGGATGACGAGCTTCGCTGCGCACCCCGTCCAGCTCCGCCTCATCAAGAGCGGCGCCGGTGCGGTCACCGCTGCGGACATCGCCGAGTCGGCCGATGTCGAGATCATCAACCCGGATCTCGTCCTGATGACGCTCGACACGGACGACGTGACGATCGAGATGGACCTGACCGTCGAGCGCGGCGTGGGCTACCTCGGCGCCGAGCGGGCCGAGGCGCTGCCGATCGGCGTCATCGCCGTCGACGCGATCTTCACGCCCGTGCGCAAGGTCAACTACTGGGTCGAGAGCATGCGGGTCGGTCAGATGACCAACTTCGACAAGCTCACGATCGAGATCGAGACCGACGGCACCATCACCCCGGAGGAGTCGCTCAGCCGCTCCGCCGAGATCCTCGTCAACCAGTTCCGTCCGTTCGTGACGATCGGCGTCGCGGCCGCACCTGTCGCCGCCGTGACCGGGGCCGCCGCGCTGCCGGCCAACATGCTGGACATGCCGATCGAGGAGCTCGACCTCCCGATGCGTGCCTACAACTCGCTCAAGCGCAACAACATCGTCAAGGTCGGCCAGCTGCTCCAGCTCAAGGACGACGACCTGCTTCGGATGCGGAACTTCGGCAAGAAGTCGCTCGACGAGATGAAGGAGCGCCTGCGCATGCGCGGGTTCATCATCCCGGAGACCGAGGGCGACATCGAGGGCGATGCCGGCGAGGATGACGACACGGATGAGCCGTTCGCCGATGAGGCCGAGGGCTGATCGATGGCGCATCGGATCGGTGGTCGCAAGCTCAGCCGAAAGCAGGGTCCGCGCCTGGCCCTGTTCAAGAATCTGGCCGTCTCGGTGATCCGCTACGAAAAGGTCAAGACGACCGAGGCCAAGGCCAAGGAGATCAGCGGCCGGGTCGAGAAGATCATCACACTGGCAAAGCGCGGCGACCTCGCCGCTCGTCGCGCAGTGGTCGCACAGTTCCCGAACGAGCCACTGGTCGTGGCCAAACTGTTCGATGAGATCGCACCCAAATACGCGGACCGCACTTCCGGGTTCACCCGGATCGTCCGCCTCGGACAGCGTCGTGGCGATGCCGCCGAGATCGTCCAGATCGAACTCGTCTGAAGCAGGCACCCGAGAGAGTGTCCCCGGGCGTTTTCGCGCCCGGGTCGAATATGACGGAACGGACTTCGATGGTTTCCAGGTACAGCCTGGACGCCGGACGGTCCAGGGGGCTCTGGAGACAGCGCTGGCCCGCCTCGGTGACGGGGTGGCGACGCGGGTCGACGGGGCAGGCCGGACGGATGCCGGTGTGCATGCCAGCGGGCAGGTGATCGCCTTCAGTTATGGGGGGCGCCTCACCGCGACGGAGCTGGGTCGGGCGCTTGATGCGCTCCTCCCGATCGATGTCGCGATCCGTGACGTGCGATCGGCACCCGCCACGTTCCATCCCCGCTTTGCGGCGCGATACCGGGAGTATCGCTACACCGTCTGGAACGGGCCGCGAAGTCCGTTGCACGAGCGAACGGCGCTCGGGCTGCGGGCCCCGCTCGATACCGCCGCGATGGCGCGGGCCGGATCGGTCTTCATCGGCCGACACGACTTCAGCCCCTTCGGGGTGGCGGACCGATCGTCGGTCCGGACCGTTCACTCGGTCCGGGTCAGGCGGGATGGCCGGCTCGTGACGATCGACGTCCGCGCCGACGCCTTCCTGCGCGGGATGGTCCGGCGTATCGTGGCCGTCCTCCTGGAGGTCGGTCTGGGAAAGATTGATGAGACAGCGGTCCGATCGGCACTCGCCGGTCCCGGACCGGCCCTTGGTGGGGCAGCGGCTCCGGCAAAGGGGTTGTGCCTCAGACGCGTCGCTCTCGGGCGACCGTCGAGTGAACGAAATGGAGAACCTGAGGAACGATGAACGCGAAGACCTATTCGGTCCGAGAGAGCGAGATCGAGCGCCAGTGGTTCGTGGTCGATGCCACGGATGAGACCCTCGGCCGGCTTGCCTCGCGCATCGCGCATGTCCTCGAGGGCAAGCACAAGCCGACGTACCAACCCAGCCTCGACTCGGGCGATCATGTGATCGTGCTCAATGCCGGTCGGATCGCGGTCACGAGCGACAAGCTCGAAAGCAAGCTGTACATCCGCCACAGCGGTTTCCCGGGCGGGTTCAAGCAGGAGACCCTCGGTCAGCTGCTGGCGCGTCGACCCGAAGAAGCCATCCGGCGCGCTGTCAAGGGGATGTT
>JBKJHI010000134.1:0-14031 GCA_046599085.1 Candidatus Limnocylindrales bacterium
CAAGAAGATCCAGCAGAGTGGCATCCTCGCCGAGGCTCGCCGACGCGAGCACTACGAGAAGCCCTCCGTGAAGCGCAAGCGCAAGGAAGCAAAGCGCAAGAAGAACGCCCGAACGCAGGCCGGCTGATGTGCCGGGGCCCAGGCCCCGCCCGTCACCACTGCGGCCCCACGGGCGTCCAACGCCCGAGGTAGCCAACACCGGTGTCCCTTCGAGATCGAGTCCAGACAGATATCACCGCTGCGATGCGCAGCGGTGATTCGCTGCGCCGTGACGTGCTGCGCATGGCCGCGAGCTCCGCATACAACGTGGAAAAGCGGAACCAGCAGCCCCTGACCGAGGACGAGTTCCTGGCCGTCCTGGCACGTGAGGTCAAGACGCGCCGCGAATCGGTCGACGCGTACACGAAAGCCAGTCGCCCGGATCTGGCCGCGAAGGAGCAGTCGGAGATCGACATCCTCGCCGAGTACCTGCCGGCAGCTCTTTCCGAGGCCGAGATCGGCAGCCTCATCGACGAGGGGATCGCCGCGACCGGCGCCGCGTCCGCCCGCGACATGGGCAAGGTCATGGGCTGGCTGTCCCCGCGAACCCGCGGCCGGGCCGATGGCAAGGTCGTGAGCGGCCTCGTGGCGGCGGCGCTTGCCCGCGCCGACCTCTCGACCCACGACGGCAGCGACCACTGAGCCGCCGGCCATGCTGACCCAGCGCCCCCCGATCCGAACGCGGTTCACCTCGCTGGATGCCCGTCGCCTGGCCACGGCCACGGCGATCCTCGTCCTGGTGATGACCGCGATCCTCGGATCCGACATCCTGCCCGGCGACTCACTGCAGTACCAGTCCGGCGATGTCGCCCGGGCGGACATCGTCGCACCTCGAGCCCTCGTATTCGACAGCGCCGTCCTGACCGCCGAGGCCCGGAACCAGGCGCGGGCAGCAGTGGACCTGCGCTACGACTTCTCCTCGGACAAGGCATTCGCGATCGCGGCTGAACAGGCGCAGGCGTTCGACGTCCGCGTCCAGCGGATCGATACCGCCTTCCGTCTCGACCTTGCTCCAGAAGATCGCACGGCACTCCTCGAGACGGCCGGGAGCGACCTGGTCCCGGACGATCGGGCGACGCTCGTCGGGCTGGACCCCGAGCGATGGGGTGTCGTTCGGACGGAGGCGGCCCGTGTCCTCGATGAAACACTCCGGTCAGAACTGCGGGATACGGACGTCGCGGCCGAACGCAAACGCCTCGCCGGACGGATGGCCGGCGGGCTCAGCGAGGCCGAGCGGATGCTCGCCGCCGACCTGATCGCCACCCTCGTCGTGCCGAACTCGTCGTTCAGCGCCGCCCTCACGGAGCAGGCCCGCGTTGATGCTGCCGCGGCGGTGGCCCCGGTCGAGGTAGCGGTCGCGCAGGGCGAAGTGATCGCCCGGACCGGCGACCGGTTGTCAGCTGCGCACATCGAAACGATCTCGGAGCTCGGCCTCGGCGAACCCACGGTGGACCTGGCGAGTTTCGCCGGATGGTTCCTGCTCGCGGTGCTCGCCGTCGCCATGATGCTGGCGTGGCTGTGGCGCTATCGCCCTGCCCTGTGGCACCGCGACAACGTGCTCGTCCTGATCAGCCTGCTCGTCGTCGGGACCACCCTGGCGATGAAGGTCATGGCCGCCCGCTCGATCCTCCAGTTCTTCATCCCGACCGCAGCCGTCGGGATGCTGCTGGCGATCCTGCTCGATGCATCGGTCGCGACGATGGTCATCGCTGTGCTGGCGATCATCGGTGGCGCGATCAACGGCTCATCGCTGGAGTTCGCCGCCTACATCTTCTTCGGCGGGATGGCCGGCATCATGGCCGTACGCAAGGGCGATCGACTGCAGGTCTTCGTCCAGGCGGCGATCGCCGTCCTCATCGTCAACGCGCTGGTGGTGTCGGTCTTCTCGCTCCTCGGCACGCGCGACCTGCAGGGCGTCCTGGAACTGTGGTTCGCATCGGTGTTCGCTGCCGCCGGCTCGGCCGTGGCCGCCGTCGGAACATTCGCGGTGCTTGGGTCGGTGTTCGGGATCATGACCGTGTTCCAACTGCTCGAACTCGCGAACCCGTCGCAGGCACTCCTGCGCCGGCTGCTGGTCGAGACGCCGGGGACATACCACCACTCGCTCATGGTCGGCAACCTGGCCGAGCGTGCAGCCGAGGCGATCGACGCCGACCCGCTCGTCACACGCGTAGCAGCGTATTACCACGATGTGGGCAAGCTTGCGAACCCTCTCGGGTTCATCGAGAACCAGGCCGGCGGCGACAACGTCCACGACCAGCTCGAGCCGGAAACGAGCGCGCAGCTGCTCAAGCAGCACGTTGCCGACGGGATCGACATCGCGTACAAGGCCCGACTGCCAAAGGCTCTCATCGCGTATATCCCGCAGCACCACGGGACGGCGATCATGAGCTACTTCTACGCGAAGGCGAAGGAGGCGGCGGCGGCGCCCTACGGCGGGATCGCCACGGTCGATGGCGCGAAGGCCGCCGCAGCCGTCGATGAGCGCAAGTTCCGCCACGCCGGGCCCAAGCCGCAGAGCCGCGAGGCAGCGCTGATCATGCTCGCCGATGGCGTCGAGGCATCCGTCCGCTCTCTTACGTCGCGCGACGAGCCGGCGATCCGGGCGATGGTGTCGCGGATCATCGACGAGCGGATCGGCGACGGGCAGTTCGACGAGTGCGACCTGACCCTCCGTGACCTCGAGCGGATCCGCGAGGCGTTCGTGGGGCAGCTCCTGGGCATGTACCACACCCGGATCGCCTATCCGCAGAACACTGTCGTCGAGCTCGAGAGCCGGCGCGCAGCGGCGGGCGGCGGCGGCTCGGACAGTGGCGGCGCAGCGTCCTGAGTCGAGGAGGCATGACCCGTTCGATCTACATCCGGCCTTGGCGCATCGAAGTCGAGGTGCGCCCGGCGGTCCTGGCCAGCGGCCCGTTGCCCCTCGCAGTCGGGGCGCTCGCCCGTTGCGTGGCGGCGGCCCTGGACGCGGTCGCGGCTCCGTCCCCGGCGTCCATCGGCCTGATCCTGTCCGACGACACGGAGCTCGCGGCGCTCAACGCGGAGCACATGGGCAATGACGGGCCGACGGACGTGCTGTCGTTCCCGCTCCTTCCGCCCGAGGCGTTCGCGGCCGGTGCCGGCATGCCGGTCTGGCCCAAGCCGCCCGGGGTCCGCCTCCATCTCGGCGACATCGTCGTGTCCGTCGAACGGGCGCGCGAACAGGCCGAGGCGGGCCGTGGCGGCCAGACCGGCGACGTGCGCTCGCCGGTGGCGGATGAGCTGCGCCTCCTCGCGACGCACGGCGTTCTCCATGTTTGCGGCTGGGACCACGCCGAGCCCGAGGAGCAGGCCGCGATGCGCGATCTCGAGCGCCGCCTGCTCGGCACGGCGGGTGAGACGCCGGCCGTGCCGCGAGCCCGGCACAGGGTCTGGCGGAACCGACCGCCGGTCGCCGGCGTCTGATCCGGACGATGTTGCGGAACCTGTCTGCCGCCTTGCTGCTGGCCCTCGCCACGGCCGGCTGCGCGTCGACGATCGCACCAGGGGCGCCCGCAGCGCCCCAGCCGACCGATGCCCCGCCCGGTCAGGGGGACCTCGGCGAGACCCGGTACGCGTGCAGTGGGCCACCCGGTTTCCTGCCGAGCCTCCTGGATCAGCCCGCGAACGCCGAGCTCGAAGACCATCCGTCGGCGGCCGCGCTGCGGGCCGCCATCGCCGAGGTCGGGCCGGACATCGACATGCTGCCGGCAACCGGTTACTGGCTCACGAACCGCGATGACCAGGTCGCGGAATACCTCGCCCGCGACCCCGCCGGCGCCGAGAATGACTTCGTGTTCGCGTCGATGGAGAACCAGGGGGCCGGCTGGAAGAATGGCGGCTGGGGCGGTTGCCGGCCCGAGATCGTCCTCGACGGCCTGAACCTCGCGACATGGATACTCGATCCGGATGCGCCGCCACCCGCCGCCGCCGCCACGACCTTCGCGGCCCTCGTCACGGAGCGGACCTGCACGAGCGGCCAGGCGATGGGCGCGCGACTGCAGGCGCCCTCCATCACCTACGGCCAGGAGTCGGTCTTCGTGGTCTTCGCCGCGCGACCCTTGGAGGGCGGCGCGTTCGACTGCCCGAGCAACCCTTCGACCTCGGTCGTCGTGCAGCTCAGCGAGCCGCTGGGGGAGCGCAACCTCCTGGACGCCGGCTTCTTCCCGCCCGCCGAACCGGTCGCCCCCGAGTTCTGAGCCCCGCGACCGGCGCGACCGCGACCGGCCGGGTACCATCCTCTATCGGCCCTCCCGCCGGGACGTCGGTGACGAACGCGTCGCCTCCGGACGGGATTCGGGCCACGTCGTCATGTCCGGAGGCCGTTCCGCGTGAAGGTCGTCGTCGGGCTCGGCAACCCGGGCTCGCAGTACGCAGACACCCGCCACAACATCGGCTGGCTCGTCGTGGACCGCGTCGCGGAACGAGCCGGCTGGTCCGGTCGCGGGCGCCAGCGGGATGCCTCCAGCGTGGTCGGCGGGCGATACCGGGGCCTGGACATCTCGCTGGTCAAGCCGCTGACGTTCATGAACGATTCCGGCCTGGCCGTGCGCAAGGTCCTCGCCCGAGAGCACGCACCGCTGCACGAGATCCTCATCGTCGCCGATGACTTCGCGCTGCCCTTCGGCAAGCTCCGCTTCCGTGAGGCCGGCAGCCACGGCGGCCACAACGGCCTGCGCTCGATCATCGAGGAGCTCGGCACGGAGAAGTTCAGCCGGCTCCGCATCGGCATCGGCGACCCCGTCCGGGATGCCCGCGACCACGTGCTCTCGACGTTCGCGCCGGACGAGGCGCAACGCCTCGACGAGTTGCTGGACGCCGCGGCCGATGCCGTCGAGGCCTGGGCCCGCGACGGCACCAGCAAGGCGGCCAACCGCTACAACACGTTCCAGCTGCGCGAGGCCGATGCCACACGACTCGCAGCCCCCGGCGAGGTTGACGGGCCACCGGATCCCACGGGACTGCGTCGCACGAAGACGGGCTGGCGCCGGGTCCTGCCCGGCAAGCATGGCGACAAGGCCGATCACGATCCCCATGGCTGACGCACCCGAACGGCCGTCGCAGATCCGCGGCCGGCGCGGTCGTGACCGGCACATCGGAGAGCGTATCGCCGAGGAGTGGGCCGGTCGCGGACGATCGGCGGGCACGGACCCCGCGGGCACGACGCCCGCCGCCGAGATCGACTTCGACCTCGCCGCGGTGGACGGCGAGGTCGAGGAGTCGCGGCGGATTCCCGCCCCGCCGCGCCGGCCACGGGCACGGGCACGGACGCGCGCCACGGCCACGCCCAGCGGGGAGCGTCGCCACGGCGGCCATCGGCTCCCGGACCTCTCCGCGCTGCCGCCCCTGCTCGCCGCGACCGGCACTTTCGCGGCCCTGCTGGAGCGGCTCGGGACGCCGGTGGACATCGGCCGGGTCGGGCGGCATGTCGGCCTCGTGGCGACACCGCACGGGGCCAAGTCCTACCTCGCCGCGACACTCGCGGGCACGGAACCCGTGGCCTGGATCGCGCGCGATTCGGAGATCGCGGACCGGGTCGTCGATGAACTCGGCGCATGGCTCGGTGACCCGACGCTCGTCGTGAGCCTGGAGCCGCGGTCCGCGCTGGCCTACGAGCGCAGCGAGCTCGTGGCCGATGAGACGGCGGCCCGCGTGGCAGCACTTTCCGCGTGGCGCAGCGGCCGAGCTCGGATCCTCGTGGCCAGCGTCCAGGCCCTGCTCCAGCACACGATCGCCCCGGACGATCTGCCGGCGCAGCCCCGCGAACTGCGTGTCGGCGCGCGGGTGCACCAGGACGTCCTGCTGCGCGATCTGCTCGACCTCGGCTACAGCCCGGTCACCGAGGTCGCCGGGCGCGGCGAGTTCGCGCGGCGCGGCGGCATCGTCGACATCTTCCCGCCGTCGCTCGATCTACCGATCCGGGTCGAGTCGTTCGGCGACGAGATCGATTCGCTGCGTTCCTTCGATCCCACCGACCAGCGGACCGTCGCGCGCATCGAGAGCGCCGTGCTCCTGCCCGCATCGGAGTTCCTGCTTCCGCCACGAGGTGCGGCCGCGATCCGCGAGCGTCTCGGCACAACGGCCAGCCGGCTCGGCGAACGCCTGGCCGCGGACCTGCAGCGCTTCGAGGGCACAGAGGCAGACCCGCTCCGCCCCGACCAGGCGTCGCGTGCCCTGGCCGTCGGCGATGCGGCCGAGGTGTGGGCCCCATTGCTCGCGCCGGCGACCGGCCTCGATCACCTCGCCGAGGGCACGATGCTGGTCCTCGATGAGCCCGGCGACATCGCGGAGGCGGCGGGCTCGCTGTGGCGCCAGGCGGATGAACGGCGTGACGAGCTGATCGCGTCCGGTGACCTCCCCAAGGACTGGCCCGCGACCTACCTGCCGATGCGCGACTGGAAGCGGCGCCTGGCCGCGTCACGAACGCTCGAGTTGACCTGGGAATCGGAAGCACCTCGCGGTGTCGCCCTGGCATCGGGGATGCGCAGCTCCGGCGACCCGTTCGGCTGGCGTGAGCCGACACTGCCCCCGGGCCGGACCGCACGTCTCGCCGACGCTGTGACGAGCTGGCTGGAGGATGGCGCCCGGCTGGTCATCGCCAGCGACCAGGCCCCGCGCCTGGCGGATGTCCTGGATGAGGCCGGTCACCCGGTGGCCGTCGTGGAACGCGTCGCCGAGGCCCCGCCGCCCGGCGCCATCGCGCTCGTCGGTCGCAGCCTGAACGGAGGCTTCGTCGGTGGGCCGGATGGGCTCGCCCTCGTGACGGATCGGGAGTTGTTCGGGACCGTCCGGGTGCGACGGCCCAAGGCGCTCCGCCGCGTCGTCCCGCGCGACATCCTGGAGCGGCTGGACGAGGGCGACCTGGTCGTGCACATCGATCACGGCGTGGCTCGCTACGAGCGGATGCTGCGGCGGGGGACCGACGGCGAGGAGCGCGACTACCTCGAGCTGTCGTTCAACGGCGGCGACCGGATCTTCGTGCCGGTCGAGCAGATCGCCCGGGTCACGCGCTATGCCGGCGGGGAGCGGCCGCAGCTGAGCAAGCTCGGTGGCACGGAATGGCTGCGCGCCAAGCAACGTGTCCGCAAGGCCGTCGCCGACCTGGCCGACGACCTGCTGGCCCTGTACGCGTCCCGTGCGCGCGCCCAGGGCCACGCCTTCACTGACGACACCCCGTGGCAGCAGGAACTCGAGGCGTCGTTCCCGTACGAGGAGACCGTGGACCAGCTGCGGGCCGCAGCGGAGGTCAAGGCGGACATGGAACTCGGCCGGCCGATGGACCGCCTCGTGGTCGGCGACGTGGGCTACGGCAAGACCGAGGTCGCACTGCGGGCCGCGTTCAAGGCGACGCAGGACGGCAAGCAGGTGGCGGTCCTCGTCCCGACCACCGTCCTCGCTGCCCAGCACCACACGACGTTCAGCCAGCGCTTCGCGGCCTTCCCGCTGGAGGTCCGGCTGCTGTCACGCTTCGTGTCGGCCAAGGATCAGGCGTCCGCCCTGGCGGGGCTCGCGGACGGCACGGTGGACCTCGTCATCGGCACGCATCGTCTGCTCAGCAAGGACGTCGAGTTCAAGGACCTCGGTCTCGTCGTCGTCGATGAGGAACAGCGCTTCGGGGTGGCCGCCAAGGAACGCCTCAAGCAGCTTCGACGCGAAGTCGATGTGCTGACGCTCTCGGCGACACCGATCCCACGCACGCTGAACCTGGCGATGGCCGGCATCCGCGACCTGAGCGTCATCGAGACGCCGCCCGAGGACCGGCTACCGATCCAGACCCGTGTCGCCGAGGCGTCCGCTGGCCTCGTCCGCGACGCGATCTCGCGCGAGCTCGACCGTGGCGGGCAGGTCTTCTACGTCCACAACCGAGTCGAGACGATCGAGGCCCAGGCCGAACAGCTGCGCCGGCTGCTCCCCGACGCCCGCTTCGTCGTCGGGCACGGCCAGATGGGCGAGGGCGCGCTCGAGAAGGTCATGATCGCCTTCGCTCAGGGTCAGGCCGACGTTCTCGTGTGCACGACGATCATCGAATCCGGGCTCGACATCCCCAACGCCAACACGATCATCATCGACCGCGCGGACACGCTCGGCCTGGCGCAGCTCTACCAGCTTCGCGGGCGCGTGGGGCGCTCAGCCCGGCGCGCGTACGCGTACCTGCTCTATCGACGTCGGGAGCGGCTGAGCGACGAAGCGCGCAAGCGCCTTCAGGCGATCTTCAACGCTTCGGAGCTCGGTGCCGGCTTCCAGATCGCCCTGTCCGACCTGGAGATCCGCGGTGCCGGCAACATCCTCGGCGGGGAGCAGTCCGGCCACATGGCCGCTGTCGGCTTCGACCTGTACTCGCGGATGCTGGCCGAGGCGGTCGAGGAGGAGAAGGCCAAGCGGGAGGGTCGCGCACCGCGCGTCGAGGCACCGCAGGCCGTCGTCGATCTCCCGGTGGACGCCCACCTGCCCGACGCGTACGTCGCCGAGGAGGCCCAGAAGCTGGAGCTCTACCGACGCCTCGCGCGCGCTCGCACGCATGGCGATATCGCTGCCTTCCGACAGGAGCTGGCCGATCGATTCGGACCGTTGCCGCCGGCCGCCCTGCGCCTGGTCGAGGTCGCCGAGTTGCGCCTCACCGCCGAGGCGGCGGGGATCGCCTCGATCGCACGCGACGGGGGCTGGCTCATCGTCCGTTTCGGTGCCGCGCTGGGGCGCGCCGCGGTGATGGGCCTGCTCGGCGATGGCGGGCTTCCCGGCGTGCGCCCGACCGACCTCGTCATCGGCACGAACCAGGTCCGCGTCCGCGCGCCCGCGGCACCGGCCCGTGCCTGGCAGCTCACGCAGGCGATCGTCGCGCGCCTCGGTGCCGGCGTGGGGGAGCGGCTGGAGGCTGGGGAGCAGCTCCAGACCGGCGGTCAGGGACAGGTGATCGACGCCGAGGCATAGATCACCCCGGCCGCGTCCTGGAAGTCCGCGCTGCAGCGACCGATGCCCGTTCGGTCGGTCAGGACGAGGCGGGCGACATCGATGGACTCCGCCGGTAGGCCGCGCATCACCTGCCCGGCCCAGGCAAGGCAGGCGTCGCCGTCGATCGCCGTCGCCCGGCGGCACACGATCGTGCGGTCACCGGCGGGCCCCGCGAGCGTCACCTCGGTCGTCGTGATCGCGGGCTCGGTCGGCAGCAACGCACACCCGCCGACGAGCGATCCCGACCCGACGACGATCGCCAGGCAGGTGCGGCGCAGGATGTCGCGCATCTCCAGCCCCCAATCCCCCGGCGCGTGGCACCCTAGTGGCCATGCGCCCGTTCACGTTCAGTGCCGCCGTCGAGAAGATCCTTGACGCGCAGGATCTCTCCGAAGTTGCGCACCGAGCCGAGGCGATCGGGTACACGAGCCTGGTCGTCCCCGACCACCTGATCGCCCAATTGTCCCCCGTTCCCGCGATGACGGCTATCGCCATGGCCACGGAACGGCTCCGCGTGGGCACGTTCGTGCTCAACAACGACCTGCACCACCCGGCGGTCCTGGCCCAGGATCTGGCATCGGTCGATGTCATCAGCGGCGGGCGCCTCGATGTCGCGATCGGTGGGGGCTGGCGACGCGAGGAGTACGACGCGATCGGTCTCCCGTTCGATGACAGCCGGACCCGGGTCGCGCGCCTGGCCGAAGCCGTGGCCGTGCTCAAGGGCTGCTTCGCCGACGGCCCGTTCAGCGTCGCGGGGTCGCACTACACCATCACCGACTACGATGCCGAGCCCAAGCCGGTCCAGCGGCCACACCCGCCGCTGATGATCGGCGGCGGTGGCCAGCGGATCCTGTCGCTTGCCGGCCGCGAGGCGGACATGGTCGGCCTGGCGGCGCGGATGCTGGGGGCGCAACGCGTGGATCCGCGCAGCATCACGCTCGCCGCGACGGCTGAGAAGATCGACTGGGCTCGGGACGCCGCCGGCGAGCGCGCGGCGGACCTGACCTTCAACGCCTACCCGAGCGGCTGGCCGATCACCGTCACGGACGATCCACGGTCGGCGATCCGCGACGTGATCGACGGGCTGCGCGAGCGGACCGGCATCGAACTGACCGAGACGGAGGTCCGTGAATCGCCGCACCTGTATGTCGGGACGATCGATGACCTGGTCGACAAGGTTCGAATGCTGCGCGATCGCCTCGGAATCACCTCGTTCATGGTCGGCGAAGTGGGGGAACTCGCCCCGCTCGTGGAGCGCCTCGCGGGCGAGTGACCCTCAGCGGCCCGACGTGGCGGCCCGACGTGGCGGCCCGACGTGGCGGCCCGCGCGGCCGCAGATGCCATGGACGGATGGCGATGCGCTGGCGGGTGCGACCGTGGACGCTCGGCCGAGGCGACTCCGACGATGCTGCGGCACACTGGGGCCATGTCGCCTGATCACGTTCCGAATGATGCTCCCCCCGACCGCGACCGCCGCCATCGTCGCGACGACGGCCTGTGGTCACCGGGACGCCGGAGCCTGACGGGTGGCTTGGTCCTGACGGTCACCCTCGTTGCCTTCGAGGCGCTCGCGGTCTCGACCGTGATGCCGATCGTCGCCGCCGACCTCGGCGGTCTCGAGTTGTACGGCTGGGTGTTCACCGCGTTCATGCTCGCGTCGCTCATCGGGATCGTCGTCGCCGGCGCCCTCATCGATCGCCGCGGGCTCGGCCTGCCGTTCGGGGCTGGTCTCGGGCTGTTCGCCATCGGCCTCGTGATCGGCGGTCTGGCACCGACGATGGAGATCCTCGTCCTTGGGCGGTTCATCCAGGGCCTCGGCGCGGGTGTCGTACCGCCGGTCGCGTACGTCGCGATCGGGCGCAGCCTGCCCGAATCGCTGCGGCCGAAGATGTTCGCCACGCTGTCCACCGCGTGGGTCCTGCCAGGCGTCATCGGGCCGGCCATCGCCGGCGTGGTGGCGGACGTCCTGGACTGGCGGGTCGTCTTCCTCGGTCTGCTGCCGCTGCTCGGGATCGCGGTCGCCATCTCGTTCCGTGCGGTCGCGGCCATCGGGGCCCCGGCCGATCCGGAGGGCGGCGAACACCGTGCCGCGGCATCCATGCGTCGCCGACTGCCGCTGGCGATCGCCGTCGCCCTTGGCGCGGGCCTCGCGCTCGCGGGCCTGACCTCGGCCGGCATCGAGCTGACCGTGGTCCTCGTGGTTGCGGGCCTCGTCATCGGGCTGCCGGCGATCGCTCGCCTGACGCCGGCCGGCACGCTGCGCGCCGCTCGAGGGTTGCCGACTGCGGTCCTGATGCGCGGGATCCTCACGTTCACGTTCTTCGGCGTGGAAGCCTATGTCGCGCTGACCCTCGTCGATGGACGTGGCCTGTCGGCGACGCAGGCCGGGCTCACCCTGACCGCTGCGACGATCACGTGGACCGCTGGCTCGTGGATCCAGGCACGGTTCGCCTCCAGAGTCGCGCCGGAACGGTTCATCACCGTGGGTCTGGCGGTGGTCATCGTCGGACTCGCGGGGTTCGCCCTCGTGCTCCACCCGTCGATCAGCCCGTGGTTCTCCATCCCGACCATCGCCATCTCCGGGATCGGCATGGGTCTGGCCTACTCGCCGACGACGCTCATCATCCTGAGCCGAGCCGCACCGACCGAGCAGGGATCCGCCTCGGCCGCACTGTCACTCGCGGATTCGCTCGGCACCGCGCTCGGTACCGGGGTCACCGGTGCGTTCGTGGCGGGCGCGGCCCGCAACGGCTTTCCATCGACCGATGGCCTGGCCCCTGGGTTCGCGGTCGCGATCGCGGTCGCGCTCGCCGGGCTCCTCCTGACGCCGCGACTGCGCGAGCGCACAGGGGAGCGGGCATCCGGGAGTGGGGTGCGTGCCCCGGAGATCGCCGAAGCCTGACCTCCGGCGGTCAGCCAGCGTGCCGTCGGCGATCAGTCGGCGCGTCCGGCCCGGGGAGCCCTGGCCGACCGAGGTTTCGCGGCAGCCGCGGCGTCGTTCTCCGTGACCCGGATGGCCACGATCCGCGCGATCAGGTCGACCGGCAGCGGCTCGTCCGCCGGAAAGCGAATCGTGCCTCGTCCCGATAGATACGGCTGGATCTCCGCCCCAAGCGTCTCCACGACCGCATCGCTCGCCGGGAACAGGCTGTAGTGCGCCTTGAACGCGTCGAACGACACCAGGAATCGCCCGTGTGTCTTGAGCCCTGGCATCCCGTACGTGATGACCTCCGTGGCGCCGGGAGCCGCGGACAGGGCCGCGGCGCGGATCTGCTGCATGGCGTCGCGCCGATCATCGGGCAGGCCGGCGATGTAGACATCGACGGCATCGGGTGTGGTCATTGGATCCCCCTTGCTGGTGCGACGACGGCCGGGCCATCATCCCACCCACGACCGCGCCCTCGAGCATTCCACCTGCCGCGGGGCCCCGGTGGCGCTGCGGTAGACTTCGTGACGGCCGCGAATACGACCGGCCTGATCGCTGCGCGGGTGGCTCATCAACCGCGCTGGCGTCACCACATTCAAGGAGGTCCCACCGCCGATGTCCGCCGAGGCGCTGCGCGAGCGGATCCGTGAGATCCCCGATTTCCCGAAGCCCGGGATCCTGTTCTACGACATCACCACGCTGCTCAAGGACAAGGTCGCGTACAAGGAGTCGATCGACCTGATGCTCGCGCCCTACGCCGGCGAGCGGATCGACCTCGTGGTCGGGATGGAGTCGCGCGGCTTCATCTTCAGCGCCCCGATGGCCTACCAGCTCGGCGCGGGCCTCGTCCCTGTGCGCAAGCTCGGCAAGCTGCCGGCCGAGACGATCAGTGTCGAGTACGCGCTCGAGTACGGGTCCAACACGCTGGAGATCCATCGCGACGCGATCGGCGCCGGGCAGAAGGTCCTGATCGTTGATGACCTGCTGGCGACCGGCGGCACCGTCAAGGGCACGATCGAGCTGATCGAGCGCCTGCGCGGCGAGGTCGTCGGGCTGGGCTTCCTGGTCGAACTCGACTTCCTCAAGGGCCGCGACCGGCTCGAGGGCCGGCGGGTCGACAGCGTCATCAAGTACTGAGTCGGTCCACGACCGGCGCCCAGCAGCAGGCCACGCATTGACCGACCCCCACGACGACCTTGAGACGGCGGCCGACACCGCGACACCGGGATCGGACGCCGACGCGACCGCCGCCACGAGCGCCACGGACGGGGCTGACCTTGGCCGGCGTCGATTCTTCCGTCAGTTCGCCGGAGATCTGCTCCAGGGTGCGGCGACCGTCGTCGGGGCGGCGCAGGTCCTGCAGCGAGCCACGGCAGAGGCGGCCGGGTCGATCCTGGATCCCGGTGGTGACCTCGTTGCGGGCATCAGCGCCCCGGACGAACCAGCCCCGCCGACCGGCTTCCGGACACCGTTCCGCGAGGAACCCGGCGTTCTGCACATCATCGATCAGCGCAAGCTCCCCGAGGTCCTCGAGGAGTATCACGCCAAGTCCGCGGCCGAGTGCGCCTTCGCCATCCGCGAGATGATCGTGCGTGGTGCGCCGGCCATCGGTCAGGTGGCCGCACTCGGCCTGGCCATCACGGCCGGCAAACTGCTCACGACCCGTCCGTACGCGCGGCGAGCCACGTTGCGCGGCGCCGCCAACGCTCTGCGCAATGCTCGACCGACCGCGGTCAACCTCGGCTGGGCCGTGGACCGGATGATGGCGACATACGAGGGCGTCGGCGACCTGTCCGAGGACGCGGAGGCCGTGGCGGCCGCGATGCGCGCCGAGGCCGATGCGATCGTCGCCGAGGCAACGGAGGATCACGGGCGCCTGGCCAGCTTCGGGCGGGACGTGCTGCCGTATCCGGACGGCCGGTCGCTGCGGATCATGACCCACTGCAACACCGGGCCGCTGGCCTGCGGCCAGTTCGGGACCGCCCTCGGTGTCGTGCAGGTCACCCAGACATGCAGGGGCCGCTCCGCATGATGGGCGACCTGCACGACACCGAGGGCGGTCCCGAACTGGCCGCAGGCCAGCGGCCCGGTGTTGCAGT
>JBKJHI010000149.1:0-6364 GCA_046599085.1 Candidatus Limnocylindrales bacterium
ACCCGAGCGAACCGGCGACTGCCCAAGGATCTAGGATCGACACACCCACCGGATCCCGGACCAGGAGGCGCACGCGCGATGCTCACGGCGACCAAGGACCTGATGCTCCCAGCCACCGTCACGGGATCCGGTGGGTGTGTCGATCCTAGATCCTTGGGCAGTCGCCGGTTCGCTCGGGTCGCGGCCGCGGCGCCGGATTTCCAGCCGCGGCGCCGGATTTCCTGCCGCGTCGCCGGGATTCCCGCCGCGCCGCCGGGCTTCCTGCCATATGTGCGCCCGGTGCACCTTGGGAACGGTTTCCACCATCGAGCGGCCCTCCGCGGCGGCCCTGGCAGCGGCCTCGACGGGGATCCGTGCGGAACTCTCTCGCTCGAGCCCTCTCGCGGAGGCCGCCGCGCCCAGAATCTCGCCACCAAGCTCGCCGAAGGTAGCGCCGGGTGCACCGATGGCACACTCAGCTAGCAGGACCCGCGTCAGACTGTGCCCATGGCCGAGGACCAAGCAGAGCCAGGGGCCGCGCCACCCAGCGAACCGCCTGCGATCACGGACGCGCCGGAGCGCCAGCGCTACGAGGCCCACCTCGATGGGGCGCTTGCGGGCGTGCTCGACTACGTCTTACGGCGCGAGCGGATCATCCTCGTCCACACCGAGGTGACGCCGGAGTTCGAGGGACGAGGCGTGGCCGCGGCGCTCACCAGGTTCGCGCTCGACGACGCACGACGGCTCGGCCGGCGGGTGATCGTCACGTGCTCGTATGTGAAGCGATACCTGGCCCGGCACCCGGAGGACCTGGGCATCGTGGTCGGCAACGTCAAGGCGTGACTGGGCCGTGGGCGTATCCTCGTCCGGATCGGCATCGAGAGGCACCATGACCACCCCCTGCCAACACTTCGAGCCCGAGATCCACGTCGACGCGCCACTCGACGTCTGCTCGGTCTGTGTCCCGATCGGCGGGCGGTGGGTCCACCTGCGCCAGTGCCTGACCTGCGGCCAGACGAGCTGCTGCAATGACAGCCCCAATCGGCACGCGTCGGCGCATCATCAGGAGACCGGGCACCCGATGATGCGGACCGCGGAGTCGTACGAAGACTGGCTATGGTGCTTCGTGGACGACCTGCCCTACGTTCCAAGCCCGACCGGGTACGTGGTGGCCAGCGACTGACGCGCAGCGGCCGAGGGCGAGCGTCAGCCGCCAGTGACGATGCCGTACGGACAGATGATGAAGGCGTCGTCGGCGCCGGTCCCACCGCCGAGCGAATCGAGGATGTCGCCTTCGCGCCCGACGACACTCCCCCACGGATCAGCGAGGACGGCGGCCCCATCGAGCCGCCAGGCACCGAAACCGGCCGGCCAGACGACCGACACGATGTCGCCCGTATCGACGGTGATGAGCACGAGCTGGTCGCCAGACGACGTGACGCGGGCGGGCACCAGCAGCGCGGCGGCGCAACCCGACGTGAAGGTCGGCGGACCCGTCGCGATGTGGAGCCGCGTCGCGCCCGGAGGGATGGCAGGACCCGTGAACACCGGGAGGATCCGCCACGCGGCCAGCGCGAAGACGATCGCGACGACCACCAGGATCCAGCGCAGCACGGTCCGTCGTCCGCGCGGCCGTTGATCGTTCGTGGCGGCAGCAGTGTCGCTTGATGTGACCACGGTCGGCTCCCATCTGGCATCGGAGTCATTCAGCCGGAGCCGAGTCCCCGCTACGCAACGGAGTCTGGCATGGGGACGTCGCGACGGCCAGCGCCGCTGCGGCCGTCGCGAGGGTCACCGCCACCGTCCGAGTTGCTGGTGAGAATCCACAAGGCTGGTTCGGGGCCGGACATCCTCGCGATAGATCCGTCCGACGCCGTGCGGCACTTGGGATGGCTCAGTCCACCCCACCGCCCGTCGAGCTGAGCTCGCCGGTCCCGGCGTCGATGCACCAGGCCTCCCAGCCGAGGTCGAAGTGGTGGGTGGCGCAGTAGCCAAGCGACAGGGTGCGCTCTGGCGGGTAGGCGCGGTTCGCGCGGACCCAGAGGAACTCGACTTGGTAGGTATCCAGTGCGGCGAGCGAGACGTCCGCGACGGCGTCCAAGCGCGCAGCGAGGGTCTCCGTATCCATGATCACCGGGACCGCTTGGGGTTCGGGTCGGATGGCGTACAGGTTCGCGAGAGAGCCATCCGCGCGCAGCTCGAGATACGCCTTGTCGCCATCGAGCCACCAAACCATCGGCGCATTCGCCACCCGATATCCATCGATCTCCCGGTCGAACGTCAGGTACCAGTGGCTGGCGGCGTGGGCGGCGACGTGCAGGGTGCCGGTGGTCGTATCGACGCCGACCTGACGCAGATGGCGCTCGCCGGCCCGCATGATCTCCGCTCGACCGAGCATCGTTTCGGTCGAGCGCAGGTAGATGCCATCGGCGACGACGCGGATCGCCCCGGCATCGTCAAGATAGACATCGAGCGACGTGCCGTCTCCGTCGGCGAGGGCCAGCGACACCCGATGCAGGACGCTCGGATCGAATGCGGGCTCCTCATCGACGAAGGCCGGCGGCACATCGTCAGCCAATCGGAAGCCCGCGTCGATCGCGTAGGCGACGGCCGTCCCGATCAGCACCGAGTCGGGCATCAGGCTGGCAGTCGGGACCGGCGTCGCTGCGGGCGACATGGTGGGAGTCGGGGTCGGCGCCGCCATCGTTTCCGCGCTCGGCGTGCCGTTCGGGGTGGAAGGGGCCGGCTGCTCACTGCCGGGCACCGTGGCGCTGCAGGCACCGATCATCAGCGCAGCAGCGAGGACCAAGACCTGGCGCATGTTGGTTCCCAGATGACGTCGTCGGTGGTCATCCGACGACTGGGATCGCGATTGCGTGACTCCGGGTTGCTGCATCCGAACGATCGCTTGAACCGCCGCACGCTCATCAGGAGACGGCTCCAGGGCACCCGTACCAGAACCAGAAATCAACGGGGCTACGGCGCCCGCGGCGGGAGATTGAACGGGATCGGACGGGGGACACTCGACGTGCGTACGGCCGCGGCCGGGCCTGGGAGGACGCAGGCGCTGGAACGAGATGTGTGGATTGCGTCGGTGTCGATCGACGACGTCCTCCTCCGCGCCGAGGCTCTTGTACCCGAATGCGGCCGCCCAGAACGGACCGACATCGCTGCCCGAATCCTGCGCCACGGCGATGCCGATGACCTGGACCTGCGAGGGGTCCGGCTCGACCTGCAACCTCACGGCAGCGACCGAGATCCGGCGGGCAAGCTCGACATCGCGCTCGCTCAACGCCCCGTACTCTCCGGAGGCGGTGCGCACAGTCACTCCCTCCGGCCGCAGGTCAACGTCGGGGAAGTGGCCGACGGCCTCGGCAACCTCGGCGATCGCCGCCACGAACCTGGCACCTTCCGCGAAAGACGTGACGCGGAAGTAGGCGTGGGCGCCCGAGAACAGCACCCGCCAGTCCTCTACGCCGTCAGCGTCGTGGAAGGCCCGAGCCGTCGTTCCCTTTTCGTTCATCCCGGGAACCATAGACGCACATCGTGACGAACACACGCTGGTCAGTCAGCGTCCGGCTCCAGCCCAACTGGCTCCGTTCGTTCGAGCGTCGATGTTGTTGCCATGGTCGATCGGCACGTACTCGTCAGGCGACGGCAAGGTCTCGGTCCCCGAAGAGGCGGAGCCGCGCAAAGAGGGCGGCCAGGGCATACAGCAGGATGACGACCAGCAATAGAGAGCGGAAACCCGTCAGCAGCGCCACGTACTCGAGGCACCCGCCGAGCACTGCACCCAACAGGTTGGCCGCGAACGCGGTGTCGGCCGTCAACGTGTCCTTGAACGAGTAGGCGAACACGAGGTTGGCGAAGAACACAGGGGCAAAGGTGATTGCCGATACGACGACGTAGCGCAGCCACGGTGGTTCGATGAAGAGCGCGTCGGGCGGCAGCACCAACGCGATCACGAGCGTCGCGAAGAGCCCGGCGTAGAGCAGCTTTGGACGGCGGATCGGACGTTTCGCGTTGATGATCACTGCAAGGAGTACGCTCGCAAGGATCGCGAAGAAGACCAGTGCGTTCACCAGCCAGGTTGATCCGAACAGCAGGCTGAAGACCACAAGACTCCGCGTCTCGAGGAGCAAGAAGGCTGCGCCCAGGACGAAGAAGTGCGGACTGAAGCGTCGGATACGCAGACCGACCGCCGCGCTCACAAGTCGAACGGCGAGCAGGGCGGCCACCAGGACTGCCCCGATGGCCAAGAGGTAGTAGTCCGCGACCTGCGGGGCTCGCAGATACACGAACGGCCAATCGTCCGTGGCCGGCGCAGGCGGCGCCCCATCAGTGACAGGTATCGCTGAGATGGATTGCGGGTCGATCGCACCCGCGGGCAGCTGGCTGACGCCCGGACCTGCAGCGAGGGCGGCGTAGATGTTGGAGTACGCGCGGAACAACGGCTCATGGCCGAAGGTCTCTCGGAGCATCCCGCCGAGCTTTTGCAGGAGCCACGGCTCCCGGTAGTAGTTGTACAGCGCGAACACCCCATCTGCTGAGAGGTGATCACGAGCGCTCTCGAACGCCTCCTCGGTAAAGAGGAAGGACTCGAGGCGGAGACCGGCCGTCGAACTCAGTAATGCGAGCGAGTCGGTCTGAGCAAAGACGATGAGATCGTATGACTCCGTCGACCGGCTGAGGAACGCACGCCCGTCGTCGATGTATGAGGTCACACGCGGATCGTCGAATGGTCGATCTGGATGCAAGGAAGCCAACTCGTGGATCCGCGGATCGATCTCCACGGCATCCACCTGCGTCGCACCATTCGCGAGCGCGAGCGCCACGTCCGAACCTGTGCCCGCGCCGATGATGAGTACTCGTGAGAACGTTCGGTCTGACAGCCACCGATAGACCTGCTCGTAGAACGGTTCCTTCGCACACGCCTGGTTGAGGTCCTTGACCGGACGGAGTGCTTGATGTGGGATCCCATCGACGTTCACGTTGATGAGGTTGCACGAGGTATCGAGGTACTTCGAGATCCGGTAGTAGGGCGACCAGGCATCGCCTTGCTGGAACGCGGACCCGACAAGGACGATCGCGAACGCCATGGCACCTGGAACGAGCAGGGCCCTGACGCCAGGGTGCTGGCCAAGGGACATCATGGTGACCAGGACCGAGACGATCCCGAACCAGACCAGCGGGTCGGTCCCCGCCGCCGAGAGGATCGTGAATGCCGCCACGCCGGCCATCGATCCGGCGATGTCGATCCCGTACGCTCGGAGCGGTGGCATGCTCCGAAGGAGTGGGCCGAGCGGGAGGGCCAGCGCCGCCATAGCCAGCGTCACGAGCCCGAACATCAGCGGGACGACCAGAGCATTGACGTCGGCCGCGTTGCTGACGCCGATGCCGAACGGCAGCTCGGTGGATGACCGAAGCTGCACATTCAACTGCACGCTCAGGACGAGCGCAACGATGGTCGCCAGCAGCATCGAGAATGGCACCAAGCCGAGGCCGCCCCATCGCCGGCCGGCCAGGATCCCAAGCCCGATTCCGAGGAAGCTGGCCATCAGCAGGAAGTTCGAGAAGAACCCGACGTACGTGACGTTGGCTGGGATCCAACGGATGAGGATCAGTTCCACGAACAGCAAGGTGCTGCTCGTCAGGAATAGCCGAACGTCATGACGGTACAGGAATCGGGTGGGCTTGGAGGCACCATTCATCGCGGCGCCTTGACCTGCATCCGCGGCTCCGAGACTACGTTGGTCCGACATCCTTCCCCCCCATTGATACCGCTATCCCGCGCCGAAGCCGCGGTAGGTGACGCCCTCGGGGAGGCCCACGGAGCGCAGCGCGTTGCGGCCGTCGACGAGGATCGAGAGAGCCGGGAACCACCCGACGTCCAGGGCCAGGAATGCCGGGTCGCCGGTCTGGGCGACGACGGCACGCACGCCGGGCGCGGCAGACCCCCACGTCCACGGCTCGGCGCCCGCGGCACGCACCTCGTCCTCCGTCAGCAGCGGGTCGTACGCGAGCACGCGCGCACCGGCCGCCGCGAGTTCACCCACGAGCGCCACACCGCGCGAGTAGGCCAGCTCCTTGACGCCGTGCCGGTAGGTCAGCCCGAGCACGAGCACCTCGGCTCCGTTGAGCGCTGCGAGCCCTGAGGCACCGTCGACACGGAGCGCCGCCGCCACCGCACCCACGGCAAGGTCAACCTGCGCGTCATTGACCTCGCGCGACCGGGCGACCAGCGTCAGCTCCGGCGCCCGAGACAGCAGGAAGTGCGGGTAGACCGGGATGCAATGCCCCCCGACGCCGATCCCCGGTTGGTGGATGTGCGAATACGGCTGGCTGTTGGCCGCGGCGATGACCTCGGTCACGTCCACGCCGATGC
>JBKJHI010000269.1:0-8440 GCA_046599085.1 Candidatus Limnocylindrales bacterium
CTTTCAGGGCGAGGTACTTCGTGATCGCGGCGGTCAGGCTCGTCTTGCCGTGATCGATGTGGCCGATCGTACCGATGTTGACGTGCGGCTTGGTGCGCTCGAACTTCTTCTTGGCCACGAGACCGTTTCACTCCTTGATCTGGTGCGGGGCGTTCCGCTGTTGCGACGAGGGGCGGCAGGTGGGCGACCTGGGGATGGAGCCCACAATCGGACTCGAACCGATGACCTCTTCCTTACCAAGGAAGTGCTCTGCCAGCTGAGCTATGTGGGCCAGGAGGCCGCTGCGAATGGTGATCCGTGTGTGGTGGGCCGGGAGGGATTCGAACCCCCATGCCTTTCGGACCTGGTCTACAGCCAGGCGAGCCGCCGTTGCTCAACCGACCCACGGTGACGGTCCCGGGCCGAGACTGCGGACTCTTGGTGGACCCGATACCGGATTGGTTACGCGCTGGAGCCGACGACGGGACTCGAACCCGGAACCTGCGGTTTACAAAACCGCTGCTCTACCAATTGAGCTACGTCGGCGCGACGGGCAGGACCTTACCGCAGAACGACCCGTTTCGGCGCCGGGGAATGATATGGCCGGGCAGGTGGATGGGTCAAGCGTGGCCCATCCTCCCCCACTGTGGCCCCGCCGCCCTCAACCCGGCAGCAGATCGTCCGCCGGGTCCGTGGCGGCCTCGGCGGCGTCATTTGCGTCGCCGGCGGGCGCTGAGCCGGCATCCGGTTCCCCGCTGGACGTCGCCCGTCGCACGGCCCGCTTCCGTGCCGGCTTCGGCGTATCCGGTCCGACGACCACGTCGACGGCGGCCTTGGTCCGGGAGACGCGCTTCGCCTTCGGAGCCGGCGGCTCGACCGCGTCCTCCATGGCGACCTTCGTGCGTCGGGTCCGTTTCGGCGGCGCCACGTCGTCCACCACCGGCTCGACGCCGGGCGGCGTGGCTGGGGCATCGGCGACGGCGTCGGCAACGGGCTGGCTGCCATCGTCGCGCTGGGCGACGGCCTCGAACAGCAGGACGGATCCGGCGACAGCCGCGTTGAGCGAGCCGACGGCGCCGCGCATGGGGATGCGCATCAACAGGTCGCATCGCCGCCGAACGGCGGGCCCGAGACCTTGGCCCTCGCTGCCGACGACGATCGCGAGCGGACCGCGGAGGTCCGATTCACGGGCGGTCATCGGGGCGTCACCCTCCGCGCCAGCGACCCGCACACCTCGGCCGTGCAGATCACCAAGAGCCCCCGCCAGGTCGTCGACCGGGCAGAGCAACAGGTGTTCCACGGCCCCCGCCGACGCCTTGATGGCAGACGGCGACAGCGGTGCCTGGCGGTGGGTCGGGAAGATCACGCCGTGCACGCCCGCGCCCTCGGCCGATCGCAGCAACGACCCGACGTTGTGCGGATCCTCAAGCGAATCGAGGACGAGGATGAACGGCGGTTCACCGCGCGTCACAGCCAGCGCCAGGATGTCGTCGAGGCCCGCGAAGCGACGCGGTTCGACCACGAGCGCGATGCCCTGATGGCCGTCGAAACCGGCCAGGGCGGTCAGCGATCCCCCTTCGACCTCGACGATCGGGATGCGCAGGTTGGTCGCGTGCAGGACGAGCTTCTCGAGGGCCTCGCGCCGCTGCGGGACGACCAGCAAGCGGCGGGCCGGTCGATGCGCCACGAACGCTTCCTCCACCGGTCGGCGGCCGGCGACCAGTTCCTCGCCCTCCGCGAGCGACTGGGGCGGCGACATGGAGCCCGGGTAGGCCCGCGGAGGCCGCGCGTCGTACGGTCGCCGACTGCGATCGGGCCGGAAGCTGCCGGCGTCGCGGAAGGTCGGCGGACGCCCACCGGTACGCGGGTCCGGCCGGAACGGTCGGCGATCCCCATCGAACGGCCGAGGTCCGGGGTCGCGGCCCTCATCGGCGGCGAAGGTCGGTTCCTGCGGAGTGTCCCAGTCGTCGTGCGGAGCGCGTGACGGCCGATCGAACGGCTGCGGAGCGTCGGGACGAGGACGATCGAAGCGGCGTGGACCCGGCGCTCGGTCGAACGGCCGCGGGCCGTCAACGCGGCGGGGGCCATCAGCGCGCGGGCCGTCAAAGCGCGGGCCGTCAAAGCGACGGGGTTCATCAGGGCGGGGTCCATCGCGCCGTGGGCCGCCCGGCCGTGGGACGTCAAAGCGGCGCGGTCCGCGGGGACCGTCGAACGGCCGCGAGCCGTCCTGACGCGGTCCTTCCGGCTGGAGGCGATCGAAGCGCCTTGGCCCGTCCACCCTGGGCTCACCGGATCGCGGGTCTGGGCCGGGGCCCCTGGAACCCGGGCGTGGACCGTCAACACGGCCCGGGCCACCCGGGCGCTGCCCACCCGGGCGCGGGCCACCAGGGCGAGGTCCGTCCGCCCGTCGTGGGCCGGTCGGTCGTCCGCGTTTCTGGCGATCCCTGTCGCCACCTCCACCACCTGGTCGATCAGCCACGTCGGACCTCCGCTGTGCGGCGCCAACGCTGGCCGTCCCGCGTGTCTTCCACGATGATGCCACGCTCCGCGAGCTCGTCCCGGATCCGATCGGAGCCAGCCCAGTCGCGAGCCGCCCGCGTCGCTGCGCGCGCATCCAACCGGGCCTGGGCCTCCGGGTCAAGGGCCTCCGGCGCCGGCGCCAGGATGCCCAGGACCATGTCCATCTCGCGCAGACGCCCCAGGACCTGAGCCGCATCGGCCGTCGAGAGCGAGCGCGCCTCGACGCGGCGGTTCGACTCGCGCACCAGGTCGAACAGAGCGGCCAGCGCCTCGGACACGTTGAGGTCATCGTCGAGGGCGTCGCCGAAGGCCGCGACGGCCGCATCCAGCACGCCGCGGAGTGGCGCGTCGTCAGGACCGTCGTCGATGTAGGCGTGCAGCGCGGCGACGAGGGCGTCGAGCCGCTCGATCGCGGCCGCGGCTGCGGTCAGCGATTCCTCCGAGTAGTTGAGGCTGGCCCGGTAGTGCACAGAAATGAGGGCGAACCGCAGGGTCCGCGGTGACACCCCATCGGCAAGCAGGTCCGCCACCCGGGCGATGTTGCCGGTCGATTTGGCCATCTTCGCGCCGCTCGTCCGAAGATGGGCGCAGTGGAGCCACGTGCCCACGAACGGCTTGCCGGTGGCCGCCTCACTCTGGGCGATCTCGTCCTCGTGGTGCGGGAAGATCAGGTCCATCCCGCCGGTATGGATGTCGAAGCTCTGCCCCAGGTGCGCCATGCTCATCGCGGAGCATTCGATATGCCAGCCGGGCCGCCCTTCCCCGATCGACGTCGACCACGACGGCTCATCGGCCTTCTTGCCCTTCCACAGGGCGAAGTCGCGCGCGTCGTCCTTGCCGTACTCGTCGGCCTCCACGCGCTCCCCGACCCGAAGCTGTTCCGGGTCGAGCCGTGCGAGCTTGCCGTAGTCGGGCCACGACGAGATCCGGAAGAAGATCGACCCGTCCTCGGTGCGGTACGCGATGTCACGATCGAGCAGGGTCTGGATCAGGGCCACGATCTCGTCGATGTGGCCGGTGGCCCGCGGCAGCATGTCCGGCTGGGTCATGCCCAGCGCCTCGGCGTCGGCGAGGAATCGCTCCAGGTAGCGTTCGGCGAGTGAGTCGATGCCGAGCCCCTCGGCGGCTGCGCCACGGATGATCTTGTCGTCGATGTCGGTGACGTTCATCACCCAGCGCACCGGGTAGCCGCGCCAGCGCAGGTGGCGGACCAGGAGGTCCGCGAACAGGAACGAGCGGAAGTTCCCGATGTGGGCCGGGCCGTACACCGTTGGTCCGCACGAGTAGATGCCGACCTCGTCCTCACGCAACGGCGTGAACGGGCGGACCTCGCCGGTCAGGGTGTCGTGGAGCCGGACCGTCATCGGATCGCCTCGATGGTGGCGACGACGAACGCGGACATGGCGCGGCCGGCGCCTTCGGCACCGTCGAGGTTGCCGGTGGACGCTTTCACGTTCACGGCAGACGGCGGCAGGCTCAGGACGCCGGCGAGCACGTCGCGCATGGCATCGAGCCGCGGACCCAGCCGTGGACGAGCGGCGATGACGGTGGCGTCGACCTGCCCAGGCCGCCACCCGGCGGCAGCCAGGCGCTCGACCACCGCGGTCAGGAGGTCTCGCCCCGCGATGCCCTTCGGCGTGGACGCATCGGCCGGGAAGAGCCGTCCGAGGTCGCCCAGGCCCGCCGCGCCAAGAAGCGCGTCGGCGAGGGCGTGAGACAGCACGTCGCCGTCGGAATGGCCAACAAGCCGCGGGGCGCCTTCGAAGGCCAGGCCGCCGAGCATCAGCGGCTCGCCCGGACCGAACGGATGCCCGTCGTGGCCGATCCCGGTGCGCACAGCGATGCCCGAGCCGGGCGACAGGGTCGCGGTCACGCGGGCGAGATCGGCAGGGACGGTCACCTTGAGATTGGTCGATTCGCCGGGAAGGACATGGACAGGGATGGTACAGGCCTCAAGCAGGGCGGCCTCATCGGTCCATATGCCGCTCGTGGCCACGTCACGTGCCATCGCCTCGCGGAGCAGGCCCCGTCGGACCCCCTGCGGCGTCTGGGCGGCGACAAGGTTGGATCGGTCGACCGTCTCGACGATGCGATCGTCGAGCACGCGCTTCACCGTCTCGGCCACGGGCAGGACCGGGATCGCCGCTCCGTGTCGCTCCACCGCGGCCACGACCGCCTCGATGAGGTCGGCGCTGACACACGGCCGGGCCCCATCGTGCACGAGGACCGGGCGACGTCCCCCAGGGTCCGGGCGGGTTGTCTCGAGCGCCGCGAACCCGGCCCGCACCGAGTCCTGACGACGCTCCCCGCCCGCGACGACGAGGGCGACCTTGTCGGGCAGCCACGACTCGCCCTGCAAGGCCGCGACGCGGTCGGAGGCCGTCACCACGACGATGGACGCGACGGACGGTGCGGCCGCGATCGCGTCGACGGTGTGGCGCAGCAGCGGCCGACCGGCCACCGACCAGGCGAGCTTGTCGAGACCGCCCATGCGTCGTGAGTTGCCGGCGGCGACGATGATGGCGTCGGCCGCACCGATGGCGGGCATTCCGCGAGCCCTCAGTCGAGTCGCGGCTGAGCGAAGATCATCCGGCCGGCGACGGTCTGCAGTACGCGGGTGACGGAGACATCGAGCTCCTTGTCGATATGGCGCGCGCCACCCTCGACGACGATCATCGTGCCGTCATCGAGGAACCCGACGCCCTGGCCCGACTCCTTGCCTTCCTGGATGACGCGGACGCGCAACTCCTCGCCCGGCAGCACGGCCGGCTTGACCGCGTTGGCCAGCGAATTGATGTTCATGACGCGCACGCCCTGGAGCTCCGCGACCCGATTCAGGTTGAAGTCGTTGGTCAGGACGACCCGACTTCGTTCGCGTGCCAGTGCGACGAGCTTGGCGTCCACTTCGGCGATATCTGGCACCTCATCCTCGACGATCTCGACCGGCGTCGACGCGTCCTTCTGCATCCTGTTGAGGATCTCGAGGCCGCGTCGCCCGCGATTCCGCCGCAGCGTGTCCGAGCTGTCGGCGATGTGCTGCAGCTCCTCGAGGACGAAACGAGGCACCACGAGCGTCCCGTAGATGAACCCGGACTCGACGATCTCCGCGATGCGGCCATCGATGATCGCGCTCGTATCGACCACGATGTGCGGGTCTCCCGCGTGTGCGTTGTCCGTGTCGGCGACCGGCCGTCGGAGCAGTCCGATCGTCTCCGCCGCAAGCAGGAGGTCCTTGCGCTTGGCGACGGTCAGCCCGAGCATCCCGAGGCCCAGGAACAGCGACACGCCGAGGGGCAGCCAGGACCCGAATGGATCCGGCAGACCGGACAGAGGAAACCCCAGCAGGAGGCCCATCAGGAGGCCCAGCAGCAGGCCGATGACCGCGGTCACGAACTCGGCTGTGGACAGCGCCTCCACGCGCGTGATGAGCCAGCTGGCCGGCACCAGCGTCAGGTACGGGAGGATCGCGAACCCCACGATGAGCCAGGCGACCACCCAGGTCGCCAGCAGGGCTCCCGCGTATTCGGCGTCGGCGAACAGCCCCCCGTCGGCACCAGCCAGGGTGAGGCCGACGAGGCCCCCCAGCGCGGCTCCCAGCAGACGGATATTGCGGATCACGACACCCTCGATCGGACTGCCCGGCGACCGTCATGCGATCGCTTCGCGGAAGACGCTCCCGGGCGGGGCGTCAGCCTAGCATCGCCGGGAGCGCATCGCCACGGCGCTCCGAGCGTGGCGCGAGCCCGGCTTCGATCGCGTCGCGCAGCGTCGCGACCTCGATGATCTCCAGTCCCGGGACGTCGACCGGTGGTGCGCCCCGGGTTGCCCGCGGGACGATCGCGGTCCGGAAGCCCGACCGGACCGCCTCCTTGAGCCGTCGCTCAAGGCCGCTCACCGACCGCAGCTCGCCGAGCAGCCCGACCTCGCCGATGGCGACCAGGCCACCACTCACCGCTCGATCCCGCAAGGACGACGCGAGTGCCAGCGCGATCGGGAGGTCCATGCCCGGCTCGCCGACCGCGAGGCCACCGGCGAGGTTGGCGTACACGTCATGGGAACCGAGGGCGACGCCGGCGCGGCGTCCGAGGACGGCGACGAGGAGGCCGAGGCGGTTGGGATCGATGCCGCTGGCCTTGCGCGCGGGCGTGCCGTAGCCGGCCGGCGCGACGAGCGCCTGGACCTCGACGAGGATCGGTCGGCTGCCCTCGAGGGTCGGGGCGACGACGCTGCCGGGAGCGCCGTCGGGGTGGTCGCCGAGGAACGCCTGCGACGGGTCACTCACCTCGACGAGCCCCGTGCCGGCCATCTCGAACACGCCGACCTCGTCGGTCGAGCCGAAGCGGTTCTTCGTGGCGCGCACGAGGCGCAGGGCCGCATACCGCTCGCCCTCCATCGTGACCACCGCATCGACGAGGTGTTCGAGCGTCTTGGGGCCGGCGATCGAGCCGTCCTTCGTCACATGCCCGACGAGCAGGACCGCGATCCCCTCCCCCTTCGCGAACTCCATCAGGCGGACCGTGGCCTCGCGCACCTGACCCACGCTGCCGGCGGCTCCCTCCAGGGCATCGACCGTCGCCGTCTGGACCGAGTCCACGACGAGGATCGCGGGGCGTGCGCGATGGGCGGCCTCGAGGATGGCGCCGATCTCTCGTTCCGGCAGGACATGGATGGCCGCGCCGGCGGGTCCGTCCAGGAGGCCCAGCCGGCGCGCCCGCAGGCGGACCTGCTCGGCAGATTCCTCGCCCGTGGCGTACAGCACCATGCCGCCGATACCGGCCGCGACCTGGAGCAGCAGGGTCGACTTCCCGATGCCCGGCTCACCGCCGAGCAGGATCAGCGATCCGGGCACGATGCCTCCGCCCAGGACGCGGTCCAGTTCGCCGATCCCGGTCCGCACGCGGGGCACGTCGGCGCTCCCGACCTCGGCAAGCGGCACGGGCTTCGCGGGGTCCCCGGCCGATCGCGGACGCGCAGCGGCGGCGCGGCGACTCTCGCGCACGATCTGCTCGACGAGCGAGTTCCAGCCACCGCACGCGCGGCACTGCCCTTCCCAGCGCAGGAAGGCCTCGCCGCAGGCCTGGCAGACGTACCGGCTGGTCGCCTTGGCCATCGTCAGGCCCGCCACGCGTCCGGAGACGCGCGGGTCAGACCGCCTCGACCGGGGTGCGTTCCTCGGCGGCGCGGATGTCCAGGCCGGCCTCGGGGTCCTTGTCCACGACGATCGTCGTGCCTGGCTCGTACCGGCCAAGCAGGAGATGCTCGGCAAGGACGTCCTCGACCATGTTCTGGATCACGCGGCGCAGCGGACGGGCGCCATAGGCTACGTCGTAACCGAGCTTGATGATGTGCTCTTTGGCCTCCTGCGTGACCTCGAGCAGCATCTGCTGTGCGCGCAGCTGGTCCCGCACGCGATCGAGCATCAGGTCCACGATCACGCCGATCTCCTCGACGGTCAGCGACCGGAAGACGACGGTGGCATCGATGCGGTTGAGGAACTCGGGTCGGAAGTTCGCCTTGAGCTCCGTGGCGACCTTTTCCTTCATCAGCTCGTGTGAGCTCTCCGCGCGGGCCGCGTCGGTCGTGCCCTGGACGCGGAACCCGAGACTCGAATTCGTCTGCAGCTGCTTCGCGCCGAGGTTGCTGGTCATGATGATGATGCAGTTGCGGAAGTCGACCCGACGGCCCTTGGCATCGGACAGGTGGCCGTCCTCCAGGATCTGGAGGAGGATGTTGAAGACCTCCGGGTGGGCCTTCTCCACCTCGTCGAGGAGCACGACCGCGTAGTTCTTGCGCCGCACAGCCTCGGTCAGCTGCCCGCCCTCGTCGAAGCCCACGTAGCCGGGAGGTGCACCGACGAGGCGCGACACGTTGTGGCGCTCCATGAACTCGCTCATGTCGATCTTGATGAGCGTGTCCTCGCTCCCGAACATGAACTCGGCAA
>JBKJHI010000272.1:0-5133 GCA_046599085.1 Candidatus Limnocylindrales bacterium
CAAGCGTCGCCATGGCGACCGCGGCCCGGCCCGTCAGGCGCCCGTGCACATCGGCCATGAAGGCGGCACCCTGCTCGTGGCGGGTGGTGACGTGGCGGATGCGCGGCTCGTCGGCGAGGGCATCCAGGATGTCCATCGTCTCCTCGCCCGGGACGGAGAATATGGTCTCGCAGCGTTCCGCGACGAGGCAGTCAACGAGCAGGTCGGCGGCTCGGCGCGGGCGGTCCGGTGATCGGTTCGACATCGTGGCCATAGCGTAGGTGACGTGGCCACTCCCCGCGCCACGACGCTCCCTACACTGGCGGACATGCTGCGATTCGATCCGATGTGGTCCGCCACGCTCCCGACCCCTGGGTTCGCCCATGGCGGCCTGGCGATCGGACCGGCGGGCGAACTGATCGCCGCCGACGCCGATGGGCGGACGCTCCTCATCCTCGATGCGGCCGGGACCGAGACTCGGCGGATCGATGCCGCGGTAACGGAGGCGCATGGCCTGTCGATGGCGATCATCGGCGGGCGTGCGGCGGTCATCGTGGCCGACCCGGGCTTCACCCTCGTGGTCCGCGGCGGCGCCTCCGAACAGGCAGGTCCGGGGACAGGCACGGTCGTCGCACTCGACCTAATGACGGGCGAACGCCTCCTCGAGCTGGATCCGCCGCCAGCGTCGTACTACCGCGAACTCCCCAATCGACCGACGTTCGCAGCGTCGGACGCGAGCATCGGCGGAGACGGGAGCATCTGGGTCGCGGATGGGTACGGCGCCAGCCTGCTCCACCGCTATTCGCCCGACGGCCGCTATCGCTCCACCCTTGACGGGCGCGGCGGGGCGGCGGCGTTCGACTGCCCGCACGCGTTCCACCTGGATGTGACCGGGGGCCAGCCTCGGCTGCTCGTCGCGGATCGCAACAATCGCTGCGTCCAGGTGTTCGATCTCGACGGGCGGTTCGTGCGGTCGTTCGGGGTGCCGGACCTCACCAGCCCGAGCGGATTCGCTCGACTCGACGACGGGCACCTCGTGATCGCCGAATTGCGCTCGCGTCTGGTCATCGTCGATGAGACGGATGCGATCCAGGAGATCATCGGTGCCGACGATGCGGCGCCGGAGCGCCCGGGCTGGCCCAACCGGGTGAACGGCGATGGGGTCCTCGTTGCGCCTGATGGCCTGGTGCCGGGCGTGTTCAACAGTCCGCACGCCATCGTCTCCGACGGCGCCGGCTCGCTGTACGTCAGCGAATTCGTGCTGGGCGGGCGACTCAGCCGCTGGACGTGGGGCGACGTGTCGGACTGATCCCACCCGTACCGGGACGACCTGATCAGGTCGCCGGCGATTCCTCGGCTGTCGTGCCGTCATCCTCGGCAGTCGGCTCCGGCTCCATCGCCTTGCGGCTCAGGTGGCTCGCCTCGATGACGGTCGGCGTGCCATCTCGGTCCTTCCAGCGGGTCAGGATCTGGGCTTCCTCTGTCTCACCCACCAGGTGCAGGATGGCGGTGAACCCGGAATTGCCACCGCGCTCGATCGATTCGATCGTGGCCTCGCTGGCCGGCAGCGGCAGGAGGCCGATCACCTCCCCGAGGTTGCGTCGAAGTTCGTCGCTGAAGTCCTCGGTGGCACGCTCGATGTCGCCGGCCACGATGGCCTCGCACATGGCCTCGGCGCGGGCCCGGATGTCCTGTTCGTCCATCGATCCTCCTTCTTGCTCGTTGAGCGACCCACCTTACGCCCCGAACCGTTAGGAGGGTCTCGCGGTGGGCTCCGTCAGCTCTGATCCAGGTGGACGGTCAACAGCATCCGGCTCGGAACACGGGCGGTCACGTCGTGGACCGTGCCTGGTGCGAGGACGAGCATCGACCCCGCGCGCAGCTCGTGCGTCGTGGACGCTGTCTGGACCTCGAGTGCACCGGCGAGCGCCTGGATGAGCACCTGACCGTCGGCGGCATGGTCGGCCAACCGGCCGCCCGCATCGAATTCGAACAACAGGACCGACAGGCCGTGCTCATGCACGACCGTGATCTGGCGATGGCCGTTCCGAGCCGCCTGGCCCTCAGCCTGCAGCGTGGCGGCGACGGCGTCGAACTCGATCAGGCGTTCGTCGCCCTCAAGCCGCTCGGACGCCCGGGGGCGATCTGGTTCATTTGCAGCCATGGGTTCCTCCTTCGTGGTGCGACCCATGGTGCACCCTGCGCCATCGATCGAACGGCGCCCGTCGGCGCGGTCACGAAGCGACACGCGCGGCGCCGGCTCAGACGGGCCGGTCCAGGTCGATCGCTGCGAGGACCGTATCCGGAGCGCCGGCGGTCACCGTGAGGATGTGGGACCCGTTTGGCAGGACGGATGCATCCGTGGCGATGATCCCGCCGTTCGCGATCCCTGTCCGCAGCGAGCGACCATCGATCTGGATGCTGGGAGCATCCGTGACGGCCATCGAGGGCCAGCCTGCCTCGAGCGCGACGCGAATCGGACCCGGGGCGCGCAGGACGAACTCGTACGTGACCCACTCATCGCGCCCAAGGTGGACGACGAGCAGCTCGCCAGGTGCTCGATGGCGGCCATCGTTGTGGTCGAACTGCGGCACCGAGTGCCGATCGCCGTCTGCCTGGCGGATGGTCACGGCGTCGTCCGAGCGGAACGTGTCAAGCGGCTCAGCCTGCCTGGTGCCGTATGCCACGCCAGGCTGACCGAACCGGAAGCCGGTGGCCGGCAGCCGCACGGGGACGCGGCGCAGCATGGCTCGCAGGACCTCGCCGCGATCGTCGGCCCTGTCGCTCGGGAGGGCGTCGAGCAGGTCTGCCAGGATCCGGCCCGCCGTCTCATGGTCAGGCCGCGGGCCTCGGCCCTCGACGAAGGCCTGGATCGAGTCCCAGCCGGCCGGGGCCGGCACCGATACGGGCGACGTCCTCGTCTCGACCTTCTTCCACGGCCAGAAGTTCCACGAGATCCCGTGGTCCTCGTAGAGCTGGAACGCGGTCTGCAGCCAATCGAGGTTGTTCTCACCACCCTCGCCCATGTAGATCGGCAGTCCCAGGCGCTCGCCTATGTCGATGAAGGGCGCGATGCTCGGCCGGTCGGGCGCGGACCAGTACTTGTGGAACTGGAGCATCGAGTTTGGATCCCAGACCTCGGTGAACATGCTCCAGTTCGTGGCCCAGTGCGTCCCCTCGTAGATGATCAGGTGATCCCGGTCGATGGCCCGGATCGCCGTGGTGAGGTCCTGGTAGAGCGAGACGAGCTCAGGAGCCAGACGATCCTGATACTCGTTCGGCAAGGGCTCGTTGAGGAGGTCGTAGCCGGCCACGACGGGCTCCGACCGATATCGCTCGACCAGTCGCTCCCACAGCCGGATCGTCAGGTCGCGGTAGCGACCGCCGACGAGGAACAGGTCCGGCCGACCGGCCGGTGAATCATCGATGTTGGTCCCGGTCTGGCCACCCGGCGCGCCATGCAGGTCGAGGACGACCCACAGTCGGTGAGTGCGGCACCACTCGATCAGTCGATCGATCAGTGCCATGCCCTCGTCAAGGAGCGCGCCGTCGTCGTCCATGACGAGGCGCGCGTTGATCGGGAGGCGGACGTGGTCGAAACCCTCGCCGGCGATCCGCTCGATGTCCGCCTCGGTGATGAACCGCTCACGGAACCGGGCCCAGAAGGCGCGCGCTGGCGCCGGCCCGATGAGGTCCTCGATGCAGGCCTCGATCTGCCTCGGCGACTGCGGGCCGGCGTCGTCGAACCCCCACATGTAGCCCTCGGGCAGGAGCCAGTTCCCGAGGCCGACCCCGCGCAGGAGTCTCGGGGTACCTCGACCGTCCACGAGCCGTCCGTCCTCGACATGGAGGAATCCGTCGAAGGTCGCCGGACCGGATATCGGCCTCACTTCAGACCCGACATCGTGAAGCCCTGCACGATCTGGCGCTGCAGGATCACGAACACGACGATGATCGGGATGACCATCAACGATGCGCCCGCCATCTGCAACGGCGGGTCGACCGTGAGCTGCCGATTGAGCAGCGACAGGCCGACCGACAGGGTGTAGTTGTCCGAATCGCTGGCGATGATGAGCGGCCACAGGAAGCTGTTCCAGCCAGTGATGAAGGTCAGCACGCCGAGCACGGCCAGGATCGGGCGCGACATCGGCAGCACGATCGAGCGTAAGATCCGGGCTTCGCCCGCCCCATCGAGGCGAGCCGCCTCGAGCATCTCGTCGGGGATCGTCGTCATGAACTGGCGGGTCAGGAACAGCCCGAACCCACCGACCAGGGTCGGCAGGGCCACGCCCAGCAGCGTGTTGGTCAACCCGACCGAATTCAGGATCAGGTAGGTCGGGATCATGGTCACCTGGACCGGGATCATCATGGTGGCGAGCACGAGGAGGAACATCGCGGTCCGGCCACGGAACTTGAACTTCGCGAACCCGTAGCCCGCCATCGTGACGAGCAGCATCCCGCCAAAGCCGATGACCACGACGATGACCGTATTGAGGAGATACCGAGCGAAGTCCAGCTCGACGAACAGGCGTATGTAGCTCGCCAGCGTCGGCATGTCAGGGAAGATGGTCGGCGGATCGGCGCGCGATTCGCTGAGTGGCTTGAGCGACGTGGCCACCATCCACACGAATGGGAACGACGTGAGCAGCGCTCCGCCGCCCAGCAGGCCGCCGATGATCGCGGTCCGACCGACACGTCTGCGCCTAGTCATCGCCGACACCTCGCACCCGGAGATGGAGGGCGGTCACGGCAAGGATGATCGCGAGGAGCACCAGCGATGCCGCCGACGCGAAGCCGAATTCGTTGAACCGAAACCCCTGGAAGTAGATGTACAGCGATGCCGAGAGCGCGTCGTTCGCCGGCCACTTGAGCAGCACGAACGGCTCGTCGAAGAACTGCATCCAGCTGATGAGCGTCGTGACCGTGACGAACAGGATCGCGAACCGCAGGAGGGGGATCACCACAGAGACGGTCGTCCGCCAGGCGCCGGCCCCGTCGATGGCGGCTGCCTCGCGATACTCGCGAGGTACGGCCTGGAGGGCGGCGAGGAAGATGATGATGTCGAGGCCCGTCGCTCTCCAGATCGCGACGCCCGCGACCGAGAGCCGCGCGACGAGCGGATCGCTGAGCCACGGGACGGGACCCAGACCGACC
>JBKJHI010000174.1:0-5659 GCA_046599085.1 Candidatus Limnocylindrales bacterium
TCGCCGATGAGGTCATGACCGGATTCGGGCGCACCGGCCGATGGTTCGCGATGGACCACTGGGGCGTCCGGCCGGACATGCTCGTCGCGGCCAAGGGTGCGACTTCGGGCTATTGGCCGTTCGGCTTCGTCGCGGCCAGTGACGACGTGTACCGCACCGTGACGGCCCCGGGCGCCCGCTTCGTGCATGGGTTCACGTACAGCCATGCCCCGGTCGGGGCCGCGGTCGCCGGCGAGGTGTTGCGGATCCTGCGGGACGAGGACCTGGTCACGGCGAGCGCGGACAAGGGCGCCCGCCTCCAGACGATGCTGCGCGAGCGGCTTGCCGACCATGCCAGTGTCGGTGAGATCCGGGGGCGAGGCCTGCTGATCGGCCTGGAGCTCGTCGGCGATCGCGCGATCCGGCGACCGTTCCCGCGGGCCGCGCTCGTGGCCGAGCGCGTCGTGGCCTCGGCCAGGGACCTCGGGGTGCTCGTCTACTCGGGCACCGGGAACGCCGACGGCATCGACGGCGACACCATCCTGCTCGGACCGCCGTTCGTCATCGGCGAGGATGAGCTGACGCTGATCGCAGACGTCGTCGCCGAAGCGATCGATCGCGGCTGCGCGACCTAGGCGGAGGTCAGCGGGACGGGCGCCCGCGCAGGACCATGGCGATGCCCCCCGTCACGAGCAGGGCGGGGATGAGCACGCCGCCGATCGACGGCGTCACGGCGCTGATGGCGCCAAGCACGGTCAACAGGCCGCCGATTGCGACCTGCCACCCGAGCCCGCCGCCGGACGCGGCACGAACGACGGCCAGGAACAGGAAGGCGATGCCCAGGCTGAGCGTGGTCAGGCCGCTCGCCTGGACGCCGACCGCTTGCAGGACGCCGGGGGCCGCGAGCGCCGTGATGACGGCGCCGGCATACAGCGAACCGACCCCGCGATCGATGACCCACTTGACGATGAACGCAAGGCCGATCGCGAGCACGACGCCGAAGCCCAGATCCTGGGCCTCGGGCACGAGCTGTTCGATGAGCAGGAGCGCACCAAAGACCAGCAGGAAGATCCCGAACCACGGTAGCCCTGGCCGCCCTCGCCGCCGACCAGGTCCGGCGCCCCATTCCCACGCGATGTAGCGGCCCTCGGTCCCGGACGGATCGTCCGGTCCATGGCCGCCGCTCTGCGGGCCAAGGCGGGTCACTCCATCGGAGCCATCGTGGTCATCCATCAGGCGGAAGCGTATCCGGGCTCTGGCGGCGTGGCCGAGTCAGACCGGCCGGCGCCACCGGCCCCGCCGGCCGCGTCGTCATCGTCCTCGGCATGGCTGAAGCCGAGCCGTTCCGCGAGCCGACCCAGCGGTCCCGGTGCCCACCAGTTCCAGTCGCCCATGAGGCGCATCGCCGCGGGCACGAGGAGCACCCGAATGATCGTGGCGTCGATCGCGACGGCGATGGCCATGCCCACGCCGATGCTCTTGATCGTGATGACCTCGGCCAGGGCGAAGGCGGAGAAGACGGTGACCATGATCAGCGCGGCCCCGGTGATGACCCCGGCGGTCTTCGCGACGCCCTCAGCCACGGAGGCGCGGTTGTCGCCGGTGCGGCGATAGGCCTCCTGGATGCGCGACAGGAGCAGGACCTCATAGTCCATGGACAGGCCGAACAGCACGCTGAACATGATGATCGGGTTGCCGGCGATGGTGTACCCGAGCGGGGTGAAGTCGAGGACGTCCGCGAAGTGTCCCTGCTGGAAGATCCAGACGAGCGCACCGAAGCTCGCGCTGATCGACAGGAGGGTCATCAGCACGGCCTTGATCGGGATGACGATCGAGCCGAACAGGAGGAACAGGATCACGGCACTCGCCGCCAGGGTGAGGGCGACCGCGAACGGGGCACGTTCGCCCTGCGCCACGAGGAAGTCGTGGCCGGTCGCCGCTGAACCGCCGACCTCGAGGGCGATGCCGTCCCCGGCGTCGATCGCCCGGATGACCGGGATGAGGTCGGTCGCGGCCGGATCCGAGGGATCGATCGGGCTGATCGCGTCGAGACGGATCGTCGAACCGCGGACGTAGCGGTCGAGCAGCGCGTCAAGGCCGGGCGGTCGCTGGCCGTCGGGCAACGCGTAGAGCGCGGCGACCTGTTCGGGGGCGAGGAACTCGCCGCTCTGGGGGTCGCGGATGGCGAACGGGCCCTCGACCCGATCCACGCCGTCGATCGCATCGAGCGCGGCCGCGTAGTCGGCCAGCGCCACGATCGTGGCCGCGTCGGTGGGCGCTCCCGGGACGTTCGCCAGGATGACGATCGGCGTCGTCTCACCGGCCGCGAAGTCGTCCTGGAGGGTCACGTAGGCGTCCCGGGATTCCATGCCCTCCGGGTAGATCGCCGCGCCCGGAACACCCTGGCGCAGCTCCAGGAACGGGCCGCCGGCGGCCAGAAGGAGGGCGAGCGTCGGGACGAGGACGAGGATCGGTCGGGCCATGACGGCGTGGGCGACCCGCTCCCAGCGTGAGCCGCGCGGGTTGGCTGCGACCTGGCCGGCGTCGACGTCGGCCGCGGCGGACCTGCCGCGCAGCCTGGCGATGAGGCCGCCGATCGACAGCGCGTTCACCCGTGGGCCGAGCATGCCCAGGACCGCCGGCAGGAAGGTCAGCGCGAACGTCACCGATGCGAGAACCACGAGCGACCCGCCGATGCCGATGGAGCGCAGCGCCGGGGCCTCGAACAGGAGCAGGCCGGACAGGCCGATCGCGACCGCCAGCCCACTGAACGCGACCGCCTTCCCGGACGTCGCGATGGTCCGTTCGACCGCATCCGCGACGGTCCGGCCGCGACCGAGTTCCTCGCGGAATCGGCTGACGATGAACAGCGAGTAGTCGATCGCGAGGGCCAGGCCGAGCATCGTCGCGATGTTCAGGACGAATACGCTCATCTCGACCTGCTGGGCCACGATGTAGACGAGAGCCAGGCTGGAGGGGATCGCGAGACCTGCCACGAGGAGCGGCATCCCGGCGGCAACGAGCGACGCGAAGACGAACACGAGGACGAGTGCTGCGATCGGCAATGACACGACCTCGGCGCGCTGGAGGTCCTCCTCGGACAGCTTGGCCGAGTCGGCCGTCAACGGCCCGTAGCCGGTCGTGCGAGCCTCGTAGCCGGCCGGGGGCGTGACGGCCGCGCGTAGCTCATCGACGATCTCGACGGAGGCTTCGTCGCTCAGCCCAAGGCCCACAAGCACGTAGGCCGTGTCCCCATCTGTGCTGATGAACCGATCGTCGCCGGTCTCCGCGTAGCCGAGCAGGCCCGTGACCCGCGGATCTGCGGCGAGGTCGGCGACGGTCGTCGCAAGGGCGGCCTGGAACGGGGCGCTCCGCGCGTCCGCGCCCGGATCCGTGGCGTTGACGACGACGATGATCGAACTCTGGCCCGTGCCGAACTCCGCGTCCAGGCGGTCGCCGACCTGCGCCGATTCGGAATCGGCGTCCAGCCATCCGCCACTGCTGAGCGAACCCGCGGCCTGGCTGGCGAGGGCGCTCGCCGCGACCGCGACAAGGATCGACAGGACGACGACGGGTCGTCGGAAGCGATAGACGAACGAGCCCCAGCGAGCAAACATCAGCGGTCCTCCTTGCGACGAGATCAGCACGAACCATAGGGAACCACCATTCCCCATGTCAAGGTCCGATGGTTGCGCAGGCGTGAACCCCGCGATACAGTGCCAGAACGACCATTCTCCGTGGGAGGCCAACGTGCCCCGACTCAGCGCCGACCGTGAAGCCGCCGTCCGCGACCGGATCATCCGCGCGGCGCTCGCCGTGTTCGCCGAGAAGGGGTATCGGGGCGCGACCATCGCCGATGTCGTGCGCCGCTCCGGCCTGTCGGTCGGGGCCATCTACACCCACTTCTCCGGCAAGGAGGAGTTGTTCCTGCACAGTTGCGACCACGTCTCCGGGCGCGGCATGGATGAGCTCGCCACGCGCCTCGCGTCAGCCTCGTCCACCGCGGCGCGACTGCGCATGGCGGTCGCGCTGTACGTCGAATCGATCGACGAATTCGAGGGTGACGCCGGGCAGGTCGCGCTCCTCGCGGCCTGGGCCGAGGCCGAGGGCGAGCCCGGTGTCCGCGAGATGCTGGTCCGCCGCCGGGAGCGCCTCGTGGGCGTCGCACACATGCTCATCCAGGACGGGGTCACCGCCGGCGAGCTGCCGCCCTGGCTCGACGTCGACGGCATCGCCCGGGCCATCCTGGCGATGCTCGACGGCCTGCTGCTCCAGCGTGTGGAGGCCGGCGACGCCTATCGCCCCGCGGACACCCTGCGCCGCGCGACGGCGATGCTCGATGTCCTCCTTGCAGCCGTCGCGACCGACCGCCCGATGACCGCCGCGACGGCGTAGCATCCGGGGCCATGGCCCACGTCCAGACCGTCCTCGGCCCCGTCGACCCCGGATCACTCGGCGTCACCCTGCCGCATGAGCACACCCAGATCGCCCTGTGGCACATCGAGGGGCGCTGGGACTACTGGCAGCTCACCCGCGACGCCGACCTGATCGCTACCGAGCTTGGGGCCTTCCGGGAGGCTGGCGGCGGCACGATCGTCGATCTGACACCGGCCGGCGTCGGCCGCGATCCGCTGTGGCTGCAGGACGTGGCACGGAGCACCGGCCTCAACGTGGTCATGGGTTGCGGCTGGTACCGGACCGCGTATTACCCGCCCGAGCTGCTCGTCGATCGACGCTCCGTCGACTCGCTCGCCGACGAGCTCGTCCGGGAGATCGGCGACGGGGTGGGGGACACGGGGGTGCGGCCGGGCATCATCGGGGAGATCGGCACGGACAAGCCGTGGCTCTCCGCCCAGGAGGAGCGCGTCCATCGAGCCGCGGCCCGGGCAGCCCGCCGGACGGGCCTGGCCATCACGACCCACGCGATCATGTCACCGGTCGGCCTCGACCAGCTGGCCATCTTCGAAGCGGAGGGCGCCGATCCGACCCGGGTCGTCATCGGACATGCCGACTCGTATCCGCACCTGGACCACTACCTGGCGATCGTCGAACGCGGCGCCTCCGTCGAGTTCGACTTCCTGGGCATGTCGTTCACGCCGCAGGAGCGGATGGGCGAGGGCCGCGTCGTCGAGCTGTTGTGCGAACTCCTCGCACGCGGCCACGTGGAGCGGATCCTGCTTTCGCAGGACGTCTGCCACGACAGCCAGCTCAGCCACTACGGCGGCAACGGCTACACGCACCTCGAGCGGACGTTCCTCCCGCGCCTTCGCGAGGCCGGCGTCAGCGACGACGAGATCAGGACCATCACGGTCGCCAACCCGGCGCGGCTCCTGACCGTCGGTTGACTCGATCGGCCAGGAAGGCGCCCTCCGCGGGTCAGCTTTCGAGCGTGGCCTCGACGGAGAGGGCAACGTTGCCCTGGAGGGCGACGCTGATCGGGCAGCCGTCCTTCGCCAGCTCGGCCTCGGTCGCGAACGTCTCGGCCGTCATGCCCGGCACGACGCCGCGGACGGTCAGCGCGGACGACACGACCTTCCAGCCGGCCTCCAGCTTCTCGAACGTCACGGTCGCCGACACGTCCAGCCGCTCCGGCGGCGAACCGGCCCGACCAAGGCGACCGGAAAACGCCATCGAATAGCACGCCGCGTGTGCCGCGGCCACCAGCTCCTCGGGCGACGTC
>JBKJHI010000246.1:0-10999 GCA_046599085.1 Candidatus Limnocylindrales bacterium
AAGGTCTTCGCCGGCCAGCGCGACGATCCGTTCTTCGTCGACCTGGGCTCCATCTTCGACCTCGGCGGGCTCCGCCCGTTCAATGGCTTCCATGCCATCCCGCTCGCTCCCGCAGCGGGCATCGACGATCTGCAGGGCAACAATGTCCTGACCCTGGCGCTGCAGGTCCCGACCTACCGGCTGACCAAGGGCGGCAAGGTCTATGCAGCGGACGACGCACGAGCGACGATCGGTGTCTGGGCTGCGAACTATCGCCAGCAGAACACCATCCTCACGCGTGACGGCACCGTCCGGAAGTCCGGCCCGTGGATCCAGGTCTCTCGCATGGGCAACCCGCTCATCAACGAGGTCATCATCCCGCGTGGCCTCAAGGACAAGTGGAACGCCCGAGCCCCGCGCTACGACTACGTCTTCGAGAAGTACTACCTGAAGCCGGAGCTCGCGGGCCTCATCAACGGCCTGTACCCGGCGCTGCCGGACGCGCGCACGACCGATCGCGGCGACCTGTCGCTGATCCTCCTGAACGGCCTGCCCGGCCTCAACAGCACGGGCTCGCGCAAGATGGACGTGCTTCGCCTGAACACCGGCATCCCCGCCTGCACCGCGGACTCGGCGACCGACGACGTCGGTATGTGCCGTCGCCTCGGGGCGTTCTATGAGGATGCCGCCGACCTCGCTGCGTGGCCGAACGGCCGCCGACCCGGTGACGACGTCACCGATATGGCGCTCCGTGCCGTCGCCGACGGCTATGGCGCGCAGCTGAATGCGCTGTACGGCGTGCCGAACCTGTCCCCGAACAACACCATCGGTGATGGCGTGGACACGAACGACCAGGAGGCGCTTGACGCCTTCCCGTACATCTCCACCCCCAACCAGGGGTACGACCACCAGCATCACGCGGGCAACACGCCCCTCTGATCCAGGGTCTTTGGCCCGGGTGACCGTCCGGTACGGTCGCCCGGGCCGTTCCATGCCCGGCGCCCTTCGGTGGCCCGTGGGCTGACGCCTGGCCTCGGGGTCGCGATCCCGTGGTCCCGCGGCGGCTCCGATATGCCCCGGCCCGGTGGTCCCGTGGTCCCGCGGCAGCCCGGCCCGGTGGTTCCGTGTCCCGCGGCGGCCCGGGCCTGTGATTGGCCCCGTCGCCCTGCAATCGTCAGATAGAACTGTGAGTTCTACGAATACGGTCGGCTGGCCGTCGGCGAAGCGCAAGGCGCCCAGAACGAGCCCGATCCACGCTCAGAAGTCGCTGCTGACGATCGCAGCAGTGCCCGTTTGGTCGGCCGCGTGGCCCCAGGGCCCGTTCCGCAGAACTGGTACTTCTATATGACAGGGCGGAGGGTCGGCTGGACTCGATCGCCGGGGACCGCCTGGTCCCGGCTGGACTCGATGGCCGGGGACCGCCTGGCGCCTGGTCCCGGTTGGCCTCGGTCCCGCTACCCGGCCACGGGGTCCCCGGCCCGACGCCAGCCCGCCGCCCGGCCACGGGGTCCCCGGCCCAAGCCCAGCCGTGTTGCCCCAGACCCGCCCCCGCGATCCCCGGCCGTTGGCCCCGGCCCGACGCCATCCCGCGCCGCCGAGGTCGTTTCAACATGTCGGATAGAACTGTGAGTTCTGCGAGTACGGTCGGCGGGCCATCGGTGAGGCGCACAACGCCCAAATGGGCTCGATCCACGCTCGGACGCGACCTCCAGCCCTCGCTGCGGCCCTTGTTTTGCCGGCAACGACGCCCAGGGGCGTGTTCCGCAGAACTGGTACTTCTATATGACAGGAGGGAGGCTCGGCCCGGCTGGCGTCGCTCGGAGTCCCTGCGGCAGGCAGGTCTCAGAGTGTCGGGGTCCCGGCCAGCGCCTGGAAGGTCAGGTAGATGCCGAACCCGAACACGAGGAGTGCAGCCACGAGCGGGACGGCATCGCGGGCTCGCGTCAGCCCGCCGGTGCTCGGAAGACGATCGAGGCGCTCGCGCGCGAAGACGAGCACGAGGCCGATCCCCGTCATCACCGCGGCCATGCCGAGGCCGAATGCGACGACGAGGATGAAGCCGAAGGCGGCGCGACCCGATGCGATCGACCCCAGGAGGATCAGCAGCGCGCTCGTCGAGGGGATCAGGCCGCCGGCGAGGCCCAGGATGAACAGGCTTCGCCAGGTGATCGTTGAGCCGGCCGGCGGGAGGTGGGAATGGCGGATGCCGCCGTGTCGATGTTCGCCGGCGGCGTCGTCCGCGTGCGGGTGGTCATGCGCGTGCTCGCCGGCGTGCGGGTGGTCATGCTCGTCCGCATGCGGGTGATCATGCGGGTGGCCGTGCCCATCAGCGCGCCCGTGCTCGTCCGCGTGGACGTGTTCGGGAGGATGTGGATGCTCATGCCTGTGCGCCACGGATTCGGCCGCCACGGAACCCGCCGCCATGGCGCGCGCCGCTGCCGACACCGAGCGCCGCCGCCGCCACTCGCCGGCGAGCATCCATGCCCCGATCGCCAGGATCGACAGCGAGGCGACGACGGGCGCGGCACGTACCACGACGTCGGCCGGCAGCAGATCGGTTGCGCCCAGCACCAGCGCTGCCAGCACGAGGATGCCGGCGGTGTGCGAGATGCTGACCGACAGCCCGAGGCCGACAGCATGCAGCGGTCGGCCGCGCGTCCCGACGAGGTACGCGGCCATCAACGTCTTGCCGTGGCCGGGGGTCAGCGCGTGGCCGGCACCCAGTGCGATGGCGGTCAGCACGGACAACAGGAGTACGACCGGAGTGAGGTTCGCTTCACGGAAGATCGATGGAACCTCGCCGCCGCCGACCCCGCCCGGGACCGCCGGCCCCGCCGACGCTGACGCCGATGGCCCCGCCGATGCTGATGGCGCCGCCGACGCGGGTCCAGTGGACGGCGTCGAACCCGCTGATGCCGGTGCCGGCACGACCGGCGCTCCCGGCACTGCGCTCGCCTCCGCGAACGACGGCCGCGGCAGGATCGCCGCCGCAGCATCTACCGCTACGTCGACCTGCAGCGCGCCGTCGTTGAGTGGCCGGGGGACGAGATCTGCCGGGTACGACGTCAATCGATCGGTCACGCTGTCGGCGCGTACCTCGCCGCCTCCGGCCACCCCAGTGACCGCGACACCGGACCCATCGACCACGATCTCGCGCCAACCAAGGCGGGCCGGGAACGTGCCATCGGCGAACGCAAGACGGGCGGTCGAGGCGGCCGTGATCGGTGCCGGGAAGTCCGCCACGAACTCGCACACCGTCCGCATGGTCTGGAGGCCGCCAACGCCCGGTGGGAAGGCAAGCCCCGCGGACAGAAGGACCGGCGTGAGCTCGACGCCGTCCAGCGACAGGGTCAGGTCATCGGCCAGCGCACCACAGGCGGCCAGGCGCCCCGCCTCAAGCTCCGCGTCGCTGATGTCGCCGTCGGTATCGGTGTCGATCGCCTGGCGAGCGGTGAACGCCGGGATCTCGGCCTGGTCGATGACGATGTCGAGCAGGACCCGCTCCGGCTCGACGAACAGCCCCGCGTAGTGGTTGATCGTGAAGTTGCCGAGCGGGTGCGCTGCCGCGATCGCCGGGAGCACCACGAGGGCCAGGAGCGCGACGACGAGTGCCACCCGGGCACGCGCTCGCTGATCTCGTCGTCGTCCCATGTCGGGGAGGGTACGCGGAACACCCCCGCGTGGATGACGGGACCGCCCCGATCGGGTCCTCCGTTACACTCGCGGGCATGTCATCCCCGGCGGCGGCGCAGGCGGCCTTCATCACGTTCGAGGGTCCCGAGGGCGGCGGCAAGACGACCCAGGCGGAGCGGCTGTGCCGACACCTCGAGGCGAACGGGCGACGCGTCCACCTGACCCGGGAGCCTGGCGGGACATGGCTCGGGGAGCGGCTGCGCGACGTCCTGCTGGCACGGACCGGTGACGGGAGCGCGGCAACGGGTCCCACGGATCCGCTGACCGACGCCCTGCTGTTCAACGCCGCCCGGCGCCAGCTCGTCCGCGAGGTCATCCGGCCGTCGATGCAGGCCGGCACGAGCGTGATCTGCGCCCGCTTCGCCGATTCGACGATGGCCTACCAGGGGTACGGCGCCGGCGTCGACCGCGAGACGCTGCGGACGCTGGCCGACATCGCCACCGATGGGCTTGCGCCCGACCTGACCGTCTTGCTCGACCTGCCCGTGGAGACCGGACTCGCGCGCAAGGCGCCAGGCGACGTGACGCGCTTCGAGGCTGAGTTCGACCTCGACTTCCACCGCCGCGTGCGCGACGGGTTCCTGAGCCTGGCCAGGGACGAGCACGATCGCTTCGTCGTCATCGATGCGACTGCGCCAGTCGAGCAGGTGGCTGTGGCGATCGCCGACGCTGTCGATGCCCGGTTGGCACGACGGAGTGCGCTCGGTGAACCAAATGGCGCCACGCTGCGCATCCATCGATGAACGAGAGCATCAGGCCGCTCACGCTCCGCGTCGCGACCGTCGCCGACGACGCCGACCGATCGTGCCTGGGCCGAATCGCGGCCGGTGAGCTGCACGCACTGGATGAGTTGTACGAGCGTTACAAGACCATGGCCTATTCGATCGCCTACCGGATCACCAATGACGCGACCCTCGCTGAGGACGTCGTCCAGGACGCATTCCTGGGCGCGTGGCGGAATGCCGCCCGCTACGTGGCTGGGCGCGGATCGGTGAAGACGTGGCTGCTGGCCATCGTCCATCACCGCGCGATCGATGCGATCCGCCGCCGAAAGCCGACGATCGAGCTGCCCGACGTCGAAGTCGTGCCGCCGCCCCAGTTCCAGGCTCCGGACGTGTGGGCTGAGGTCGCCGCCGGGCTCGCCGCTGATGACGTTCGGCGTGCCCTCGCAACACTGTCCGACGTCCAGCGCGAGGCGATCGAGCTCGCCTACTTCGGCGGGTTGACCCAGCAGGAAGTCGCCGAGCGGACGGCAACGCCCCTCGGGACCGTCAAGAGCCGCATGCGCCTTGGTCTGCTGGCCATGCGTCGCGTCCTTTCCCCCGACGACATGGAGGCCGAATCATGACCGACCTGCCGTCCGGGCTGGACTGCGACGAGATCCGCGACCTGGCCGCCCCGTTCGTCCTGGGGGCGCTGGATGCCGACGAGGAAGCCGCTGTGCGCGACCACCTCGCCCCGTGCTCGGAGTCGCATCCGGAATTCGCCGAGCTTGGCTCGATGGTGTTGGTCCTCGCCGCGAGCGTCCCCGTCATGGAACCGCCGGCCACGCTGAAGGGCCGGATCATGGCGGCTGCCGCGGCCGAACTCGATGCGCGCCCGGCGTCCACGCTCCCCCCGACGCCGTCGCCGACGCCGACGCCGACGCCGATCAGGTCCGCTGATCCAGTGGCCGTGATGCCACGACGATCGTCCAGCCCGTCGATCGCGACGTGGACGATGCGGATCGCCGCCGTGCTCGCCATCGCGCTGCTCGGTGGCTGGAACCTGCTGCTCCAGGGCCAGCTCGGAAGCGCGAAGTCGTACGAGGACAGCGTGGCCGCGGTATTGCAGGTCGCAGGCCAGGAGGGCTCGCTGACGGCGATCCTCACGCCGCCGGGCGACGCCGGCCCGTCCGGCCTTGCGGCAGTGAGCGCGTCGGGCGCCATCGCGCTCGCGATGCGCGACCTGCCGCCGACCAGCGGCGGGCAGGTCTACGAGACGTGGGTGATCGGCAGCGATGGCGTACCCGTCGCCCTGGGCGGGTTCCAGGTGGACGCCGCCGGCATCGCGTCGTTCATCGCGGATGGCGTCCCGGCGCAGGACGGGATCGTGCTGGCCCTGACGCTCGAGCCCGGTCCCGGCGCGACCGCCCCGTCGTCAGCACCCGTGTCGCTGGGCACCGCCTCAGCCTCCGGCTGACCCACCGCCTCAGCTCCGGCTGACGCGGGCATCGCCTCCTTCGGGCGATTCAGCGCTTCGAGCGGCGGGCCGTGTACCAGGTCGCGAGCGCCAGCAGGAGGAATCCCGCCACCATGATCGCGATCAGGATGGCGAATGCGCCGGCGTCGGGCGCGTCGCTCACCGCGTCGCGACCGATCGATGCAACGTCGTCGACAGCACGCAGCGCGCCGTCAGGCTTCGACGGCCGGATCGCTCTCCACGACCGTGCCGGCACCGGCCGATCGGGCTCGCTCGAGCGCGGCCTTGGCTGCGGCGATCAAGGTTTCGCTATCCGCGCCGTCGACCGGGAAGCGGGCGACGCCGGCCGAGACCGTGACGAGGCGCCCGGCAGCCGCGGGCATGGCCGCCGCACCGTCCAGCACACGCTGGGCCACCACACCGCCGGCCGAACCCGGTGCCACGACGACGAACTCATCGCCGCCGATGCGACCGACCGTATCGACCAGACGGACCGATTCGGCAAGGACCGCGGCGACCCGGCGCAGGACGTCGTCACCGACGTCGGCCCCCTCGGAGGCGTTCGTCGCGCGGAAGTCGTCGACATCGAACAGGGCCAGGGAGACCTCCGTGCCCTGGCGGGCGGCGCGGGCCAGCTCCAGTTCCAGGATCCGGGCGACCGTGCGCTCGTTCGCGAGGCCCGTGAGCGCGTCCGTGTGGGCCATCCGCTCGAACCATTCGGAGCGCTCCGCGGCCGTTGAACTCAGGCGTGCGCGGTCGACGGCAAGGGCGGCCACATCGGCCAGGGCCGCAACGAAGACCTGGTCTGACGCCGAGAGCGAATGGGGTGCGGACCAGCCCATGCCGATCGAGCCGAGCGTGACGTCCACGCCGCCACTCGTCACGACGAGTGGCAGGTACGCCCCGACGAAGGCCGACCCGTCGGCCATCGTGCCCTCGCGCTCCAGGTCGGCCGCGCGGTTCGTGGCGGCCAGCCTGAACGGATGGACCGGATCCTGGACGGCGGCCGCGAGGCTGGTGGCGTGCGCCTCAGACATGCCGTGGGCCGCGGCCAGCACGAGGTCGGTGCGATCCGGGTCGGACAGGACGACCGCGGCCATCGTCGGCTGGAGCACGTCGGCGCCGGCGGCGAGGACGCCCGCCAGGGCGGCATCGAGTGCGTCGTTGCCCGCCGCAGCGGCGATGGCGGCCTGCAGGCCGGACAGGGCGAGGGGTTGGGGGCTGTCGCTGGACAAGGGTGGGCTCCTGCGCGCGCATTCGGCTGACCGATGCGCATCGTACACCGCTCGAATCGGTCGCCTTCTGGCCGTCAGGCGCAGCAACCGAGTATTCCGCGTTGACCGCACGATGCCGCCGCCCCGATACTCCCCGGGATGAAGCTCGTGGTCGCCATCGTTCACAACGAGGATGCAGGGGCCCTCGTCGACGCCCTGCTCGAGAAGGAATTCCGCGCGACGCGGCTGAGCAGCAGCGGCGGGTTCCTCAAGCAGTCCAACGCGACGATCATCCTGGGCGTCGAAGACGGCGAGGTTGATGAGGTCGTGTCCGTCGTTCGCGACAATTGCACGTCGCGGACGCAGACCGTGAATCCGATGCCGCCGATCATGGAACCGGGCGAGTTCTTCATGCCCTACCCGCTGGAGGTCGAGGTCGGCGGCGCGACCGTCATGGTCCTGCCGGTCGAGCGTTTCGAACGGCTGTGACCGACCTGGCGCCGCATGGCGCCGTCGATGCGCCCGGCGACAGGGCGCAGGATCCCGCGGGCCGCTGGCGCCAGCTGACCCTTATCTCGATCGGACTGTTGTGCGCGATGTCCCCATCGTTCGCGACCTCGTCGGTCGCCCCGACGTTGCGAGCGGAATGGGGCATGGACTCGCTCGGCCTGCCGCTGCTGACCATCGCCGTCCTGCTGGGCTTCGCGGTCTCCGCCGTCGGGCTGGCGGCCGTCGGTGCCCCGGACGTCATCTCGGGACCGCGACTCTTCGCCATCGGCGCGTTCGGGGCCGGGGTCGCCAACCTCGGGCTGGCCCTGCTCGCGACGGACCTGTCCAGCGCGCTCCCGTTCCGCGTCCTGACCGGCGTCGCCCAGGCGGCCGCGTACCCGGTCGCGCTGAAGCTCATCGCCGGCTGGTTCCGCCATGATCGCGGTCTGGCCACCGGCACGATCATCGGGGCGCTCACGCTGGGGACGGCCCTGCCACTGCTGTTCCGGGCGATCGGTGCGGCGACCGGGCTGGACTGGCGGGCCGTCATCGCGGCGGCGAGCGTCACCTGCTTCGTGGGGGGCGTGGTCGTGCTCGCGGGCGTGCGGTCAGGGCCGTTCGACGTACCGGCGCCGCGGTTCTCGATCCGGATCGCCGCGCGCGCCTTCGCCGATCCGGCGGTCCGCCTGGCGAACGCGGGTTATCTCGGCCACATGTGGGAGCTGTTCGCGATGTGGACGTGGATCCCGCTGTTCTTCGTCGCGAGCTTCGCTGCAGCCGGTCTGACGGACCCGGGCGCTGCGAGCCTGGCGGCGTTCGTCGTGGTCGGTGCCGGGGCCATCGGCTGTGTCGCGGCGGGCGCCATCGCCGACCGTGTCGGCCGGACGACGACGACGATGGTCGCGATGGCGATCTCGGGGAGCTTCGCGATCGTCGTCGGGCTCGCCTTTGGCGCGCCGCCGCTGCTGATGGTGGTGCTCGGCATCATCTGGGGCGTGACCGTCATCGCCGACTCCGCCCAGTTCTCGGCCGCGGTGTCGGAGCTGGCGCCGCCGGGCACGGCGGGCTCAGCCCTGGCGATGCAGACAGCGGCGGGCTTCGTCTTCACCTCGATCACGATCGCCCTCATCGGCGTGCTCGACCCGGTGGATGCCGCGGGCTGGCGTGTCGCGTTCGGCCTGCTGGCCATCGGGCCTGCCGTCGGGATCGTGGCGATGTGGCGGCTGCGCCTCCGGCCGGAGGCATTGGCGATGGCCCGGGGCAACCGATGAGCGACGGGTGGGTCGCAGCGCTCGAGCCTGGTGCCCCTGACATCGTCGCGGCGTGGCGCGGCATCGAGGATGGCCGGTTCATCAGCGTCCGCCGGGAGGTCCGTCGACGAGCCGGAACGGGGAGCGCCGAGGGGATCGCCGCCCAGCTGGCCGCTCTGGCCGGCGCGTTGACGGAGGTCGTCGAGGGCCTGACCGACGACGAGCTGCGCCTGGATGGAGGCGAGGGTGGCTGGAACGTGACCCAGGCCATCGGCCACGATTGCGAATCGCGCGCCGGACTGTGCCTCGCGGCGGCCAAGGCGGCCGCGGACCAGTGGCCGCCGGATGCCCCGACCGTCGTACCCGGGATCGCCGGTCCGTCCGACGCGGACCGGGCCACATTGATCCGCAAGATCGGACAGAGCCAGCGGATCGTGGAGCGCGCCGCGCGGACCGTGGCCGGCCACGAGACGGATGTCTGCCCGCTGGAGCACCCCCTCGTCGGACGGCTGCGATGCGGGGAGTGGCTGCTGTTCGCCGGGGTCCACGACCTGATGCATCTCGAGCAGTTGCACGGGATCACCGGCCGATGAGGAGGCTGCGCCCGTGAGCCCGTTCCGTCCCGACCTGGTCGATTGCTGGATGTTCCGCGTCCCCCTGACGGCGCGCGGGGTGGAGCGGCCCGAGGTGCTGCTGCTGCGCCGCGCGCCGACGAAGGCCATCCTGCCCGGCCTGTGGCAGTGCGTGTCCGGGTCGCTCGAGGTGGGTGAGCGCGTGGCGACCGGCGCCCTCCGCGAGTTGGCCGAGGAGACCGGCTTCGCCGCCGCGGACATCGAGGCGTTCTACGACCTCGACCTCGTCAACCAGTTCCATGAGCCGTCCGTCGATGGGGTGATGACATCCGCCGTGTTCGCGGTGCGCCTCGGGCCCGGCGCCGAGCCGAGGCTCTCCGCGGAGCATGACGCCGCCCGCTGGCTGGCGGTCGAGGACGCCCACGACGAGGTGATCTGGCCCGGCTATCGCACCGCCATCGAACGGATCCGGGACGACCTGTCCGACCCGGCGCGCGCGCACTGGTTCGAGTTGACCCTCGAGGGCCAGCGCGCCGGGTGAGGGTGAGGACGGTCCGCGCCGGCATGCACGTCGGTACGCGAGCCGGCTGGCCGGCCGGCACCGCTGGTAGACTCGCGTGCAGGAGCAGCCCAACCGTGAGGCGCCACCGGAGGGCCACGTGATCGACCGAACCGAGACCACCCCGACCCAGGCGGCGTCGCGCCGCGTCTTCCGCAGCAAGGTGGACACGATCCGACCGACCTACGGCTTCGAGGACGTCTCGCTCGCGCCCGGCACCGACACCGTCGAACCGATGGACGTCGACCTGTCGCAGGTCTTCTGCGGCATCGAGCTCGGGATCCCGATCCTGGCTTCGGCGATGGATGCGGTGGTGGACACACGGATGGCCGGGGAGCTGGCTCGTCTCGGCGGCCTGGCGATCCTCAACCTCGAGGGCGTGCAGACCCGCTACGACGATCCAGACGACGTGCTCGAGCGGATCGCTTCGGCCCCGGATGCGGAGGTCCAGGCGCTCCTGGCCGAGGTCTACCAGCAGCCCATCCGCGAGGACCTCATCGCGGCTCGCCTCGATGCGATCCACGCCACCGGTTCGAGGGCCGCGGTCTCCGCCACGCCCGCTGCCGCTCGCCGCTTCGGCCCGTTCTGCGCCGAGCACGGCGCGGACCTGTTCCTCGTCCAGAGTCAGGTGTCCAGCGCGCGCCACCTCGCGAGCGGGTACGACCCGCTGTCGCTCGAGGACTTCACGCGCTACATGCCGATCCCGGTCGCCGTCGGCAACACGACGAACGCCGAGGCGGCCTTCGCGTTGATGGAACAGGGCGCCGCGGCCGTCTTCGTCGGCGTCGGTCCGGGTGCCGCCTGCACGACCCGCGAGGTCCTGGGCCTCGGGGTCCCACAGGTCACGGCCATCAGCGATGTCGCCGCGGCTCGCGATGCGTACCTCGCCGAGGCCGGCCGCTACGTGCCCGTGGTCGCCGACGGGGGCATGCGCCGCGGTGGCGAATTGGCGAAGGCCATCGCCGCGGGCGCAGACGTCCTGATGATCGGTTCGCCGCTGGCCAGGGCGGACGAGGCGCCGGGCCGAGGCACGAACTGGGGCATGGCCGCGCCATCGCCGAC
>JBKJHI010000251.1:0-5825 GCA_046599085.1 Candidatus Limnocylindrales bacterium
CCCGCAGTTCGGGCAGATGGCACTGAGCGGATGCCACGTCTCCGGATGCTGGACGTTGGCGACGCGCCGGTAGATCTCGCGCACCACAGCGGCCCGATCCAGGGCAGTGCGGATGAACGGATCCATCGCGCCCGTCGGATAGATGTCGCTCATCCAGTAGTAGCGGTCCGGGTGGATGCCCAGGCCCGCAAAGGTATCGATGAAGATACCGGCGAAGTGCCGCGCATACGACGCATGGCAGTCGCCGATCGGGTCTGGAACGTGGGCGAGCGGCCGCCCCATCTCGCGCTCGATCGCGTCCGGGGTCAGGAGCGCCTGGGCGTCCATCGGATCGAGGTCATCGACGCCATACAGCAGCGTCGTCTCGATCCCGTTCGCGCGCAGCGCCCGCGTGATCGCATCGAGGATGACGGGGCCGCGCAGGCTGCCGACATGGACCGTGCCCGAGGGCGTCTTGGAGTCGTTGACGACCTGCGGCCCGCGGTCGCGGACCTGTTCTGCGAGTTCGTCCGCCCAGTCCACTGTTCGCTACGCCTCGTCCATCGGAGGCCAGCGCCTCAGGTGATGCCCATGATCTTGTACGTGAAGTCGCCGGCCGGGACCTTCACCAGGACCTTGTCGCCCTTCTTCTTGCCAAGGAGCGCACGACCGACCGGGCTCTCGTTCGAGATGCGGCCCTCGCCGGGCTTGGCCTCGGCCGAGCCGACGATCGTGAATGACTCCTTGCCGTCCGGGCTGTCGACGGCGACCGTGGAGCCGATCTGGACGTGATCGGTCGAGTGGTGCTCGTCGATGATCGTGGCGTTCTTGATGATCGCCTCGAGCGTCTGGATCCGTCCTTCGACGAAGGCCTGCTCGTTCTTGGCGTCCTCGTACTCGGCGTTTTCCGACAGGTCGCCATGTTCCTTCGCATCGTGGATGCGCTGGGCGACCTCCGGCCGCTTCATGGAGATCATCTCGTCGAGCTCCGCTCGGAGCTTGGCGAAGCCTTCCTTGGACAGATAGCTCGGCTTGTTGTTCATGCCAGCGGCCCCCGCAGTGCAGGTGGGTCGGGTGGGTGGAAGGCCACGGCGGCCCCGCGGATAAAGGAAAGAACTCCAGGCTCATCCGCGTTCGCGCCGCGTGCCTGAAGTTCGACCGGACCGAATGGTAGAGCGCCCCACGGCAGGGTGTCAAAGGGCGGCCGGGCAAGACTCAGGTACTGTCGGCCAGGCGCAGCAGACGACGCTTCACCCGCTGCAGCGACCCGCGATCGGGCATCGCCACGAACAGCGTGTCATCTCCGGCGATCGAGCCCGCGACCTCGGGCCAGCGCGTGCGATCGAGCGCGGCCGCGATGGCATGGGCGGAACCCGGCAACGTGCGCAGGACGAGCAGCAGTCCGGCCTCGTGGATCTCGAGGGGCAGGTCGGACAGGAGCTTCCGAAGGCGGTCCTCGCCGGACGTCTCCGCCTCGATCAGGCGCGGCGGCAGCGCGTAGGCGACGGTCCCGTCACGGCTGACCTTGATCAGGCCCAGATCGGCGACGTCACGGCTGATCGTCGCCTGGGTCGTTCGGAATCCGCGCTCTCGCAGGGCGCCAGCCAGCTCCTGCTGGGTGCGGATCGGGCGCTGATCGACGAGGTCCCGGATGGCCCGTTGCCGGAGCTGCTTCATGACCTCCACGGCCGATCCCTCGGATCACCCAGGCCGGGCGATGAGCACGACGATGACGACCGCCGCCAGGACGAACCGGTATGCCACGAAGATGTCGAGCGAACGGGTCCGCAGGTAGCGGAGCGTGACGTGGATGGCGAGGAGCCCCGCACCGAGGGCCGCAAGCATGCCGACCAGCAGCGGCACGAGCTCGACCTGGACGCCGGCGTCGCCACTGATCAGCGAGCGCGCCTCGAAGACGATCGCCCCACCGGTGATCGGCGTCGCCATGAGGAAGCTGAAGCGGGCAGCGGCTTCACGATCAAGCCCGGCCAGCCGACCGGCGGAGATGGACATCCCAGACCGCGACAGGCCAGGGATAAGCGCAAGGGTCTGCGCCAGGCCGATCCCGAGGGCGATCGGCAACGTGATGCCCTCGATGGTGCGCGTCCTGGTGCCGACCCGGTCGGCGACGGCCAGGATGATCGCGCCGACGACGAGCGTGGCGACGACGACGGGGACGCCACGGAAACCGGATTCGATCACACCGCTCAACAGATATCCGGCGAGCGCGGCCGGGATCGTCGCCACGACAAGGAGCCACGCCAGCCGGCGATCCGGGTCGCCTCGGAAGGAACGATCCCGGACAGCCGCGAACCCGGCGGGGACGAGTCGCATCCAGTCGGCGCGGAAGTAGGCCAGGAGCGCCAGGAGGGTCCCGAAGTGGAGCATGACGGAGAACGCCAGGGAGGTGATGAACGCGTCATCCCACCCGAGGAGGTAGGGCACCAGGACCAGGTGGCCGGACGACGAGACCGGCAGGAACTCGGTCAGTCCCTGCACGATCCCCATCAGCACCGCCTGGAGGATGGTGTCCATCGGTCAATCGCCCCGACGCGGTCGCGGCGCTGCGGTCACCGGATGAACAGCGGCGCGAGCACGAGGGTGATCGTCGCCAGTAGCTTCACGAGGACATGGAGCGAGGGACCGGCGGTGTCCTTGAACGGATCGCCGACGGTGTCGCCGACGACGGCCGCGGCATGGGCATCAGAACCCTTGCCGAGGACATTGCCGTCCTCGTCCTTGAGGTTGCCGGACTCGATGTACTTCTTGGCGTTGTCCCACGCGCCGCCACCGTTGTTGAGCACGGTCGCGAGCATGACGCCCGAGATCGTGCCGACCATGAGCATGCCGGCCACGGCCTCGTAGCCGAGCAGCACGCCGATGACGATCGGGGTGGCCACCGCGACGAGCCCGGGCGCGACCATCTCGCGCAGGGCCGCCTTGGTGGTGATGTCGACGACGCGAGCGTAGTCCGGGCGCTGGGTGTAATCCATGATTCCCGGCATCTCGCGGAACTGGCGACGGACCTCGACGATGATCGACTGGGCGGTCTTGCCGACCGCGCGGATCGCCAGAGAGCTGAAGAAGTACACGAGCATCGCCGCCATGAGCGCCGCGATGAACACGTTGACGTCGGCCAGGTTGACGGACTCCATGATCGGCTTGTTCTGGCGGACGAGGATCAGGTTGACCTTGTCGATGTAGGCGGAGAACAGCAGGAACGCGGCCAGCGACGCGGAGGCGATCGCGTAGCCCTTGGTCAGGGCCTTGGTCGTGTTCCCGACGGCGTCCAGGCGGTCCGTGATCTCACGGGCACCCGCCTCGGCACGGCTGAACTCGGCGATGCCGCCGGCGTTGTCGGTGATGGGGCCGAACGTGTCCATCGCGAGGATGTACGCGGTGGTCATGAGCATGCCCATCGTGGCGACCGCGGTCCCGAAGATGCCGCCGACGTCACGGCCGTCAGCCGTGGTCAGGCCGGCCTGCGAGCCAAGCCAGTGACTCGCGAACAGCGCGATGCCGATGGTGATGGCCGTGACGAAGGTCGTCTCGAAGCCGACGGCCGTGCCGGAGATGATGTTCGTGGCCGGGCCCGTCTTGGACGCCTCGGCGATCTCGCGGACCGGACGGTACGAGCCCGCGGTGTAGAACTGGGTGATGTAGACGAACGCGACGCTGGTCGCGAGGCCGACGATACCGGCGGCGAAGAAGTAGACCCAGGTCGGGAGGTCGAACAGGAGCCCGGTGCTGCCGTTGGTATCCATCATCACCGCCGTCGTCACGCCGAGGCCGACGACCGACAGCAGGGTGGTGACCCAGTACCCGCGGTTGAGCATGTTCATCGGGTCCTCGGTCTCCGAGCCCCGGACGAAGAAGATCGCGACGATCGTCGCCAGCAGCCCGAAGGCGCGCACGACGAGCGGGAAGAAGATCCAGGCTTCGGGATTCGGCCACCCGGCGGCGCTGGCGATGGCGTACACGCCCACGCCCAGGATCATCGCGCCGATGTTCTCGGCGGCGGTCGATTCGAACAGGTCCGCGCCACGACCAGCGCAGTCGCCGACGTTGTCGCCGACGAGGTCTGCGATGACCCCGGCGTTGCGGGGGTCATCCTCGGGGATGCCCTTCTCGACCTTGCCGACGAGGTCGGAGCCGACGTCAGCGGCCTTTGTATAGATGCCACCGCCGAGCTGGGCGAAGAGGGCGACGAAGGAGGCGCCGAAGCCAAACCCGACGATGAGGAACGGGGCCTGGTCGGGCCGCGTGAAGCCATCGAAGGCGACGAAGATGCCGTACACGCCGAGCAGCGACAGGGCGACCACGAGGAAGCCGGACACGGCCCCGCCGCGCATGGCGACCTGGACCGCTTCGACGACGCTGCGTCGGGCCGCAGACGCCGTCCGCACGTTGGCCTTGACGCTGATGTACATGCCGATGATGCCCGACGCCATCGAGCACGCCGCACCGACGAGGAAGGCGATGGCCGTCCGGATGCCGATCGGGGCGCCGGCGAGTTCCGGCACGTCGGCCACCTCGGCGGTCTCGACGATCGCGATGACGACACCGATCACGACCGCGCCGACGAGGGCGAGGATGGCGATCGTCGTGTACTGGCGTCGGATGAAGGCGACTGCGCCCTCGAAGATGGTGCCGGCGACGGCCTGCATCTCGACGGTCCCGGTGTCCCGCGCCAGCACGTCGCGTGCCAGGTACAGGGCGAACAGCACGGCGATGAGACCGGCCGGCAGGATGATCAGCTGGAGCGTGGTCGCATCCATCAGGGTCGTCGGGTCCTCCAGGAAGTCGGTGACCGGCGTCCGTCCGTGGCGCGAGCGCGTGCGCCGTTTCGGTCGGGTGTCCGGGGAACTGGCTGCGGCCCCGACGGCATCCACCGTGGGCTGGGACCATGCAGGCCGGCGCGAGTGTATCGCGCGGCGGATCGGCGGGTCAAACTCGCGCTGGACCGTCCGTTATGCATCGCCGGGCGGGTGGCCGGAAACGGTACCGGCCAGGCCCGCGGCCCGCTGCGTGGTCGACCCGCGCGCTAGGCCCGTGAGGCCCGGCGCAGAGCGCAGCCCACGACCCGCCGGACCGCGAACTGGCGACTCAACCCGCCGCCCGGTCTCTGGGGCCGCGACCTGCCCGCCACCAACCTGCCGCCCGGTCTCTGGGCCCGCGACCTGGCCGCCACCAACCTGCCACTAGTGCACCCGGTGCACCTTCGGCCGTTCCTGGCGGCCAGAACGACCCGCCAGCGCCCTTCGACCGACATGGTCCCGCACGGATCGAACGTGGCGACCACCTGCGGGCGTCGCTTCGACGGCACCGGCCCAACCGGTTCACGCCGAAAGTGCGCCAGGTGCACCGCTGGCAGGATCGTGAGAGTCGGCCGGCGGCGGCGACCGCTCGGGCAGCGGCGACCGCTCAAGCCGCGGCGACCGCTCAAGCCGCGGCGGCGACCGCTGGAGATCGCGAGGGCGGGCCCGCACGAGGGTCTGCGGCGGGGTGGGCCGGTGCCCCCGGAGCGGCCCGGGGCCGGCCGACGGCCCGCGCCCCTATACTGCCGGACTTGTGAGCCAACGACCCGCCTTCGGGTGTCTCCTCGAGATCGTCGAGACGCTCGTTCTCACCCTCGTCATCTTCTTCGTCATCCAGAATTTCGTCGCGCAGCCGTACAAGGTGCAGCAGCAGTCGATGGAGCGGACGCTGGAGCCCGAGCAATACGTCCTGGTGGACAAGCTGACTCCCCGATTCGATGCCTATCAGCGCGGCAACATCGTCGTCTTCAAGCCGCCCGCGGACTGGGGCGATGACGAGACGCCGTTCATCAAGCGGGTCATCGGCGA
>JBKJHI010000064.1:0-4394 GCA_046599085.1 Candidatus Limnocylindrales bacterium
CGATGGCGGCAAGGATCCGGCCCAGCTCCCGATTCCGGCGATCGAGGTCAGCGGCCAGTCGGTTGTGGCTGTCCGCCAGGTGGGCGAGCTCGTCGTCGCCGGCGACCCGGATCGGCGTCTCGAGGTTGCCAGCGGAGACCCGGTCCACCGCGGCCGAGATGTTGCGCAGTGGCCGAGTCAGCTGGTCCGCGACGCCGAATGCCGCGAAGACCGCGACAACGATGACGACCGCAACCGTGAAGAGGAGCAGGCTCGAGAGGCGGGAGTCGGAGGCCGGTCCGCCAACGGACGCCTCGACGACCGCGACGACCGCCGCGAACGCGGCGAGCGGCAGGATCGACGCGGCGATGAGCGAGAGGGTCAATCGGCTCCGGAAGCCGAGCCTGGGACCGGCATCCAGCGCGTCGAGTCCGTCGGGCCCGTCAGCCATCGTGCTCGCCGGCGATGAGGCGATACCCGACGCCGCGGACTGTCTGCACGTGCTGCGGCTTGTTGGGATCGATCTCGATCTTCTGGCGCAGGCGGCGCATCGTGACCCACACATACGACGGATCGGCATCCTCCGTGTCCGCCCAGCCGCGTGCCAGCAACGTTTCGGTCGGCACCACCTGGCCAAGGTTCGCGGCCAGGGCGTAGAGCAGGCGTGATTCGGTCGGGGTGAGCGCCACGACCCGCCCATCGACGGTGGCCTCGCGGCGGTGCAGGTCGAGGGTCAGTCCGGGGCCAAGGACGAGGCTCTGGCGGGGGACCTTGTCGCCGAGACGGCGCAGGACGCGATTGATCCGCGCCCGGAGTTCCGGGTAGTGATAGGGCTTGGTGACATAGTCCTCCGCCACTTCCTCCAGGAGGTCGGCCTTGGAGTCGCCGGCATCGATCGCCGACAGGACGATGATCGGCAGGTCGGCCTGGGCCTTGATTTCGCGCGCCAGGGTCAGGCCGTCCATGCGGGGCATCATCATGTCGATGATCAGGAGGTCCGGCCAGCCCGAGGCGAGGCGGCGCAGGGCCTCTTCTCCGTCACGCGCCGTGGCGATCTCGAAGCCGTCCGCCCGCAGCTGATCCGCGAGCAGGATGAGCAGATTGGGGTCGTCATCGACGATGAGGATCCGCGGGGCGTGGCTGCCGGCCGAGCCGCTCAGCATGGGCTGGGAACGCCGTTCACGTAGCCGGCCCGGCGAGGATGGTCCAGTCTCCGACCGGGAAGCGGCGATCGAACGTGGCGATCGCCTCGGCTTCCGTCGACGACATGCTGGCTGCGATGAGCGCGTCGCCGATCGAGTCCGCCGTGCCGTCTCGCCACGCACCGAGCCAGCGGATGACGTGCTCCTTGAGAAACTCCGGGACGACGACGTTGCTTCGTGCGACCAGGTCGATCAGCGCCGACGCAATGCTGCCTCGATCGTGGTGGTAGTCCCAGCGCAGGACGTGGGCAGCCTCCAGGAGTGAGATCACCGAGATGGCGCGGATGGACGGCGCCTCGATCACGATCGCCGCCGCACGCGACCGAGTCGGGTCGTCGCCGGTCAGGTAGCGGATGATCACGGACGTGTCGATGTACATCATCGTGCGCGTCGCCGGGGGGTCGACGTCGAGGGGGTTTCGCTCGTCTGGCGAGCCTCACGGGCCAGATAGTCCCGCCATTCCTCGGCGATCGATGCACCGACGGATGTGTCCTCGTCGGACGGCTCCGGCGGCGTGACCGGCGACGGTCCGAGAATGCCAGCCAGAGAGCGGGTGTGCGGCTCAACCGGGCGGATGAACTCGACCACCAGCCGACCGTGCTCGACCCGCTGGACTGCGACGTCCTTCGGCTGGATGTCGAGCGCGCGGCGGATGTCCCGCTCGATGGTGATCTGTCCGCGCTCGCCGACTGACGTACCTATTGCATACCGCATGCTCGGAGTATGCATCGCGGTGCCGCGCATGACAATGGCCACTCCGGGCGGACGCTCACGGCGGCTCCTGACGCGGGGTTCGGCCTCTTCCTTTTCAAGCCTTACCCATTCTCCCGAGAAGAAGTAATGTACCAACGATGACTAAGGAAATCGTCAAACCAACGCGTCACCGAGCGCGGTTGACCCGGCAGGGCCAGATCACCGTCCCGAAGTCGGTGCGTGATGCCCTCGGCGCGCGGCCCGGTGACGACATCGAATTCGTCTCTCGGGGTGATGAGCTCGTTATCGAGCTGCGGCCTCGGCGTAGCGTCCTCGACTTTGCCGGGCTCGCCGCCGACGCCGCAGGGCGCATCCCGACGACAGCCGCGGAGCTGGATGAGCTGGTCGATCAGGGCCTCACAGCGGCGGCCCGGCGCGCGTCCGGTCGACGGCCATAGCAGCGCCAGCCCTCGCCTACGCGGACACGAACCTGTTCGTCGCACTCCTCGCCGGCGCGACGCACCCGCTGCACGAGCCCGCGCTGGTTTTGTTCCGGCGAGTGGCCGAAGGTGCACTCGGACTCATCGTGACGCCGATCATCGTCGCGGAACTGGTGTACGTCACCCGCGGAGTCATCGGCTGGTCCCGGGCGGTCAGCGCCGAGCGCCTCGGCGCGCTGCTGGATGCCGACGGACTCGTGGTGATCGAAGCCGACGTCCTCCGACGTGCGTTGAGGCTCTATGGCGAGCGAACGCGGCTCGACTTCGCCGATGCCTACCTGGCAGCGCTGGCGCTGGAGCTCGCCCCGGGCGCGGTCGCGTCGTTCGACACCGACTTCGATGCGCTGGAGGGCCTGCGCCGGATCTCGGCCTGAGCGGGGCGCCGTGCTGGCGCGATCGTCGACGCGGAGCTGATCGACTCGCAGGACGAGCACCGCGGTCGGCGGATGGTGTCGGCACGCACCGGAATGTGTCGGCTGGTGCGGTCTGGTGGCCCAATTGGGGGATGCATTCGGCGATTCCACCAGTACTGTTGGCGACCTCCCCGCAGTCAGTTGGGGGGAATAGGTACATATCGTTGACCGCCCGGGGTGAGGCGGGGACACAGGCGGATCGGACCGAGCGCAGCCCAGACAGCACTCATCCGTATCTCGATCGAATCTTCCTTTCGAACGTGATCGGTCCGACCGCCGCGCGACTCGTCGCGGGGTCCACTCACGACCTGGCGGATACCGTCACGGGCGCCTTGGTGCGCTCGAATGGGAGGCCGTCCATGTCCGGATCGTCCCGGTCCCGAACCACGCTGCTGCAGCGCGCGCTCGTCACCATCCAGGTGTTCCTGCTCGTCGCCACGATGGTGACGCCGGCGGCGACCCTTGCCCTCGAGCCGACGCCCGATCCGAGCCCGACTCCGAGCACGGAACCAAGCCCGGCTCCGACGCCCGCGCCCGCCGCGACCCCCGATCCGACCGTGGCGCCGACGCCCGCGCCCGCCGCGACCCCCGATCCGACAGTGGCGCCGACGCCCGCGCCCGCCGCGAGCGTCGAGCCGTCCGCGAGCCCGAGCCCGACCCCGACGCCCGCCCCCACGCCGGCCGCCCCCATGGCGACCAGCCCGTATCTCGTCACCTTCGTCGCTGGCACGAGCCAGGCTGACCAGGTCGCGGCGCTCGCCGCCGTCGGTGCCATCGACAACGGCTCGATCCCGGCGCTGCGCATGCATGCCATCGACCTCGTTGACGGATCCACCGCGATCGGCGCCCTGACCGCCGATCCGTCCGTCCAGCGCCTTGACGCCGACCGCCTCCGCGTCGTCGAGGCCACCCCCAACGATCCGTCCTTCGGCGACCAGTGGGCGCTCGAGCGCATCGGCTGGACCGACGTCTTCGGCGTTGTGACGCCGTCCAGCAGCGCCGTCGTGGCCCTGCTCGACACCGGGGTGGATGCCTCCCACCCGGATCTGGCCGGCCAGCTCGTCAGCGGTACCTCGATCCTCGCCGGTGGCAGTGCCACCGCTGACCCCCATGGCCACGGCACGTGGCTCGCGGGCATCATCGCCGCGTCCACGGACAACGGCTCCGGCGTCGCGGGCGTCGGCTATGCCGGCGTCAAGGTCATGCCGATCACCGTTCTTGACGCCAACGGCCTTGGCCAGGACAGCGACATCATCGAAGGCATCGTCTGGGCGGTCCAGCACGGCGCCGACGTCATCAACATGAGCTTCAGCAACCCCGGCTACTCGCCGGCTCTCCAGGCGGCGATCGACTACGCGTGGTCGAACGACGTCGTGCTGGTGGCGGCCGTCGGCAACGACGGTGCGTCCACGGTTGCCTATCCGGCCGGTGACCGTGGCGTCATCGGTGTCTCGAACACCACTTCGGCCGACGTCCTGGCCAGCTCGTCCAACTACGGTGAGGCCGTCTTCCTGGGCGCGCCCGGCACCGACATCCTGACCACCGGCGTCGGTGGGGGAGTCACCTCCGTCAGCGGCACGTCCGCATCGTCCGCTGTCGTTGCGGCC
>JBKJHI010000160.1:0-33157 GCA_046599085.1 Candidatus Limnocylindrales bacterium
CCTGTTCCTGGGACCGACCGGTGTCGGCAAGACCGAGCTCGCCCGTTCCCTGGCGGCCTTCCTGTTCGATGACGAACAGGCGATGGTCCGTATCGATATGAGCGAGTACATGGAGAAGTTCGCGGTCTCCCGCCTGGTCGGCGCGCCTCCGGGCTACGTCGGCTACGAAGAGGGCGGCCAGCTGACCGAGGCGGTCCGACGTCGGCCGTACCAGGTCGTCCTGCTGGACGAGATCGAGAAGGCGCACCCGGACGTGTTCAACGTGCTCCTGCAGGTGCTCGACGACGGGCGCCTCACCGACTCCCAGGGCCGGACCGTCGACTTCAAGAACAGCGTGATCATCATGACCAGCAACATCGGCTCGTCGGCCATCGCCGCCGCCGCCGGGCGGACGGATGACGCGGCCCACGACGACATGCAGCGCGACGTGATGGACCTCCTGCGCGGCCAATTCCGGCCGGAATTCCTGAACCGGGTCGACGAGGTCATCGTCTTCCACGCGCTGACCAGCGAGCATCTTGGTGCGATCGTCGACCTGCTGCTGGCCGACCTGGCCCGGCGACTGGCCGAGCAGGACCTGGTGCTCGACCTCACGCCCGCCGCTCAGGCGCTCATCGTGCGCGAAGGCACGGATCCCGCCTTCGGGGCTCGGCCGCTCAAGCGGACGATCCAACGACTGGTCGAGAACCCGCTGGCCCGGGCCCTGGTCGGTGGGGAGTTCCGTCCGGGTGATGCGATCCGGGCCGATGCGGATCTGGCGACCGGCACGATCGTGTTCACGAGCGATGGCGCGACCGTCGTCGGCGGCGAGGGACGCCGAGACCCGCGGGCGCAGGGCGACAACGAGGCGGTCGGGGCGGAGGCCGGGCGGAATGGCGCGCGCGACCGCTCGCCGCTGGACCTGCCGCCGACCCGTCGTCCGCGAGATGACGGCGACGAGCTCGTCAACTAGGCCCCGCCGGACTGTCCGGACAGCACGGGTGATCGATGCGTTTCGCTGAGGCTGCGGCCCGCCTTGAGCCCCTGCCGGACGTCCTCCCGGCCGCGGCCGAGGCGCTGACATCGATCGTTCGGACGGACACGGCGTGGCGCCGACCGGATGCCCCGCCGGCTGATCGAGTGACGCGGCCGGCCTCGGTGCTCGTGCTCGTCTACCCGGACGATGCCGGCGATGCGCACCTCGTGCTCATCGAGCGGACGACCCATGACGGCCACCACTCCGGCGAGGTCAGTTTTCCAGGCGGCAAGGCCGAGCCTGGTGACGCCGACGAGGCGGCCACGGCCCTCCGCGAAGCCGCCGAGGAGGTAGCACTGGACGCGGTCTCGGCCGGCGTTCGCGTCGTGGGTCACCTGGAGCCGTTCTGGATCCCCGTCAGTGACTTCCAGGTGACGCCGATCGTCGCCCTTGCCACACGAGCCCCGGTCCTCGCTCCGGATCCCCGCGAGGTGGCGCGCATCCTGCGCCCGCCGCTGACCGCGTTCCTCCCGGATGCGCCGGTCGACGTCGTCGGGCGGACGATCCGCGACTGGCCGCTGCGCTTCGGCGCCTACACGGTGGATGGTCTGACCGTATGGGGCGCGACGGCGCGCGTGCTGTCCCAACTCGGGCAGGTCGTCGCTCGCTAGACGAGCCGGTCGAGGGTGGGATCGGTCCCCTGAGGCGCGAGGCCTCGCCCGGTGCTCGCGAACCTCTCCCGTGGTGCCATGTGCTCCTGATGTGAGCGCGCTCCCCTGAGGAGCACATCCGAGATGAACGCCTCGTGAGGGCTCGACCAGATCGCACATCCCGTCGCCTGGTCGAGGGTCCACGAGGGATCCGTGCCAGGTGTGCTCCTGACAGGAGCGAGGGTCATGGGCGCCGAGGGTCGGCCGGACTGACCCGAACGATCAGGCAGGCTCGCCCGCGTCCGGCTCGAGCGGGCGCGGGCGACCGACATCCACGCTGACCGCCGGATCCGCGAGCAGCTCGACGGCCCGACCGGCGAGCGCGCCGTCGTCCGGTCCACTGAATTCGACGGCCAGCGCGCGCATCTCCGAGTGCTCGGTCCACGCGCCGTGCGGGATGTCCGCCGGCCACAGGACGGCTTCGCCGGCCGCCACGCGAGTCCGTTCCTCGCCGACCCCGACCCAACCCCCACCTTCGATGACGACGAACCAGGTCGTGTTCGGGTTGGCGTGCGGTTCGATGCGCGCTGCGCGCGCGAAGGCGAGTTCCGTCACGGTCCCGCGGGCATCGCTGTGGATGATCTGGCCGCTGACGCCGGTCGTTCCCGGCGGGCCATCGGCTCGACGATGACCGACCCCGAAGCGGCGGACCTCGATCGGCATCGGTGGACTCGTCGGGTCGTCGAGCCTAGCGGCGCCGACGACGCTGCTGGCGACGCCCGCCGCGCTTGCGGATCGTCGCCTCGGGGTCCGCGAACTTCTGCTTCGAGTAGTAGCGCTCCCGGGCCAGGCGCTGCTCGTAGGCGTGCAGCTGCGGCGGGAAGCGGATGAAGCGGACCCAGACGAGCGTCCCGATCCCGATGATTCCCGTGAGCAGCACGAGGATGAAGTCGAAGACAAACAGCGCCTCGATCACGAGCATGCTGAACGTGATCAGGCCCGTCCACCACATCCACTCCCAGAGGTCCGCGTAGGGCCGGTGTCGGTGCAGGGCGCGCGTTCGCACGTTATACAGGACGCCCAGTACCACCAGCAACACCAGCGACGCGATCCACGTGGCGTGGAACAGGTCGGGGAAGTTGCGGCTGCTGAACGACTCGAACAGGTATTCCCAGGGGAGCAGGGTCACGCGGCGGCCTCTTGCGGGGGCGGGAGATCGAGCACGGACTCGAAACGTGTCGGGAGTATGCCATGCCGGACGCTATACTCGGGGCGTGCGGTCAGGTGCCGCCGATGCACCGTCCGGGCCCTCGATCCGAACCCGGTGTCGCCCTGCCGACGTCGGCGGGATGGGAGGAGAAGCTTCGTCGTGCGAGCGCTGCTGTCCGTCGCCGATCGAGACGGCATCGCGTCGTTCGCCCGGCGCCTCCAGGCGCTCGACGTCGACATCGTCGCGACCGATGGCACCCGTGACGCCCTGGCGACGGAGGGCATCGACGTCGGCAGCGTCAGTGATCTGACCCAGGTCCCACCGCTCGTCGGCGGCCAGGTCAAGACGTTCCACCCGGCGGTCTACGCCGGCATCCTGGCCCGACGCGACGTCCCGGAACAGCTCGCCGAGCTGAAGGCACAGGGCATCGGCACGATCGACCTGGTGGTCGTCAACGTCAAGGCGTTCGCACCCGCCGTCGGCGCGCGGCTCGTGGCCATCGATGAAGCGATCGAGATGATCGATGTCGGCGGGGCAGCACTCCTCGGTGCCGCGGCGCGCAATGCGGCCGGCGTCACCGCCATCTCGTCACCGGACCAGTACGACCTCGTGGTCGACGAGATCCGGGAGCGCGGCATGGTCAGCGCCGAGACCCGGGCCCGCCTTGCCGCCGAGGCATTCAGCACGGTGGCCGCCTACCACGCCGAGATCGCGGCCTATCTCAACCAGATCGCCGGCATCCAGTTCCCGCGCCGGCTCGCCCTCGTCCTGGAGAAGGTCGACGACCTGCCCTACGGCGAGAATCCCCACCAGCATGCCGCGTTCTACCGCGAGACGACCCATCGCAGCGGGACCCTCGCCGATGCGAGCCAGCTGCAGGGCGGCCGTCCGTCGTTCAACAACCTGCTCGATCTCGATGCCGCGTATCGGATCGCCCGGGACTACACGGCGCCGACGGTCGCCATCGTCAAGCACACCGACCCCGTCGGCCTCGCCTCGCACGACGAGCTGGTGGAGGCCTACCGGCACGCGCTCGAAACGGATCCCGTGGCGTCGTTCGGCGGCATCGTGGCGGTCAATCGGGAGCTCGACGGTGCGACGGCGCGCGAGATCGCGGCGAACTCGTACGAGGCCGTCGTCGCGCCGTCGTTCAGCCCCGCAGCCATCGGCCTGCTGCGCGCGAAGGCGGGGCTGGAGATCCTGGCCGTCCCGCCCGACCCGACCGAGGGGATGCGCGACTACGGCATCGCCAACCTCGACTTCAAGCGCATCGCCGGCGGGCTGCTCGTGGAAAGCCTCGACGACCTTGGGCTCGACCGCGGGCACCTCCAGGTGGTCACGCAGCGGCGACCGACGCTCGAGGAGCTGACCGATCTGCTGTTCGGGTGGCGCGCGGTCCGTCACGTCCGCTCGAACGCGATCATCCTGGCCCGCAACGGGGCCACGGTCGGCATCGGTGCCGGGCAGGCCTCGCGCCAGGTCTCGGTCGAGATCGCGCTGCGGCGCGCGGGCGATCGGGCCCGGACCGCGGTCATGGCGTCCGACGCGTACTTCCCGTTCCCGGATGGCATCGCGGCCGCGGCCCAGGCGGGCGTGACGGCGATCATCCAGCCGGGCGGCTCCATCCGGGACGAGATGGCCATCGAGGTCGCCGATCGACACCACCTCGCGATGGTCTTCACTGGACGCCGGCACTTCCGGCACTGAACATCGGCCGAGATGCGGCCGACGCATACAATCTGGACGAAAGCGTACACAATCTGACGGAGGCCCACGTGGAACAACTGCTCGCCCTCGAGATGGTCCGCGTGACCGAGGCCGCGGCGATCGCCTCGGCCCGCTTCATGGGACGCGGCGCCAAGGACGAGGCCGACGCCGCCGCCACCGAGGCGATGCGCAGGACGATGGACGAGATCGACTTCGCCGGTCGGATCGTCATCGGCGAGGGCGAACGCGACGAGGCGCCGATGCTGTACATCGGCGAGCGGGTGGGGCGGACCGGAGCCGCGCGGGCCGACGTCCCGGCGGTCGACATCGCGGTGGACCCGCTCGAGGGCACGAACCTCGTGGCCCACGGCCAGTCGGGAGCCATCACGGTCCTCGCCGCGTCGGAGGCCGGTGGTCTGACGCACGCCCCGGACACCTACCTGGAGAAGCTGTGCGTCGGCCCGGGCGCCGCGGGCAAGGTGGATATCCGCGAGAGCCCGACGGAGAACCTTGGTCGCATCGCCGAGGCGCTGGGGCGCCAGATCAGCGACATCACCGTGGTCATCCTCGAGCGTCCGCGCCACGACGACCTCATCGCCGAGGTCCGAGAGGCCGGCGCCCGCATCCAGCTCATCGGCGACGGCGATCTGTCGGCGGCGATCTCCTGTGCCGTCTCCGGCACTGGTGTCCATGCCGTCATGGGGACCGGCGGCGCCCCGGAGGGCGTCATCACTGCCGCGGCCCTGCGCTGCCTCGGTGGCGAGATCCAGGCCCGCTTCCGCTACCGGAGTGCCGAGGAACGCGAGCGCGGCACCCGGATGGGTCACGGCGACGAGGACCGCGTGTATCACACCGAGGACCTGGCCCCCGGAGAGGAGCTGGTCTTCGCCGCGACCGGCGTGACCGCAGGCGACCTGCTCGAGGGCGTCCGCTTCTTCGGCGGCGGCGCCCGGACCCACTCGCTCGTGATGGCGTACCAGACGAAGCAGGTGCGGTTCGTCGACACCGTCCACATGTTCGACCGGTCGAGCCCGCCGCGCGTCCGGCTGTGACCGACGGGCGGGGCCTCGTCGATCCGAGCGAGGCCCACGCTCTCATCCTCGACGCGGCGGACCCGCTGGCCGGCTATCGCACCCGGTTCCGCCTGCCGGTCGATGCCGCTGGGCGGCCGCTTGCGTACCTCGCCGGGAACTCACTGGGCGCCCAACCACGGGCGGCACGAGACGCGGTGGTCGCCGTGCTGGAACGATGGGGCGACCGTGCGGTCGACGGCTGGTTCGATGCCGACGCTGGGTGGCTCGACATGGAGCGGGCGTTCGCCACCGCGACGGGGCGGATCGTCGGCGCGCTGCCGACCGAGGTCACGACCGCGAACACGCTGAGCGTGAACCTGCACCTGCTGCTGGCGGCCTTCTACAGACCGATCGGGCGTCGGACAGCCATCCTCATCGAGGCGCCGACCTTCCCGTCCGACCGCTACGTCGTCGAATCGCACCTGCGCCAGCGCGGCCTCGATCCTGCGATCGAGCTCGTCGTCGTGCGACCGCGCGAGGGCGAGGCGACGCTGCACGAGTCCGACCTCGCGGCGGCGATCCATGACGCTGGCGACCGACTCGCCGTGGCCCTCCTGTCCGGGGTCAACTACGCGACCGGCCAGGCGTTGGACATCGCGGCACTGACGGGCGCGATCCACGCAGCTGGTGGGATGGCGATCTGGGATCTGGCCCACGCAGCCGGGAACGTGGATCTGGCACTCCACGACGCCGGCGTGGATGCCGCCGCGTGGTGCACGTACAAATACCTGAACGCGGGACCCGGCGCGGTCGCCCAGCTGTTCGTCCACGAGCGCCATCATGCGGCGGCCGGCGGGTCGGCACTCGCCGGCGTGTCGGCACTTGCGGGCTGGTGGGGCAACGACCCGGCCACGCGGTTCCGGATGGCGGAGACGTTCAGCGCCGGCCCGGGCGCCGACGGCTTTCGCATCTCCACGCCACCACTCCTGTCGCTCGTCCCGATCGGCGCCGCGCTCGCCATCCACGATGAGGCCGGGATGCCCGCCCTGATCGCGAAGTCGCGAGCGCTGACGGCCTACCTTGAGTCGCTCATGGGCGAGCTCGTCCCGGATGCGACGCTCCTGACGCCGCGGGACCCGGCCGCGCGCGGCGCCCAGCTCTCCTATCGCGTGTCGGATGCGACGGCGCGGCATGCCAGGCTTGAGCCGTTCGGTGTCGTCGGCGACGTCCGCGAGCCGGACATCATCCGCCTCGCGCCGGTGCCCCTCTACTCCAGCTTCCATGACGCGTGGCGCGCGGCAACGGCCATGGCAGCCACCGCCGGCTGACCGCGGCGGCCGCGCGAGGATGCCGAGGTTGTATGCAATATCATGGCCGATGGAGACAACCAATCCTGGTAGAGGGCGTGCCCATGAAGCTCGAAGGCGCGATCGAGATCGCCGCACCGGCAGACGCCGTGTGGCGCGTGCTCATCGACCCGCTCGACCTGGCCGCCTGCGTGCCCGGCGTCGACGAGGTCCGTCAGCTCGATCCACGGACGTTCGAAGGCGTCGTGCGCGCCTCCGTCGGGCCGATCGACGGGCGATTCGACTTCCGTGCCGTGCGAACGTCCGAGCGCTTCCCGGACGACCTCGTGGTCGACGTCGAGGGGACGGACTCGATGACGAAGAGTCGCGTCCTGACCCACGTCGAGGCCGCGGTCGCCGAGCGCGAGCCAGGGCGATCGACGCTCACCTATCGGGCGACGATCACGACGAAGGGTCGGCTGGCCATCATCGGTGACATGGTCCTGCGCGCGACGGCCGGTGTGATGATCGGACAGGTCACCCGCTGCCTGCGCGATCGGCTCGAGACGGCCAGCCCCGGAGGGCCCGAGACCACGTGAGCGAGTACGACCTGATCGTCGTCGGAGGCGGGACAGCCGGGTGCGTCGTCGCGGCAAGGGCCAGCGAGGACCCGGCGTGTCGCGTGCTGCTGATCGAGGCTGGGCCCGATCCGCAACCACTGCCCGGCGTGGTCGCCGACCCAAAGCGGCAACAGGAACTGGTCCTCGAGTCACCGTATGTCCGGATGTACGACGTGGACCGCGAGGACGGCTCGTCGTTCCCGCTCCTGTCGGGCCGGATCATGGGCGGTGGCTCGTCGATCAACAACCTGGCCGTCGTCCGCCCGATGGCCTGCGACTTCGCCGCGTGGTCCGCGTTCGGTGGCGATGCATGGACGTACGACGCGCTGCTGCCGACCATGCGCGCGATCGAGGACGACCCCGACTTCGGCGACGACCCGATCCACGGTCGCGGTGGCCCATTGCACCTGGAGCGGAGCTATCGGCTCGACGACTCGATGGATCCGCCGGTCCGTGCCCTGGTCGTGGCGGCGGCGGAGCTCGGCCTCCCGCGCTGCGAGGATCTCAACGTCCCGGATCCGCTGGGCGTGTGCGCCTCCCCCTACAACGTCCGCGACGGCATCCGCCAGTCAACGGCCGTCGCCTACCTCGGGCCTGCTCGCGATCGACCGAATCTGACCACCCTCGCCGACACGACCGCGACCCGCGTGCTGCTCGACGGCGGACGGGCGACGGGCGTCGAGATCGTCGATGACGCTGGCGCCGTCCGCACTGTGCGGGCCCCCCGGATCGTTCTGTCCGCAGGGGTCTTCCACTCGCCGCAGGTGCTCCTGCTGTCCGGCATCGGCCCGAGGGAGGAACTGGAGCGCCACGGCATCGATCCCGTCTTCGTGCTCGACGGGGTCGGGCGCGACTACCAGGATCATGCCGTCGTCTATGTGACGTTCCAGGGAACGACCGACCTGCGCGAGGACTACGTCATCCCCAAGGTGCGACTCATCGCGCGGAGCTCCCCGGACGCACCGAATCCGGACCTCCACATCTTCATGCAGCCATCGATCAGGATGGAGGGCATGCCGCCGCTGCTCCCGGTGTCGATCCGCCTGCTGGAGCATCGGTCGCGCGGCCGCGTGCGACTCGCCTCGACCGATCCGGCGGACCTGCCGATCGTCGAGCCAGGCCTGCTCGACCATCTGGGCGACCGTGCTGCGATGCTCGGAGGGTTCCAGCTCGTCAAGCAGCTCGTGACGCGACCCAGCCTGGCCGAGTTCTACGGCCCGTTGCTGTCCCCGGGCCCTGAAGGGGACCCGATGGAGCACATCCGTGCGAGCTACCTCAGCTATTACCACGGCGTGGGAACCTGCCGGATGGGTCCGGCCTCCGATCCGGGCGCAGTCGTCGGACCGGATCTGCGCGTCCACGGCGTCGATGGCCTGTGGGTGGCGGATACATCCGTGCTGCCCACGGTCCCCCACGCCAATACGAACCTCGCCGCGATCCTCGTCGGCGAGATCGCCGCCCGCCAGCTCGCGGGCGCGTGACGGTGGGCGCGCTCGGGGGGATGCGCATCGGGATCGGCCTCCCGACGCGAGCCAACGCCCTGACCCCCGATGGCCTGCTTGACTGGGCGGCCCGCGCCGACGCTGGGCCGTTCGCCAGCCTGGCGGTCCTCGATCGGGTTGTGTTTCCGGCCCACGAACCGTTCATCGCCCTGGCCACCGTCATCGGCGTGACTTCGCGGATCAGGCTGCTCACCAGCATCGTTCTGGCACCGACCCGCGAAACGACCCTGCTGGCTCGTCAGGCCGCATCGATCGATGTCCTGTCCGGTGGGCGCCTGAGCGTCGGCGTCGGTGTGGGGGTTCGGCCCGACGACTACGTGGCCACGTCGACGAGCTTCTCGGACCGCGGCCGACGCCTCGACGAGCAGCTGCCCATCCTGCGCCGGCTGTGGGCGGGCGGCGACCTTGATGCCGAGGCCGGCATCGGTCCGATCGGCGTGCCGCCAGCACGGGGCGGTGGTCCGGAACTGCTGATCGCTGGGTACGTGCCGGCCGTCGCGCGGCGGATCGCGGCGTTCGGCGACGGCTTCATGGCCCCTGGTGGTGGCGATCCGGCCAGGATGGTCGAGCTGTGGGCGGCCATCGAAGCCGCCTGGTCGGCGGCAGCGCGCACCGGAAAGCCGCGCTGGCTGGGGTCGAGCTACGTCGCCCTCGGTCCGTCGGCCGACGAGCAGGCGGCTGCCTACATCCGTTCCGCCTACGCCTTCGACCCGCCGCTCGCGGAGCGACGCCTGCGCGGGATCCCGACGACCCCCGAAGCTCTCCGCGCCGTCCTCGAGCGGCAGGCCGCCATGGGGGTCGATGAGTTCGTGCTCCGCCCGTGCGCGCCAGACCCGACGATCATCGATCGGCTCGCGGACCTGGTCTCGGGCATCGGCTGATGCGCCGACCGTCCTCCGGCACGCGATGGTTCCTCGGCCTGCTCGCCGTGGCCACGCTCCTCCAGGCGGCGACGGCCGTCGCCCGCCCGATGGCGTCGTATCGCGCCCTTGAGATCGGCATGGAACCGAGCTCGCTCGGGTTCGTGGCGGCAGCCTTCGCCATCGCGCCGGTCCTCCTCGCGCTGTCGATCGGCCGTCAGATCGATCGCTTCGGCGAGTTCCCGTTCCTGCTCGGCTCGACGGTCAGCCTCGGCATCGCGTCGACCGCGCTGGCGCTCATCGGCACGCCGGTCGCGCTGCTGCTGTGCATCGGGCTTCTCGGGCTGAGTCAGCTCATCTTCGTCGTTGCCGACCAGACTCTCGTCGCCAGCCGGACCCCGGCAGCGAGCTACGACCATCGCTTCGGCAACCTGTCGTTCGTGGCCTCGCTCGGCCAGCTGATCGGACCGGCGGCGGCGGGCCTCATCGCCGGCGCTGGGTCTGCGGAAGGCACGCGTCAGGCGCTCTTCTTCGGCGGGTTCCTCGCGATCCTGGCTGTTCCGCTGATCGTCAGTCAGTGGCGGAACGACCCGGGCCCGGCGGTCGCCCCACCCTTGATCGCTCCGCAGCGGCCGGCCGTCATGACCATCCTGCGCATGCCCGGGATGGCGCCGGCCATGCTCGCCAGCATGACCGTGCTCGCGACGATGGACGTCCTCGTGGTCTATCTGCCGGCGCTCGGCCAGGAACGCGGTCTGACGGTGGCCACGGTCGGCGCCATGCTTGCCGTGCGGGCGGGCGCCTCGATGGTGTCGCGGCTGTTCCTGGGACAGCTCGTCACGATCCTGGGTCGTGAACGGATGATGCTGGGCAGCCTGGTGATCGCCGCAGCGTCCGTGATCGCGCTCGCAGTCGTGCCGCTACCCGTGATGTTCCCGGTCATGGCCGTGGCCGGGATCACGCTCGGCGTATGCCAGCCGCTCACGATGTCCTGGGTCGCGGCGCGCGCGACGGCCGGTTCACGCGGCACCGCGATGTCGCTGCGCCTGCTGGGCAACCGGGTCGGTCAGGTCATCATCCCGATCGCCGCGGGCTCCGTGGCGGTCGCGACGGGGACGGCCGGGGTCCTGGGCGCGGCAGGTGTAGCGATCGCGATCAGCGCCGCGGTCGTCGCCCGCCAGCGCGGTCGCGGCCAAAGGCTCAGCCCAGGCGCAGGTTCGGCAGGACCTCCTTGCCGAAGACCTCGATGAACTCGGTCTGGTTGCGCCCGACGTTGTGCAGGTGCACCTCGTCGTAGCCCATGTCGACGTAGTGCTGGATGTGCTTGGTGTGGGCCTCGAGGTCGCTCGTCATGAGGACGCGGTTCTTGAAGTCCTCGGCACGGACGAGCTTGGCGATCCCGGCGAAGTCCTCCGGGTTCTTGATGTCCTGCTTGGGGAAGAACGCCATGCCGCCGTTCGGCCACTCGACCAGGGCGTTCTCGATCGCTTCCTCGTCCGTCGGCGCCCATGACACGTGGATCTGCAGCATCTTCGGCGCCTTCGATGGGTCCTTGCCCGCCTCGCGGGCGCCCTCCTCGAACTTGCCCCAGATCATCCCCATCTTGTCGTCGGCGGCACCGACGGTGATGATCCCGTCGGCGAACTTGCCGGTCTTCTTGGCGTTGACCGGACCAGCCGTGGCCACGTACACGGGGACGGGCACCTCCGGCCGCGTGTACAGCTTCGCCCGCTCGAGCGTGAAGTACTTGCCGTCGTGCCGGACGACCTCGCCGGTGAACAGCTTGTTGATGATCTCGATGGATTCGAACATCATCGCGCTGCGGATCGGCACCTCCGGCCACACGCCGCCGATGACGTGCTCGTTGAGGGCCTCGCCTGCTCCGAGCCCGAGGTAGAAGCGTCCCGGGTACATCGCCCCGAGGGTGGCCGCGGCATGCGCGATGACGGCCGGGTGGTAGCGGAATCCCGGGCACGTCACGGCGGTCCCGAAACGCAGCGAGGTGCGCTGGCCGAGGGCTCCCATGAACGCCCAGGCGAAGGCGCTCTGGCCCTGCTGCGGGGTCCACGGATGGAAGTGCTCGCTGACCATGAAACCGGCCTCGAAGCCGGCCGCCTCGGCCTGGGCGCACCAGTCCAGCAAGGGGGTCGGGTGGAACTGCTCAAGCATCGCGGCGTAACCGATCGTCGTCATCGTCGTCCTCCGTGGTCGCGGGTCGAGCCGACGAGGGCCGTCGTTCGGTCCGAGTGATTGTACCCAATCATGCTTCACTTGTATTCATGTCGTCCGTCTCCGGGACGGGGGGCGGGATCCTCGAGCGCCGTTTCGCGGTCCTGTCCAGCCGCTCCACGTCGCGCCGTCGGAGCAGGTAGCCCGCAGGCCCGCGAGTGGCCCGCAGGCGTCCGGTCCTGATCGCCCGTCGCAGCCAGCCGGCCTCACGTCGGACGAGCACGGCCGCTTCAGCGACCGACAGCGGATCGCCCTGCTGGTAGAAGTCACTATGGTGGCCCAGATCGCTGTGGTAGATCGGTCCGGCGTCCACGGCGAAGGTGGCCGGTCCCCCTGTGCCCGGCGCGGCGAAGCGGCCGTACGTCAGCCGTTGGTCGTACGCGATTCGGCGTTTCGGGTCGCTCAGGACCTCGTAGGCCCGAGCGATCTTCTTGAACCGGCGTTCGAGGCGTGGGTCGTCGGCGTTGCCGTCGGGATGGGTCGCCCGGGCCAGCCGACGGTAGGCTGCCCGGATCTCGCGCTGGGTCGCGTCGGACTCGAGCTCGAGTGTCGCGTAGTGGCCGCTGCGGGTCGTCATCGCCCCCGTCAGGCGGACGGCAGATCCGCGACGCTCGCGGCGATGTCGCGGTTGCGATGCGCACCGAGCGGATACCCGGCGGGTCGGTCCTGGTCGCACAGATCCATGGCGATCCGAGCATAGGCGATGGACGCGTCCTGGAGGTCCTTGACCTTGAACGACTTGCGAGCCGCGTGGCTGGCGGACCGTGGCGCATAGCTGATGGCCGGGATACCGAGCTCGTTGAACGCGTTCGTGTCGCGCCACATGCTCGTGACCGGGTCGCCGACGATCGCCGGGGGCGTGTCGAACACCTGGTCGTGACAGCGTCGGACGGTCTCGATCAAGCGCTCAGCGCCGGTCGCTTCGAAGCCGGGGCGATAGAGGAACAGCTCGACAGTCCCGACGACGCCGACCTCGTCGAGGACGCCGCGAAGCTGGTCGCGCAGGTCCATGGGATTGGCGCCCGGGAGGATCCTCGTATCGACATAGAAGGAACATAGTTGCGGGGCGCTCGTGAGGCTGAACGGGTAGCCGGAGCGGATCGCGTTGATGCTCGCCTTGGGCACGATGGTCCCGTTCTCGCCGCGGAACGTGTTGGCCTGCTGATAGGCGTATGCCCAGCGCTCGAACGCCTCGATCACGGCGGCAGTCCGCACGATCGCGTTCGGCGCGTCGGCCATCCCGGTGGGGCGCGGAAGGTACGGCGTGTAGTAGCGCGGCGTGTCGGTCTGGACGGTGACCTTGAAGTGGGCTTTGCCGGGCTCGATCCCGACGATGCCGAAGCCGGTTCCCTCGGCGACCAGGGCGTAGTCGGCGACCACACCGTGGGTGACCATGAACCTGGCGCCGAGATCCTTGCTCAGGTAGGCGGGACCCTGCCACTCCTCGATCGGCTCCCGCGAGATCTCGCCCGCGACTGCGCTGACGACGAGGTCGCCCTTCAGGGGGTAGCCGGCGTCGAGGATGGTCTTGGCGGCCACGAGGAACGCCGCCATCGGACCCTTGTCGTTCACCACCCCGTCGCCGAAGATCTCGTCGCCTTCCACCCACGCCGAGTGATAGAGCGGGTCCAGCGGGTCGAGGGCCGACCAGGACGCGTCGGGGCGAAGGGTCGTGTCCAGGTGGGCGTTGTAGATGAGGCTGTAGCCGCCGCCCGTCCCGTCGAGCCGCGCGGCCACGTTGAAGCGGTCCTCGGTCAGGGCGTACTTCTGCGGGCGGAAGCCGCTGGCGGTCAGCCAGTCGTAGACGAATTGCCCGGCTGCGCCCTCCGAGCCGGTCGGGCTGTCGATGTTGCCGAGCGCCAGGGCGAGTTCGACGACCTCGTCGCGATCGATCCGGGCTACGACGTCGTCGGGAGTCATCTGGACACCTCGCTCACTGGGCTGGAGTGGGACGTGCCGCCTCGACGACACGCGGATCGGGAACGCCGAACCGCGCCGCCAGGGACGCGGTGAACAGGATGGCGGCAGCCACGACGATGGCCATCTGGGCGTTGGCGACATCCATGATGATGGCCAGCATGACCGGACCGATGAGCGCACCGAGGTCGGCTGAGAAGCGGTACGTTGAGAGCACCTTCGTCCGGTCGGCGGCGGGTACCACCTCGGACAGGAGGGCCGTCTGCGAGCTCGTGAAGAAGTCGCCGAAGCCGATCAGGGCGGCCGCGGCGAGGAAGGTCAGCAGGTCGCCGGTCAGCAGGAACACGAGGTCACCGACCGCGATCGCCGCCAGACCGGCCGTGATCACCCGACGCCGACCGAGCCGGTCCCCGAGCACACCGCCAGGGGTCGCCACCAGCAGGCCGGTCACCGACATCAGGGCGATCGCGGTGGCGATCGAAACGCCCCCAAGACCCAGGGATGTCGCCGCGTAGAGCGGCAGGATGGTGTTCCGGAAGCCGTGACGGTGGATCATGTTCGCCACGACCCCGAAGTTCGTGATCACCACGGCCTGGCGGCGGTCGCGGCCGTACAGGATCCGCGACGCGTCGGCGGTGCCACGGCCGCTGCCGGTCGCGCTCCCGAGGTGCAGACGGAGCAGCAACGGCAGGAGGATCGCAGCGGCGATCACGGCCAGGACGGCGGTGACGGCGAACGTCGCTCGCCAGCCGAAGGCGAGCCCGACCAGGCCTCCGACCATCGGGTACAGGGCGATGCCCGTGTTGTTGGCCACGTGGAACAGGCTCATGACCTTGCCGCGGTTCGCGGGTGTCGCTGTGGCGCTCAGCGCCGAGAGGATGACGGTGGCCAGGATGCCGACCGACAGCCCGCCACCGATGCGCGCAGCGATGAGGACCTCGACCGAGCCCGCGAACAGGCCGACCAGGGACGCCGCGAGCAGCACGATGAAGGCGATCACGCTGAGTCGTCGGTGGCCGACCCGATCGGCCAGGAAGCCTGCAGGGAGGTCCACGGCCAGCCGCGCCAGCCCGTACGAGCCGACGATGATGCCGGCGGTGGAGATGCTCACCCCGAAGTCGTCGCGGATGGCCGGCAGCAGCGGCGTGAGGATATTGGTCGCCGCGATGACCAGGAAGATCGAGCCGGCGAGGAGCAGCGACTCCCGGGGGATGCCCGGCGCTGCGTCGGTGGCCGACCCGATCGACGGCGCTGCCGCCTCGGGTGCGCTCACGCGGGCGCGTCCTCGAGCGTCGTCGAGCGCAGGACTGCGAGCACGCGGGCGGGCGTGACCCCGGACGGGTCGAGCGCGAGGCTGCGCTCTGACGAGATCGTCCGCAGCACGAGCTTGCGCACCTGGCGGGCATCCATCGCGACATCGACGCAGGTGGTGGCCAGGGCATCAAGGTCGGCGTCGGCACCCGGGTCCGCTCCGGTCACCTCGCGCAGCGTGTCCGCGAGGATCGTCCGGATCGCCTCGGCCCCGGGTAGCCCGACCTCCTCGATGAGGTCGGCTCTCGAGAGAAACGCCGCATCCACCCCGGGCCGGTAGTTGGTCGTGGCCACGAAGGTCACGTTGGGCCACGCCCGTGCCACGCGGTCGACGCCGGCCAGGACCGCGTCCGTCGCCCGATGGACGTCCACCGGGTTTGTCTCGAGCGAAGCGCGCGACCGGCTCACCGCCAGCGCCTCGACCTCATCGAGCAGCACGACCGTCGGGTGCCCGCGCCGCGCGAGATCGGGGAGTGTCCGCTCGAACAGCCGCGCGACCGCGCGCTGGCTCTCCCCGAGCAACTGGCTCGGGAACACGTGCGGATCGATGTCGACGAAGATCAGCGGCTGGCCCAGGGTCCGTGCCGCCTGATCGGCCAGGCCACCGGCCAGCGTCGTCTTGCCGGTCCCCGGTGGGCCGGACAGCACGACCAGCCCGTGGATGGGCAGACCCACCGTGCTCAGCCCGGCGCGGTGCCGGAGCGAGAACAGCAGGTAATTGAGCAGCCGATCCTTGAGCGAGGCCGGCAGGATGATCCGGTCCCAGCGGTCCTGCCAGTCGGCGTCGGGCAGCTCGGTGATGCCGGCGATTCCCTCGACGCCGGGCGGGACGGTGATGGGCGGCACCGCCTAGGCCTCCGGTCGCCCCCCGAGGTGGTCCGGCCAGACGACGCCCGACAGGTCGGGGGCGTCGAGCGTGGGCAGCTCCTCGAACAGGTTCATCGGGTCCATCAGGATCCGGATCATGTCGTACAGGGCATCGAAGTTGTGGATGCGCACGAGACGCGCCGTGCGATCCGGGCTGTCGTTGAAGTGCTGGTGCCACTGCCAATGGTCGACGACGATGAGGTCGCCGGCTTCCCAGGGGTAGCTGACCCCGTCGATCTCGCTGTGGCCACTCCCGGAGATGACGTACAGCCACGCCTCGCCGCCGTGTCGATGGCGCGACTGGTACAGGCCGGGTGCCAGTTCGTGCATGACGGCGCTCAGGCCCGCGGTATGGAAGCCGATGCTCTTGTCCACCATGAACAGGGAGCGGGCCCCACGCTTCGTGACCAGGCCGCGGACATCGTCGAAGCGGGTGATCAATCGAGCGCTTTCGGTGCCCTCCCACTGGCGGGCCAGTCGCTGGGTCCGCCGGGCGTAGGGATCGTCGCCGGTCAGCGGCGTCACCTGCTGCGGTCGCTCCGGCAGCTCGGCGACGGGCGCGTCACCACCCTCCTCCAGCAGCGCGACGCCGAACTGCTCCAGCATCGGCTGGACGCTCCACGTGTGGAAGACCGCGGGCTGGTCGCCGTCGTTGCCGCTGCGATGCCAGGCCCAGCTCGGGAGGTGAAGGGTGTCCCATGGCTTCCATTCGATGCGCTGCCCATCGATCTCGGTCCATCCGGAGCCGGACTCGACGAACATGATGGCGTCCCAGGAGTGCCGGTGGATCGTTGTGGTCACGCCAGGATCCAGCTCGTGGAGGGTGGCGTCGAGATTCTTGGTCGGGCGGTCACCGTCCCAGCCGGCATACACGCCGCGGCGGCCGCGACGGGCCGGCGACTCGACGAGGGCGACGTCACTGCGCTTGATGATCGTCTTGTGGTAGCCGCGCCACTCCTCGAGCAGCGACTCACGTCGCTTCTTCTGGATCTCGTAGTGCGTGACCTGGGTCGAGGTCGTCGTCTTCACCTGGCAGGCTCCTTGGCGGCGAGCGGGGCGGGCGTCGCGGAGTGGGGGGATACCCCGCGACGCCCACGGGTGGGGAGGCTGCCGATCACGCCCCGACGGGGGCCGGCTCCGCGACGCGAGGGAGGACGTCCCGGGACAGGATCTCGATCTGCTCGAGCCAGTCCGGGAAGCGCATGCGGAAGTCGAAGATGAGGAGGTCGCAGCCGATCTCCTGATAGCGCTGCACGCCGCGCACGATATCGTCCGGTGAGCCCGCCAGGATGGACCCATCCAGCTCGTCGATCGAGGTGAATTCGCCACCCTCTGGCTTGAGCCAGAACTTCTGGGCATTCGCGTTCTTGATCAGGCCCGGCACGTTCATGCGCTTGGTGGCCGCGTCGAACGACGTGTCGATGCTGGTGACCGGCACGGCGCCGGCCATGATCATCGGCTTGCCCTGCTCGGTGGTCATCTCGCGGATCTTGGCAACGCGCGCTTCGTACGTCGGGAAGGTGATCCGGCCGGGCAGCCAGCCGTCGCAGAAATCGACGGCAAGTCGTGCCGAGGCGGGTGTCGCGCCGCCCCACCAGACCGGCACGGGATGGACCGGCTGCGGCTTCAGATCGACGTCGTTGAAGTCGTAGTTCTCGCTGTGCCATTCCACTGACTCGCCGGTCCACAGACGGCGGGCGATGAGCGTTTGCTCCTTCATCAGCTCCGGACGCTTCAGCTCACCCTGGTCGATCACGTCGAACTCGTGCTGGAAGTTGCCCGCGCCGATCCCGAGATCGAAGCGGCGGCGCGTCATCCAGGACATCGAGGCGACGCTGTACGCCATGTTGACGGGGTGCCGGAACGGGATGATCGTGGCCGCGCCAAGGCCGATCCGCTCGGTGACACCGGCAAGGTAGGTGAGCGTCACGAATGGCTCGATGAACGTGCGGTCCGTGCCCTCCATACCGTGCGGATGGAAGACGAGGTGGTCGCGAACCCAGAGGGAGTCGAAACCGAGGCGGTCCGCCGCCTGGGCACCTTCGATGAGCAGGTCCTGATCCGCCTCGACCCCGAAGTGCGGGACGAGAAGACCGAAGCGTGTGGCCATTGGACTGATGGTCCTCCTATGGGCGGGTGGTCAGCGGGTGGGCTTCGCCTGGCGGCCCCACCCGGGTTCGCCGACGACGGTTCCGTGCTCGTAGACGACGCGGCCGCGGACCAGGGTCGTGTCGACCCCGCCACGGATCCGCTTGCCCGCGTACGGGGTGTAGCCGATCTTGCTCAGGACGTCTTCGTCCCGGATCTCGAACTCGCACTCGAGATCCACGATCGCGATGTCGGCCTGGGTCCCGGCCTCGAGGCGGCCCTTGTCGGCAAGGCCGAAGGCCCGAGCCGGGACGGTCGCGAGGAGTTCGACGACGCGCTCCAGGGTGAGCACACCGCGGACGGCCGCGTCGAGGAACATCGGGACGTAGAACTGGGCCGATGGCGTGCCGGTGTGGGCCTTCCAGCCGTCCGTCCAGCCAGGCTCCTTCTCCTCGCGCGTGTGCGGCGCGTGATCGGTCGAGATCAGATCGATGGTGCCGTCGCGCAGGGCTTCCCAGAGCGACTCGGTGTTGTGCTCCGGGACGTAGTAGGACAGTGCGTACGACCCAAGGCGCTCGATGTTCGCCCAGTCGTTTCCCAGGAAGACCGCCCATGGATTGAGTTCGGCCGTGACCATCTGTCCGTTGGCCTTCGCCGCTCGAAGCTGATCCACGACCCCCTTGGTCTGGGTGTGCAGGAGGTGAAGCGGCGTCCCCGTGGCCTTCTGGAGACGCAGCAGCAGCGCGGCGGCGGTGTCCCAGATGATCCCGTCGTGGGCGGCGTAGGCCTTCGCATAGGCCTGGGCGTCACGCTCGCCGCGAGCCCAGAAGCCTTCCTCGATGTGGGTCATCAGCGCCTGGTCGTGCGGATGGACCATGAGCGGCACGCCGGTCTCGGCCACCGTCTCGAAGATCTCCAGGAGCTTGCCATGGTCGTGGACGCCGATGCCGGGCATGTGCGGGTAGGACCGGCCGGTGTCGACGACCATGAACACCTTGAATGCCGCGATACCGCGCGCGGCGAGCCCGGCGATCTGATCGGGGACGGTCCCCGCGGCGTTGATGTTCCAGTCGACGATGGCCTTCTGCTCGTACAACACCATCATCGCGTCGAGATTCTCGACGGTGTTCGGTGGCGGCGAGACGTTGGGCATCGCGAAGGACGTCGTCACCCCGCCCGCGGCGCACGCCGACGTCGCCGAGATGATGTCTTCCTTGTGGGTGTACCCGGGCTCGCGGTGATGCGAGTGGACGTCGATCGCTCCCGGGATGACGTGCTTGCCGGCGGCATCGATCGTCCGGGCGGCGTCAACGGTCGTGCCGGGCTCCACGATGGCCGCGATCCGCTCGCCCTCCACGACGAGGTCGGCGGCGCGGGTGCCCTCAGGCGTGACGAGCGTCCCGCCGCGGATGACGACGTCGGCGCTCACGAGCGACCCAGGTAGGTGACGGACGACTCGGCCTCGCCCTCGTGGACATGCACGTCGCCAGCCACGAGGTGCGTGGTGAACCACTCGGCGATGAGCGGCGCGACGATGTCGCGGTACTGGGCGTAGGCGCCGTAGTGCGTGGTGCCGGTCTGGATCACCAACCGCTTTGGCCCGCCGGCCGCCTCGTACAGGTCGTAGCTGTGGTCCTCGGGCGTGGTCGCATCGTGTTCGACGCAGATGAACATCGCCGCGCGCGGCGCGATGTTCGCCACGACGTCGATGGGCCGGTACTCGAAGATCGCCTCGGCGCTGGCGAGCGCGACCTGCGAGGGGACCCGCTGGTCCACGTCGGCCTTGATCGTCGTGGTCTTGCGCTCCGGTGTCGGGACCATGATCCCGTCACGCGGCGCCACGAGTTCGCCGACGCCAGTCCGCACACGCTCGAGTCGATCGAGACGGAGGCGCTCAAGGAACTCGAGCCACTCGTGCTCGCGGCGCATCCGGTGCAGCCAGTCCCGGCCATCGGCGATCGGCACCTGGCTGACCATGGCCTTGAAGCGTTCGTCGAGGCCGGCCGCCATGATCGCGTTGCCGCCACCTGTGCCACCAGAACCGAATGCTCCAAGGCGCCTCGGGTCGATGTCATCGCGGGTCTCAAGGTACGTCGCCGCGCTGCGATAGTCCTCGACCTGGGTCCGCGGATCGAGATACGTCGCGTCGCCCTCGGAATCGCCGAAGCCGCGGTAGTCGAAGACGAGCACGGCGATGCCGGCAGCCAGCACGGCGTCGTGATACGGCTGGTACAGCTTCGCGTCGCGCAGGCCGAGCCAGCCCGGCCCCTGGACGATGGCGGCCACCGGCGCATCGGCACTGGCACCGTCCGGAAGGGCAAGCGTGCCGGCGAGGGCCGCTCCGTGGCTGTAGAACCGAACCTGCTCGATACCCATCAATCCCCGTTCATGCGGCGGTGACGTCCGGCTGGCGGCGTGGAAGCAGCGGCAAGGACGAACACGAGATGGGAGACAATGTAGCCAATACCGTGGAATTTGTCCACATATTGAGAGCGCATCAACCCGCCGCTCCATAGATGAACCGGGCGGGATCGCGTGCGTACTCGGCATAGTCGCCGGGGACCGTGACGCCGGGGATGTCGGGCACCCAGTCGTCACGCAGGATCTGGTCGGGATCGCCGTACTGGGCGGCCAGGTCGCGGACGTCAGGGTCGTCGTAGGCAGACAGTCGCCCACCCTCGATGATCGGGATGTCGCCGGTCGCCGTCTGGACGACGAGGGTCGCCGACATCAGGTGGACGTGAAGGTGGCCGTACAGGAGGCCCCGCTCCCCCGCCCAGACCTCCTCGGAGGAGCGCCAACGTGTCCCCAGGCCGCAGTGGATGATCCCGGCCCGGCGCCGCTCCCACTCGAAGCCGCCCGACGACAGCGAGCGGATGTTGGACGGCCGGACGATCTTGGGATTCGTCCCGATGGCGATCTCCCAGATCCAGAAGAGGCCGGGCTCCGGGAAGCATGGGTACTGGGTGTCCTTCGACTCGTCCTCGAGGTCGCGCCAGGCCGCGCCGTAGGCACCGCCGCCACGGATGCCGGTCATCCGGCCACGCTCGACGTCGACCTCGATGCGCGGGAAGGGCCGGCTGAAGTGGTTCAGGGTGCCGGCGATCACGCCCTTGGTGTCGTCGTCCGGGCCGATCGGCGTCGGCGGGTGGGCCATCAGGTGGCCCCACTTGGGGCTGAGGCCATAGTCGTGTCGGGTCGAGTCCCGCAACGGCGCGTCGAGGATCGTCAGCGACAGATCCGTGCCCTCGGGGTCTGTGAGGAGCAGCCTGGCGCCGGCGTTGTCCGTGATGCGCGACCACGTGCGCTCGTTGATCCGACGATGCAGGTCGCGCGGGAAGAGGTTGGGTCCCGCCGCGAAGTGGTCCTTGACCACCCACGGGAAGCCCTCGTAGCGATGCTCGACCTTGGGGATGGCCCCACCCTTGCCGTGGATCAGCAGGTCGTAGCCACGGGTCCGGGCGAGATCCTCGATCCACGGGGTGCCCTCCCACCGTCGTGGCTCTTCCACCCAGGGACGTCGACGCATCGCAACGCGGATCTCGTCGACGTCGTCGAACTCCCGGTCGTCCTCGACCTGGGCGACGACGACGTCGACCCGGGCTCCCATCTCGCGAAGCGCGCGCGCGATGGCGTGGGTCAGGTCCGGGTCCGTCTGGCTGTCGACACCGATGAGGACACGTTCGCCGGGCTTCGTCGCGCCGTAGCCGATGAACCCGGCCGCCGTCCGTCGGACCTCATCCTGGGTGACGATGCGCCGAGCCACCGACAGCAGATCGGCGAGCTCGACGATACGCTCGACACCGCCGGTCGGCCCCGGCTCGCCATGCACGTCGTCAGCGTTCGTCGTTGTGCCACACACGTCGTCGACCCTCGCTTCCTGCTGCGCCGCCACGGTCCGCACGACGGCCCGTGGCGTGAAACACGACCGCCCCCGGAGCCAGGCTCCGAGGGCGGTACGTGTGGAGGAGTGGATTACTCGGTGGGGATGCCGTTGGCCTCGTAGAAGCCGGTGGCGATGAGGCCCTCGAGGACGCTCCGATCGAACGCCTCGCTGACCGCGACGTCGAGCATGTCGGGGTTGACGGACGCGAGGACCTGCTTGGGGTTCTCGAACGCATCATCCGTCCAGGTCATCGGCCGGTTGCCGATGGTCTGGAATTCGAGGATCAGGGCCTTCGCGTCGGCGACGTCGCCCTGGATGAACTCCGCGTAGTACTCGGCCGCCTTGTCGGCGTCCGTCCACATCATGTTCTGCGCCTCGAGGACCGAGGCGGCGACCACGGTGGCTGTATTCGGATTGGCCGCGAGCCATTCCTCGGTGACGCCCATGCCGGAGCGGCCCCAGGGCAGCTTGGCCTCCTTGAGGTTGACGAGGAAGTTGAAGCCGAGTCCGGCCATCTCCTCGTGACGCGCGGCGTCGACCGGCGCGGCGGCGCAGGCACCGCCCTGAAGGGCCGCGATGCGGGCGCTCTGCCCGCCGACCTCGGTGATGACGACGTCCTCAGGGGTCAGCCCGAGCGCCTTGAGCGACAGGATGACGGCGCCGTGCGATGTGCCGCCATAGGTGGAAACGGCGACGCACTTGCCCTTCAGCCCCGCGGCGTCGGTGACATCGGCGGTCGAGACGAGCTCGTCGGTCAGGATCACGGCGTTGACCGCGAGGGCCACGACCGGGACGTCGGTGAGCTGCGAGGTGATGAACGACGAGGTCCCACCGAAGCCCACGTCGAGCTGGCCGGCCTGCAGCGCCTGCATGACCTTGCCGTCCCCCTCGAACACGGTGATCTGGACGTTCAGGCCGTTCTTCTCATAGATGCCCGCCATGTACGCGAGCTGCGCCGCGAACTGGCTGGTTTCGGTGACGCTCATGCCGATCTTGATGTCGGTCTTCTCCGGCGTGGGCAGCGAGCCCGGCGCCATCGATTCGACCGGCGCGGTGCTTTCCCCGGGCGTCGACGGATCGGGTGCCGTCGTGGCCCCGCCTCCGGAACAGGCAGCGGCCAGGACCGCAGCCGATGCGAGCAGTGCGAGAATCCGCGTGCGCTTCGCCATAGTCGTGTCATCCTCCTCGATCCAGCGCCGGCAACGGGTCGCCCCGAAGCGCGCTGCGACCGGAATGTAGTCGAAACGTTTGACATTGTCTACATTCCGACCACAAACTGCGCCATCGACCGTCAGCGTCCCCGGTCCCACCCGTCCCCGCCCGCCGGGGTCGTCCAGCAGCAGCGAGGTCCGACTTGAGCGTCGCGATCCAGAGCCAGCCCGTGCGACCCCAGAAGTCGCGCTTCGGGCGCCTGCTCGACAACGAGCGACTGCTGTATGGCCTCGCCGGTGTGGTCGTCTTCCTGGCGCTCTGGGAATTCGGCAGCCGGAGCGAATTCATCGATCGATCGTTCTTCGGGCGGCCGACCGGGATCATCGAGGCCGGCATCGCAGAGGTCCAGACGGAACGGTTCTGGGGTGACCTGTTCGCCAGCTTCTCCGAGTTCGCCATCGGCTATCTGCTGGCGATCGCCCTCGGCATCCCGATCGGTCTGGCGGCCGGACGGTTTCGGCGCCTCCTGTTCGCCCTGGACCCCTGGCTGAACTTCTTCAACTCGCTGCCACGCATCGCGCTGCTCCCCGTCCTCGTCATCATGTTCGGCGTCTTCGGACCTGGGTCCAAGATCGCCGTCGTCTTCCTGGGCGCCTTCTTCTCGATCGTCATCCCGACGGTGCAAGGGGTGCGCACCACGGATCGTCGCTACCTCGACGTCGCGCGCAGCTTCAACGCGTCGGAGTGGCTCCTCTTCCGCTCGGTGGTCATCCCGTCCACCGTGCCATTCATCATCACGGGTCTGCGACTGGGCATCGCCCGCGCGCTCATCGGCGTCGTGACCGCCGAGCTATACACCCAGACCGAGGGCATCGGCGTCCTCATCCGCCGTGCCACTGAATTGCGCCAGGGCGATCGTGCGCTGTTCGGGGTGCTCCTGTTCACGATCTCCGGGATCATCGGAGTCGAAGCCATCCGTCGTGTCGAGGCGCGTTTCCAGAAGTGGCGCCCACAGACGTCCCTGGAGCGGAGGTAATCGCGATGCAGCAAGGCTTGGCACTCCAGGCACGGGATGTCCGGATGGAGTACGTCGATCAGCAGTCCGGTGACCGCCTGCTGGCGGTCGATCGAGTGGACCTGGATATCGAAGAAGGGCAGTTCGTCAGCATCGTCGGTCCGTCGGGTTGCGGGAAGTCGACATTCCTCAAGATCGTGAACGGACTGTTCCCGGCAACGGAGGGCACGATCGAGATCGCGACACCCCCGACGGGTTCCGCGCATGCCATGGTCTTCCAGGATTCCTCACTCTTCCCGTGGTACACGATCATCGACAACGTCGCGTACGGCCTGGTCTGCCAGGGCGTGCCGAAGAAGGAAGCCCAGGCGAGGGCCCAGCCGCTGATCGACCTGGTCAGCCTGAGCGGCTTCGAGCGCAAGTTCCCGTACCAGCTCTCGGGCGGGATGCAGCAGCGAGCCAACCTCGCCCGCGCGCTGACGGTCGATCCGGAGATCCTGTTGATGGACGAGCCGTTCGCCGCGCTCGACGCGCAGACCCGTGAACTGATGCAGGCCGAACTTCTGCGGATCTGGAACGAGGCGCACAAGACCGTCCTGTTCATCACCCACCAGATCGACGAGGCGATCTACCTGTCCGACCGCGTCCTTGTCATGAGCGCTCGGCCGGGACGGATCCTCGCCGATATCGCGATCGACCTGCCGCGCCCACGGCAACTTGAGATCAAGCGCACGCCAGCGTTCATCACCTACGCGGACCAGATCTGGGGGATGATCTCGTCTGAGCTCAAGCCGCACATCCACGACGTGGCGAAGACGACCGGGACGGTCGCGTGACGGCATCCTCCCCCGGGATCGCCCGGTCACGCCGGCAACACCCCGACGGATCGCGGCGGCTGCGATTCCCGTCGATCCCGGAACGTGTCCGGTACGGCCTGATCGGCTTCGTGGTCGTCCTGCCGTTGTGGGAGGCCGTGGTCCAGCTCGGCCTGGTCAAGCGGGTCACGCTGAGTGCGCCGTCGCTGATCCTCGAAGCGGCATGGGAAGACCTCCTGGTCAACGGCACGCTGTGGCCGCATCTCTTCCAGTCCTCGCAGCAGTTCGTCCTGGGTCTGGGCCTGGCCCTCATCACCGGTGTCCCGCTGGGCCTCGCACTGGGCCTGTTCCGTCGCCTCAACTACTTCCTGGATCCATGGCTATCCGCGATCTACGCCACGCCGACGATCGCCCTCGTGCCGCTCATCGTGCTGGTGCTTGGCCTCGGCCTCGAATCGAAGATCTTCATCGTCTGGCTGGAGGCCATCTTCGTCATCGTGGTCACGACGATGGTTGGTGTCCGCGCCGCCGAAGCGCGGTATCTGGACCTGGCCAAGAGCTTCCGAGCCTCGCGCTGGCTGACCTTCACCTCGGTCATCGTGCCGAGCAGCTTCCCGTACATCCTGACTGCATTGCGCCTGGGCACGACCCGCGCGCTCGTCGGCGTCGTGGTCGCGGAGTTCTTCGCCGCGAACAAGGGCCTGGGCTTCTTCATCAACTTCAGCGGCACGACCCTGAGGACCGATCGGGTGATGCTGGGCGTGATCATCCTGGGCCTGCTGGGCGTGGTCATGGGCGAGGGCATCCGGCGGATCGAGCGACGCTTCGAGAAGTGGCGCCCCGACTTCAACTGAACAGGGCGACGGCGGGCACCTGACTGGCTGACCCAGCTTCGCGCCGCGCGAGCGAGCGCAGCCCTGCCGGTCGTCCTCGGCGGGCTCGCGCCTCAGCCGGGGCGGCGGCGATCGGCGCGCTCGCGCGCCTCGGCTTCCTTGATGTAGCGCCGGATGAGCAGCGCCACGCGGCGGTAGTGGCCGCTCAGGTGCGCCACGGCGCGGTCGGCGTCGCCGACCCGAACGGCCTCGAAGAAGTGCTCGTGGATGGAGCTTGAGTGCTGGATCGTCGCCCAGCGCAGGACGCGAGCGACCTCCTGTCGCAGGCGAAGGATCAGGCCGACGAGCCGGGGCCGGCCCGTCACGGAGTACAGGCGGATGTAGAAGCGCTCCCGGGACGCGAGCTGTTCGTCGGACGTGGCCGCGCTCTGCATCGCCTGGAACAGCTGCTCGAGATCCTCGAGATCCTCGTCGGTCAGGAGCGGCAGCGCCAGGCGGACCGCCTCGCTCTCAAGCAGGATCCGTAGGTCGTAGACCTCCTCGACGTCGTCGGCGTCGAGCGCGGTGACGGTGAACCCGCGATGCGGCTCGGAGGTGACGAGGCCCTCGTACTCGAGCGCACGAAGCGCCTCCCGGACGGGGATCCGGCTGGTGCCGAAGACATCCGCGAGTTCTTCCTGGCGCAGGCGGGCACCCGGACCAAGGACTCCCGACAGGATCGCCCGGCGGACCGCGGCCAGGACGAGCTCCTGCGCCGTGATGTTCTCCTCGCGGGCGGCCGCGATGATCTCGGCCAGTTTCTCGGTCTGATCGCCGCGCGCGAGTCGTTCGACCTCCACCTGCCTCACCCTTCCCATCCAGCTGGTGCGTGAACCACGCTGCCGTCCACCATGGTCGCATGGACGGCCACGCCTGCGAGGTCCGGATCCGCACCGAAGGGATCGCCGTCGAGGATGATCAGGTCGGCGCGTGCTCCCACCACGATACGTCCGAGGCGATCGTCACCGGCCACCTCGGCCGGGGTCGTCGTGTAGGCACGCCAGGCTTCGGCGATCGAGAGGACTTCCGGGTCTCTGGAGCGCGGGCCGCCACGACTCCGCTCGACGGCCAGGCGGATGCCGCCGAGGGGATCGAACGGCGCGCATGGGAAGTCGCTGTTGAACTGGATCGGCAGGCCCATGGCCGCACCGGTGCGGAGCGGCATCATCGACCCGACGCGCTCGGGTTCGAAGGCGTCCGCCCACTCACGTCGATAGGCATCCAGGAAGGCCGGCTGGACGGACCAGACCAGACCGAGGTCCCGCATCCTCGTGAGGCGCGCCGCATCCATGTCGAGGTACGCGTGCTCGACCCGGTGGGGTCCGGCGATCGCCGGACCGGCCCGTTCGAAGGCATCGAGTGCGAGATCGACGGCCCGGGGTCCCACGGCATGGACGGCGACCTGGAGACCCTGCGCGTTCGCCCGCGCGACGAGATCGTCGAGCGAGTCCGATTCGATGCGCAGCAGGCCTCGATTGTCCGGATCACCCTTGTACGGCGTCTCAACGGCCGCGTTTCGGAAGATGCAGAAGCCATCGACGCTGACCTTGACGCCGAGCACCTTGATCCAGTCGTCGCCGAGACCGCGGCGGATGCCGAGGTGCTCGAGCCAGTCCAGCGAGAGCGGTGACTCGTGCACCCGGTAGAACAGCCGAATGCGCACACCGAGGTCACCGGCGGCGCGAAGGACGGCGTGATCATCCGCCTCCTCCGGGAGCCTGATGATCTCGTGGATCGTGGCGATGCCGACCGCATGGAGGTCTCGATACGCCGCGCGGAGGGCGGCCTGCCGATCGGCAGGGGATGGTGCCGGCACGACCGTGTCGCGATGGGACTGATCGAGGCGGAGTTTGGCGGTCTCGTGCAGGACGCCCGTCGGTTCGCCGGCCGCGTCATGCTCGATACGTCCTCCGGCCGGATCGGGCGTATCGCGGTCGATCCCGGCCGCCGCGAGGGCGCGGCTGTTGGCCGCGACGACATGCTTGCCGATCCCGCGCAACACGACGGGATGGGCGGGCGAGGCGCGGTCCAGTTCGTGTCGATCCGGCAGGCGACCGTCGGCCAGGCGGCTCGCCGACAGCGAATCGCCCTGGATCCAGTCTCCGTCCGCGCTCGTCGACGCGCGAGCGGCCACGTGTCCGAGCAGGTCGTCGATCCCGGCGGGCGCCAGGCTCTCGAAGTCGAGGAACGAGTAGCGCAGGACGGCGCCGCGATGGAAGTGCGTGTGACTGTCGATGAACGCCGGGGTGACGGTGCGGCCCTGCACGTCGAGGACCCTCGTCGTCGCCCCGACGCCGGCCCGCAGTTCCGCCCATGGGCCCAGCGCCACGATGGCGCCGTCCCGGATCCCGATGGCGTCGCCAGGCAGAGCAGCAGCGGGATCGCTGTGCACGCGCGCACCGCGCAGGACAGTCTCGAATCGGTCGCCGTCGGCTGCAGGTAGCACCGCTAGAATGTATGCATGATGGCCCAGATTGTCCAGCACTCCGGCGGTCGATGACTCCAGCGAAGGCCCCGCACAGCCGGCTCGGCCCGTTCCGCCATCGGCCGTTCGCCGTGTACTGGGCGGGAGGGTTCCTCTCCAATATCGGCTCCTGGCTACAGACCGTCGCCGGATCGATCTTCGTCTACCAGTTGACTGGGTCCGCGCTCGCCGTCGGCCTGCTGAACTTCGCGGGATTCCTGCCGATCTTCCTGTTCTCCATCGTCGGCGGCATCGTCTCGGATCGCTACGACCGACGACAGGTGATCATCGTCAGCCATGTCCTGTCCGGGGCGATCGCGGCGGCGCTTGCGGTCGTGACATTCGCCGGGCTGGCGGCGGAGATCCACCTCATCGTCGCGTTCTTCGCCCTGAACACCGCCTACGCCATCGCCAAGCCGTCGATCATCGCGTTGCTGCCTGGACTCGTGCCGCGCGATGAAGTGACCGATGCGGTCGGCCTGAATACCCTCCAGTTCATCCTCGGCCAGATCAGCGGACCGCTGATCGCGGCCCTCGTGATGGCGACAGCCGGGGCGGGATGGGCGTTCACGATCAATGCCCTGACCTACCTCGGGCCGATCGTCAGCATGGTCTACCTGCAGCGCCGCGGCCTCGGTGCCCGCGCGGACGCCCGCCCGACCAAGCCCGGCGCCCCGGTCATCTCCGCGAGCGGCGGGTCATACGTGCGCGAGCACTCGTGGGTCATCGCCCTGCTCCTCGGGGTCGTGTCAGTGAGTGCTCCCCTCGAGTTCATCCGGACGCTGTCGCCGGCGATCGCGGTGGAGGCCCTCGGACAGCCGGACAGTGCGGCCGGGCTGATCGTCGCGGCGCAAAGTATCGGGTCGGCCCTCGCGCTCATCGCCTTCGTCCCGATGCGACGACGGGGGTGGTCCCAGCGCATGGTGCAGCTTGGCCTGGTGAGCCAGGCGGTCGGCCTGGTGGGCACGGCTCTCGCCCCGTCATTGTCGGTCGCGATGGTCACGGTGGGGTTCGTCGGATTCGGGTTCTCGCTGTGCTTCCCCGTGCTGACCGGCACCCTCCAGATCGAGGTGCCTGACATCGTCCGGGGCCGGGTCATGGCGTTCCACCAGACGGCGCATCTCGGCAACAGACCGCTGACCGCGCTGGTCGCCGGCGGTCTGGCCGCACTCGTGGGGGCGCAGCATGCGGCGATCGCCGGTGCGATCCTGGCGCCGATCGGGATCCTCGCGACTCGTCGCGCGTGGCAGATGATGGCGGAGCGTCGAAGCGACCCCGAGGACCTGGAGGGGCCAGGCGAGCTGCCCGTCGAGGAGGCCGCGGCGGCCGTCGCCGAGAGCTAGTCGACGACTTCGCCCGACGCTGCGTCGGCGGCCGCGCGGACAGGTCGAGCGCCACGCAGCGCACATGACGCAGGGGCGTCATGTGCCATCGGCTCAGATCTCCGGACGGCCGAGGAGATGGTCGGGCCACACGACGCCCTCCAGGTCCGGCGCGTCCAGGACTGGCGGCTCCTCGAGCAGCTCGAGCGGATCGAGGAGCACCCGCATCATCGTGTACAGCGCGTCGACGTTGTGGACACGGATCAGGCGGGCGGTCGTCTCCGGGTCCGAGTTCACGTGCTGGTGCCAGACCCAGTGGTCGACGACGATCAGATCGCCGGTGTGCCACTCGTGCGGGACGTCGTCGATCAGCGTGTGGCCGTTGCCCTTGACGACATACAGGTAGGCGTCCCCACCGTGGCGATGCCGCGACTGGTGGCGACCGGGCGCCAGTTCGTGCATGACGATCGACAGGCCCTGGGTCCGATAGCCGAGCGTCGAGTCGACGAGGAACAGGCTGCGCGCGCCGCGCTTCGACACCACGCCGCGCACGTCCTCGAAGCGGGTCAGCAGCCGGGTCCCGGCAGAACCGATCGGTTGGTTCCGCAGGCGCTGGAGCCGACGCGCATACGGATGGTCGCCGATGACCTCGGGCGCCGGCTGGGGCGCCGGGGGCAACTCCGATACCGGCGTATCGCCCGCATCCTCGATCTGGGCAACGCCAAGGAACTCGAGCATCGGCTCGACGCTCCACGTCAGGAATGTCGCCGGCACGTCGCCGTCGTTCCCGTGCCGATGCCACGACCAGGCCGGCAGGTAGAAGCTGTCCCACGGGCGCCATTCGATGCGCTGGCCATCGATCTCTGTCCAGCCGAGGCCCGACTCGACGAATCCGACGGCATCCCAGGAGTGGCGGTGGATCGTCGTCGTGGTGCCCGGTGCGACCTCGTGGACCGTCGCGTCGAGATTCATCGAGGGGCGGTCACCATCGCGTCCGACGTAGACGCCACGCCGGGCACGTCTGATCGGATCGTCCACCATGGTCACGTCGCCCCGTCCGACGATCGTCTTGTGGTAGCCGCGCCACTCGTCGAGGAGATCCTTGCGGCGCGTTTTCTGGATGTCGTAGTGGCTCGTGCCCGTCGTCGTGGTGGTCTTCATGCTGCCTCCTCGCTACGTGCCGCCGGGGCCGCGATCGCGGCGTATCCGCACGTTGACGGCGCGGATCCGGGTGAACGACAGGATCTCCTCGAGACCGTGTTCGACACCGACCCCGGAGTCGCCCCAGCCACCGAACGGGACCGCCGGAAAGCGTGTCTCGACATCGTTCACCCAGAGGTACCCGGCGTCCAATGCGTCGACGACGCGAAAGGCGCGATCGATGTCCTGCGTCCAGACGGCCGCCGTCAGGCCATACGGCCCGTCGTTGGCCATGGCCAGCGCCTCGTCCTCGGTGCGGAACGTCATGGCCGCCAGCACCGGTCCGAAGACCTCCTCACGGGCGAGCTCCGAGCCCGGACGCACGTCGGCGACGACCGTCGGCGCGAGGTAGGCGCCGCCTGCCAGCGCTGGGTCGGACGGGCTGCTGCCGCCGGCGACCAGGCGCGCGCCAGCCCCCACGGCGCGTTTGACGACCGCCAGGCATCGATCTCGCGCGGCGATGCTGATGAGCGAGCCCATCTCCGTGGCGGGATCGGTCGGCAGACCGATGCGGATCTGGCCCGCCAGCGCCGCGACGCGCTCGAGGATCGGTTCGGCGATCCGCTCGTGGACGACCAGACGGCTGGTCGACCCGCAGCTCTGGCCCTGGACGCGGGTGAAGTTCATGCCGCGCACGATGGCGGCGGCCGTCTCGTCGATGTCGACGTCGTCGAAGACGACGATGGGGTTCTTGCCGCCGAGCTCGAAGGACAGCGTCTTGACCCGTCCGCTGTCGGCCGCCGCGGCCTGGATCCGGAGGGCCGTGGCGGTACTGCCCGTGAACGAGAGGCGCAGCACGCTCGGATGCCGGACCAGCGCCTCTCCGGTGGCCGGACCGCCGGCGACGACGTTGATCACGCCGTCCGGCACCAGGCCCGCGCTGAGCTCGGCGATCGCGAGCGGCGCCAGCGGTGCGAGCTCGGACGGCTTGAGCACCACGGTATTGCCGGCGACCAGCGCCGAGCCCAGCCGCGCGCAGGTGAACATCGCCGGGTGATTGAAGGTGATCATCCGACCCACGACACCCCATGGCTCGCGCTGGGTGTAGTGCAACCCCGGTAGCGGGAAGACCTCGCCGGTCATGCGCAGGGCCAGGCCCGCCGCGTCCGACAGGCTGCGGACCCCCTTGGTCACGTCGGCGCGCATCGCGGTCACCGGGTTGCCGGTGTCGCGTGCGTCGAGCAGCGCCAACCGGTCGGCATGCTCGGCGATCCGGTCGGCCAGTCGCGCGATCAGGGTCGCCCGGTCACGTGCCGGCATCGCCCGCCAGGCCGGCGCCGCAGCCTCAGCGGCCGCGACAGCCCGATCGACCCCTGCGACCCCGGCGTCGGTCGTCCGAGCCAATACCCTCCCGGTCGCGGGCTCCAGGACGTCCGACTCGGCCTGGCCGGTCGCCTGACCATCGTCGAACGCGCCACCGATCCACGACGCGACGTGCGGCGGCGCCTGTGCGTCGGCCTCCAGCACGCGATCGATGAGCAGCATCAGGGTTCCTCGGCGATGTGACGGGGGGCGACGTTCCGTCTTGAGGAGGATTGTATCCTCAGAGGCCTCCAGTGGGTACAATCTGTTGGGTCAGGCATGGGGCACGGAGGAGGGCGAGTGGCGGTCGAGGTCTCGGTCGATCCAGAGCAGTGCATCGGTTCTGGCGACTGCACCCGGGTCGCACCGGCCGCCTTTCGTCTCGACGAAGACCAGGGTGTCAGCGTGGCCATCCCGGCGGGGGTCGCTGTGGCCGATGTCCAGGTCCTGCTCCAGGCCGCTCGCGGCTGTCCGACCCAGGCCATCCGGGTCGTCCGTGACGGCACCGTCATCCACGATTCGAACTAGGCACGGATCGCGTCATGGAGGCCGCCCGATGACAGCGCTTCTTACCGAATTCACCGCCACGATCGAACTCGATCGCTACGAGGACATCCGGGCGGCGCTGTTCGACCCCAATCTGTCGCGGACGTTCGATCGCCGCTCGTACGCCGAAGGCAACATCCGCGATGGCATCGTGTCGATCACGCACGGGCCCGTGCATCGCGCGCGCCGGCGCATCGAGAACACCCAGTTCCGACCCGACGTCCTGCGCCTGTATGAGCGCGACCTGTTCCCGCGCGTGCTGAGCGACCTGCTCGACCTCCTCATCGATGCGCCGACCGCCGACCTGTTCGCGGTCGCCGAGGTGCTCTCGGTCGTCCTGGCCGCCCTGCGCGCCGGCATCGACGTCG
>JBKJHI010000183.1:0-5821 GCA_046599085.1 Candidatus Limnocylindrales bacterium
GCTGGCATCGCTCGCGTCCAAGATGACAAAGGAACCCATCTCCGAATTCGGTGATGAACGGCGGTTGGGATACCGGGATGACGCCGAGGTCCCGGATGCGACGGATGAGGTCGGGGCGCAGGACGCCGCAGTGCTCGATCCGATGGCGCGGATCGGGCCGTGGCAAGCGCGCCATCGCGCGCTCGAACCCATCGAGCACGGCATTGATCGCACGGTCGCCGATGGCATGGACCGCCATCTGCCAGCCAAGCCGGTGGCCACGCCAGATGAGGTCGTCGAGATCGTCCGGCGGGATCGTCAGGATCCCCAGGTTGTCCGCCGCCGCGTCATCGAGGAACGGCTCCGACACCGCCGCCGTGCGCCCGATGAGAGACCCATCGGCCACGAGCTTGATCGCTCCGAAGCGGAGGCGCGCGTCGCCAAAACCCCCACGCAAGCCGAGGGCCTCAAGCGCGGCCACGAAGTCGACGCGGAACATGAGGTACGTGCGCTGGGCAAGCCATCCCTCAGCCCAGGCGGCCTGGAACGCTCCGAGCTCGGGGGAGCTGAAGATCCCAGCCTCATGGCTGCTGGTCACGCCCGCAGCGAGGTAGGCAAGACCGCCCGCACGCAGCGACGCCTGGAGCGAGGCGGGATCCTGCGGGGTGAACGGGACAGGGACCAGGGACATCGCCTGCTCCTGGAGGAGTCCGCTCGGTTCACCGGACGCGAGGTCGCGGACGATGCGACCGCCGACTGGATCCGCGGCGTCGCGGCCGATCCCCGCGAGTTCGAGGCCTCGTGAATTGACCACGCTCATGTGGCCGGACACGTGGTGCAGCAGGACCGGGTGTTCGCGGGTGGCCTCGTCAAGGTCGGCGCGTGTGGGATGGCGACGCTCGGCCAGACGGGTGTCGTCGTAGCCGCGGCCCTCGATCCAGGTCCCCGGCGGCGTCGAGCGGGCGCGCGCGGCAAGCGCGTTGACGATGTCGGGGATCGACGCGACAGCGGCCGTCGTGCAATCGACCTGGTCGAGCCAGTGCCCGAGCAGGATCAGGTGGTTGTGGGCGTCGATGAAGCCGGGCAGGACCGTCGCCCCGCCCAGATCCACCGTGCGCCGAACTCGTCCAAGGTCGCGGTCGGCATCGGCCATCGAGCCGACCCAGGCGATTCGATCGCCCGTGATCGCGATCGCCTCGTCAGGCGGGCGCGACGGTCGCATCGAGGCGACCGCCGCGTTCGTGAACAACAGGTCGACGTCCGTGCTGGACATGCGGTTGCCGACGACCGTTGCGTTGTCGAGTCAGCGATCCAACCACATGTACTCGACTCGGGGCTCGAGCAGCGGGTTGACCGTTGACCCCATCACGTCCTTGCGCATGAGGTAATTGATCGTTTCGTAGTGGACGAAGATGACCGGCGCTTCTTCTGAGACGGCGAACCGGATCGCAGAGTAGAGACCCTTGCGCTTTGCCTCGTCCGGTTCGGTCTTGGCCTCGTCGATCATCGCGTCGATCTCCGCGTTCGAGTAGAACGACGCGTTCAGGGACGCGCCGGTCCGGATATCGAGCGAATAGAAGTAGTCGGGGTCGATCGTCCCCTCGTGATAGGCGGAGGTGATCTCGTAGTCGCCCTTGACGTAGCGATCGAACCAGACGGACACCTCGACCTGCTCGATCTCCATCGTGACGCCGATCGCCTTGAGGTTGTCGCGAACGACCTCGCCGGTCTTCAGGAGCTCCGGATACTGCGGAAGCCCCAGGTACTTGATCGTGATCGGGGTGGTGATCCCCGCCTCGACGAGGAGGGCCTTGGCCTTCTCGATGTCGGGGCTCCCGGCATACGGATCCTCACCGGTGAACCAGGATGACGCGCTCGGCACTTCGGCGATCCCGACTTCGCCCGCACCGAAGTAGGCGATATCCCGGATCTGCGTGCGGTCCACGGCCCAGGCGATGGCCTGACGGAACTTCATGTTGTCGAACGGCGGCTTGGCCGTGTTGAACGACAGGAAGTCCGGGATGCCGGCGATCGGGTTCGTCACATAGGTGAAGTCCGGGTCCGCCGACAGCGTCGTGAGCTGTTGGAGTGGGATCGCGTCCGCCCAGTCGAGATCGCCCGACCGGAGTGCCTCGATCCTGCTCTGGTCAACGAGGAGGAACCGGAATTCCACGCCGTCGAGGTACGGTCGGCCCGCGACGAAGTAGCCATCGAACTTCTTGAGGGTCGCATGGTCGCCCTGCACCCACTCGACGAACTGGAAGGGGCCAGTGCCAACGGGATTGCGCGACGAATCGCCTGCGTCGATCGCCTTCTTGTTGACGATCCAGCCCTCGTTGATGAGGTTGATCAGGAACGGGCCGAAGGACGTCTTGAGATGGAAGATGACCTGCGTCGGGCTCGCGACCTCGATGGACTCGATCGACTCGAAGAGTGAGGCGCCCGTGGCCGCCGTTGCGGGATCAAGCAGCCGCTCGAACGTGTACTTGACGTCTTCGGCGGTGAACTTCTCGCCGTTGTGGAACGTCGCCTTGTCGACCAGGTCGAAGACCCACGTCGTCGGGTCCGTCAGCTCCCACTTCGTGGCCAGGACGCCGTAATACTCGTTGTTCTCGTCGATCGCGACCAGTGTACTGAAGACGTTCGCAAAGACCTGTGTCGCGGTATAGATCGCCGAGGTCGCCGGATCGAGCGTGTCGGGCTCGCCCGTCAGAGCGGCCTTCAGGATGCCGCCTGATTTCGGTCCGCTTGGTGCGTCTGTCGCGGCGGCCCCGCTAGCGGGCGCAGTCGAGGACGGGCCGCTGCAGGCGGCGACCACGGCGCCCAGACTCGTCGCGGCGAGTGCCGCTGCGCTGAAACCCGCAGCCCGCTTGAGGAAGCTGCGGCGTGAGACGCCACCCGTGAGGAATCGTCGGGCGAGGGCCTCCGCGCGGGCGGCCTCACCCTGGGCGACGGTCTCCGGTAGGGCGCCTCGTTCGTTGGATGTAGGCATCAGATCTCCTCTCGATGACGTGTTGGCCGAACTCAGGAGTGTCGACCGATAAACTCGAGGACCGCCGCGTTGAACGGGGCCGGGTGCTCCCACATGGAGGCGTGGCCTCCAGGAGTGGTTATCCACTCCGAGGTCGCGATGGCTTCGTGGAGGCGGCGCGACAGCGCCACGGGGATGAGGATGTCCTCTTCCCCCGCGATCACCAAGGTCGGCGCCGTGATCCGGTCAAGGCGATCGCTCGAATCGTGCGTCTGGATCGAGCTCAGCTGCGCCAGGTAGGCCTCCAGCGGCTGGGTGCCCGTAGCCATGGCGCTCTCGAACTCTCGGAGTTCTCCTTCTCGCTGCTCGAAGAACGGAACGGTGAACGCCCACAGCAGCACGTCGCGCATCACGAACGGCACTCCCATGACCGGGGCGAGGTCTGCCCACATCGCGAACATGCGGCCGCAGAACGGCCCGGGAGCGGCGTAGGTCGAGCTAAGGACGAGGCTCTTGAGGTCGCCCGGATAGGCGATCGCGTACTCCTGCGCGATCATCCCGCCCATGCTCGTCCCGATCAGATGGACGTCGCGCAGTTGGAGATGGTCGACCAGGGCCTTGGCATCCTGAGCGAACAGCCTCGTCGTATATGGGCCGGCTGGCTTGCTGGAATGCCCGACACCGCGATTGTCGAACGTCAGCACCCGATGGCCCGCGGCCAGCAGATCCTCCGTCTGGTAGCCCCAGCTTTCGAGGTCGTCTGCGAGGCCGTTGACCATCACGATCGTCTCTGGGCCATCTCCCTCAAGGCGATAGCTGATATCGATCTCGTTGACTGTGGCGATCGGCATGGCTCCTCCTTCCTGCCTGACTCAGTTGCTGGGTGATCGGACATCGACTGCGGCTTCGGACCCGAGGACCCGCAGACTGGCGACATGACACGCTGCCCGATGCCCGGGCCCGAAGACGGTGGGCTCCGGGACATCGGTCCCACAGCGGGCGATCGCGATCGGACAACGCGGGTGGAAACGGCAGCCAGCCGGTGGGTGGATCGGCGACGGGATCTCGCCGAGGATGTCGGCCTTCACCAGGCGCCGGCGTGGGTCCGGGTACGGGATCGCTGCCATCAGCGCCTTGGTATACGGGTGTTCGGGCGCCCGAAACAGCCGTTCAATCGGCCCCTCCTCAGCCAGCCGACCGAGATACAGGACCGACGCGCGATCGCAGATGTGCTCCACGACAGCAAGGTTGTGCGTGATCAGGATCATGGCCAGGCCGAGATCGCGCTGCAGCTCGGACAACAGATTGAGGATCTGGGCCTGGACCGAGACGTCCAATGCCGATACGGGCTCATCGGCGACGATCAGTTCTGGATCCAGCGCGAGCGCTGCTGCGATCCCGACGCGCTGGCGTTGTCCGCCCGACAACTCGTGCGGTCGCCGGGTCCCCAACCTGCTCGACAGTCCCACGCGATCAAGCAACCTGTCGACGGTAGCTTCGCGGTGGGCCGAGGTCCCGATCCCGAAGGCATCGAGTGGCTCCCGAATCGTCCGCGCGATCGACCACCGCGGATCCAGTGAGGCGTACGGATCCTGGAAGATCGGCTGGACACGACGCCGGAATTCCCTCCGCGCTGCGCCGCGGAGATGGGTGACCTCTTCGTCGTGGAAGCGGATCTCGCCGCTCGTCGGGCGAGCGAGGCCAAGGATGCACCGCGCGAGCGTCGTCTTGCCGGATCCGGATTCCCCGACGACCGCGACTAGTTCGCCGGGCGCGATCTCAAGGTCGACCCCATCGAGGGCGTGGACCACGGCGTTCGAGCCGAGGAGGGCGCCGGGCGCCGGAAAGTGCTTGACGAGACCTCGGACCTGCAGCAACGGAGCAGTCATCGCGCAGATTCCTCACCTGGAGCGGCGGCAGCGGCCGCGCGTGTCGCTGGATCGTTCCAGCAGGCCACCCCATGACCGTCTCGGTCCGTCGCCAGCGGTGGCACGCGATCGCACTCCAGCCGTCGGACAGGGCAACGCGGCGCGAATCGGCAGCCGGGCGGTGGGGCGGTCAGGTCCGGCACCTGTCCTTCGATCACCCGTAGCGAGCCGCGAACCTGGTCTCCCGTCGGAAGCGCGGTGATCAACGCCTGGGTGTAGGGGTGGCGTGGGGTCGCGAAGATCTCGGCGACCGGTGCTACCTCGACCAGCTGGCCTGCGTACATCACCCCGACCCGATCACAGACCTGGGCGATCACGCCGAGATCGTGGGTGATGATCACGACGGTGGTCCGATGCGTGGTCCGGAGCGCCCTGATGAGGTCCAGGATCTGGGCCTGGATGGTGACGTCGAGGGCCGTGGTGGGCTCGTCCGCGATGAGCAGTGCCGGATCGTTGGCGAGTGCCGTGGCGACGACCACGCGCTGGCGCATCCCGCCGGAGAATCGATGCGGCGGATCTGCGTAGCGGTCCTCGGCCGCCGGGATCCCCACCTCGCTCAGGAGCCGCAGCGCTTCCGCCCGTGCCTGGGCGCTGGTCACGTCGCGGTGCGCTTCGATGGTTTCGGCGACTTGGCCACCGATCCCGAACGACGGGTCGAGCGACGTCATCGGATCCTGGAACACCATGCTCATTCGATCGCCGCGAAGCGCGCGCAGCTCACGCTCGCTCAGGCCGATGAGTTCGCGACCCTCGAACGCGATGTGGCCGCGGACCCGGGCGACACTTGGGAGCAGGCCCATGATCGCGAGAGCGAGTGTGGACTTGCCGCAACCGGACTCGCCGACCAAGCCGAAGATCTCGCCCCTGGCTACGGTCAGGGACACGTCGTCGACCGCCGATACGCGATCGTCCTCGACCGCGAAGTCGACGGACACGTTGCGGA